>BJHE01000003.1:49936-117166 GCA_014191755.1 Cyanobium sp.
CCCGCCCCCCCGGCCTGAAGATCCTGGTGGAAAAAACCAACATGCGGGAGGGCACCCATTGGCTAGGGGTTTACGGGCGGGTGGCGGAACCGGACCAGCCGGGCCTCTGGCGGGTGAAGATCTGGCAGGAATGGAGCGATCGGGTGGCGATCACCACCGATTCGATCGACTGCCGGCCTGGTCGCGCCACCCGTGCCGGGGTGACCGCCTCCAAGGTGGTGGTGCAGACCCTCAATCCCGGCGGCCCAATCAACCCCGCCAACCGGCTGGATCACCTGATCTGGTGGGCCACCTGCTTCCCCGAGCAGGCGGGGCGCGATCCGGCCGGGCTGGGCCCCCTGGCCCGCAGCCTCGGCTTTGATGGCCGCCAGCGGGAACAGTTCGAGGTGCTGTCGGTGCCGCCCTTGCCCCATCCCTGAGGGTCAGGACGCGGGGCGCTGCCGTTCTGGTGGGGCAGGAGCCGGCAGCCTTGGGCTGGCCGGAACGGCGCTGGGCAAGTGGCTGCCCGAATCCGGCGCCCCCGATAGATTTCGGCGATGGTGAACCCCCTTTCCACCGGCGCCGCCGGTCTGCCCGATCCCGAGGGCGACGTCAACATCCCCGCCGAGGCCGTGCCCGCCCCACCCGTGCGCCTGCTCCTGGTGGACGACGAGCCGGGCCTGCGCACCGCGGTGAAGGCCTACCTCGAAGACGAAGGCTTCCTGGTGACCACCGCCAACGACGGCGAGGAGGGTTGGACCACAGCCCAGACCCTGCTGCCCGATGTGGTGATCACCGATGTAATGATGCCTCGCTGCGATGGCTATGGCCTGCTCAAGCGCCTGCGTGGCGACGAGCGCCTGGGGGGCACCCCAGTGATCTTCCTCACCGCCAAAGGGATGACGGCCGATCGGATCGCCGGCTTCCAGGCCGGCGCCGACGACTACATCCCCAAGCCCTTCGACCCCGATGAGCTGGTGGCGCGTGTGCGCAATGTGGTGCGTCGCCAGGATCGGCTGCTGGTCGAGGCGGCCCGCTTCGCCGATGCCGACATCGGCGCCATGGCCAAGCAGATCACTGAGATCCGCTCCATGCTCGGCACCGGCGGCGTCAAGAAGGCCGCCCCCGATGTGAAGCTCGACTTCACCCCCCGTGAGGCCAGCGTGCTGCAGCTGGTGGCCGAGGGAATGATGAACAAGGAGATCGCCCGGCGGCTTGAGACCTCGATCCGCAACGTTGAAAAGTACGTAAGCCGCCTTTTTATCAAGACCGGCACCGCCAGCCGCACCGAGCTGGTGCGCTATTCCCTGGAGCATGGGCTGGTGGATTAGGGGCTGATACCAGGCCGGTGTTGCCGCTCCGAGCCCTTGCCATAACGCCCGGGGAAGGGCAGACCCAGTCTTCGGGGCTTGGCTCGCTGTTGACACCGGTATTGGGTTCAGTCGTTGGCTGGGGCGGTTGATCGAGCGCGGGCCGCGGCCGCGGCCGTCGATGCCGAACTCGTCCTCGCCCTTGAACTCGATGCCGCCGCCGATACCGCCGCCGTTACCGATGGGATCTTCACCGCCAGCTCCTGCGGGCTGGTTACCGGAAGCTCCCAACCAGGGCTGGATCTATCGCGAGCGGGTGCCGCCGGCTTTGGTCGGTCTGCAGGTCAGCGCCTTCTATGCCGCACGCCATCGCCATTCCGATCGAGGCGTCTGGCGGGCCCGTCTGGCTGCCGGTGAGATTCAACGCAACGGAGCGGTATTGCGTGAGGACCAGTCTCTGGCGGTGGGAGATCGCCTGGCCTGGCACCGCCCCCCCTGGATCGAGGGCGCCGTTCCGGCCTCCTGGGCCGTGGTGTACGACGACGGCGACCTTCATGTGATCGACAAACCTGCCGGGCTTCCGGTGCTGCCGGCCGGCGGCTGGCTGGAGCACACGGCGCTGCGGCTCCTGGAGCGGCGCCACTGTGGCGATCCCGGCGGCATCCCGCTGCCGGTGCACCGGCTTGGGCGCTTCACCAGCGGTCTCCTGGTCTGCGCGCGGCGGCCGGCAACGCGGGCCTGGCTGAGCGCCTGCCTGCGGGAGAGCACGGTGGCAGGGCTCCATGATCCTCTCCCCGATCCAGTGCTGGATCATGGCCTTGAGCCGACGCCAGGACCGCCACATGGCGCCGATGGACCCTTGCGGTCAGCGCCGGCCGCCGCGGCAGCTGGTTGCCGCAAGCTCTACCGGGCCCTGCTTGTGCCCGGGGTGCTGGCGCTGGAGCCAGGGGAGTCGCTGCCGATCACAGTGCCGATCGGCCGCCGCCCCCATCCCCAGCTGGGCCGCATCTGGTGCGCCGCCGATGGCCGCGAGCAGGGTGACCTGGCCGCCCGCAGCACCCTCACCCTGCTGGAGCGCAGTCCCAGGGCCGAGCTGGTGCAGGTGGTGATCGCCAGCGGCCGCCCCCATCAGATCCGCATCCACTGCGCCGCCCTCGGGGCCCCCCTGCTCGGCGATCCCCTCTACGGCCCGGGCGGTCTGGCGGCGGCGGACGCCAGGCCGGGCGACGGGGGCTATCGGCTGCAGGCCTGGCGGCTGGAGCTGGAGCTTCCAAGCTGCGAAAGGTGGGCGTTGGAAGTGCCCCACTCCCTGCAGCTGGAGGGGTAGCCGGATCGGGGGGCTAGCAAGCTGTGGAAAGGTGATGCATAACTGGATCCTCCCATCGGCCCCTAAATCGGCCCAGATCCTTTGGGCGGCAATTTATTCTGCCAACTGACTTCGGCTGGCAAAAGCAGAAGGGCTTCCGACGCTGGCAGCCTGAGCAGACGTCCCTGAGACCTCCATGCCCGGGTGACTGGATCTCCGAGCACCACCAGCTGAATGGCCTGCTGGATCGAGTGGATGAACTGGATCTCGGCAGGGTTCTAAGCCGATGAGCCGATGACCGGTGGGATCGGATCGGGCGCTCTGGCGTTCGGGTGCAGCGGATCTGGGGTGATCGAACCTCGGCCTCGCCGCTTCAGTCCCGCTCGGCGGGAAGCTGCCAAAGCCCCAGCCATTCCCCACTTCGCTCCGCCCGTGAGCCCCGGGCCGGTTCCCACAGCAGCGGGATCAGCCCCGCCCTCCGAAGCTGATCGGCGAGCTGCTGGGGATCGCTTCCAAAGGGCGGCCCGCCCGGAAGGGTATGGCACCAGAACAGCCCCAGTAACCAGCCTCCGGGGGCCAGGAGCCTGGTCACAGCGGCTAGGTAGTCGGACCGGCGGGAGGGATCGATGGCGCAGAAGCAGGTGTGCTCCACCACCCCCTGCAGGCTGCCATCGGCCAGTCCGGCCGACCGCAGGGCGGCGGCATCGAGCAGATCCGCCTGCAGCCAGCGCAGCCCGGGCCGGTCTGCCCCATGCAGCCGCCGGGCCTCCTGCAGGGCTTCGCCGCTGAGGTCGAGGCCGATCGCCTCGAAACCCAGCTCCGCCAGCAGGGCCGCCTCGTGGCCACGGCCGCAGCCGGGCACCAATACCTCGCCGGGCGGCAGCGGCCGACGCGGGTCCTCGCGCAGGAAGGCGTCGAGGGGCGGCGCCGGAGCGCCCAGCTCCCAGCCATCGCGGCCTTCGCGGTAGCGCTGGTCCCAGGCGGCCGCCACGGCGGAGGGCGCTGGGGAGGGCGGAGCCAAGGGCGGAGGCTCCGGATGGGGCGCAAACCAGCGCGCCAGGGCCGACACATCCTCATCGCCGTGGCCGGCCGCCATCAGCTCCGCCTCGATCGCCGCAACCCGCGCGCTCAGCGGCAGCTCCAACCCGGTGGCGGCAGCGGCCTCCAAGGCGATCTGGAGATCCTTGTGGTGCAGCGCCAGCCGGAAACCCAGCGGGAATCGGCCCTCGAGCATGTTGACGGAGCGGTGCCGCAGGGCCCAGGAGCCCGCCGCCCCATCCATCAGCGCCTCACACACCTGCTGCATCGGCAGCTCCAGCCGCTCACCTAGGGCGAGGGCCTCGGCCACCGCCCCGTAGCTGCCCGCCACCAGCACCTGGTTCACCGCCTTCACCCGCTGGCCCGCCCCAACCGGCCCGAAGTGGCTCACCCGTGACCCCACCACCTCCAGCAGGGGTCGGGCCCGCTCCAGATCCCGCTCGTTTCCCCCCACCAGCACCGTGAGGGTGCCGGCCCTGGCGCCCTCGGTGCCGCCGGTGACAGGGGCATCGAGATAGGCCACCCCCCGTTCCTGGAGCCGCGCCGCCAGCTCCTCGCTACAGGCGGGGGCGATGGTGGAGAAATCGATCACCAGGCTGCCCGGGGCCAGGCCGCCGCTGGCGGCGTCGGGGCCCTCCAGGAGCACGGCGCGCACGGCGGCATCGTCGCTGAGGCACAGGCAGAGCAGGGTGCTGCCCGTGGCGGCTTCCCATGGGTTGGCGGCCCGCCGCGCTCCGAGGGCGGCGAGGGGTTCTTCCCGCTGCCGGTGGCGGTTGTGCACTGTGAGCGGGAAGTCCGCCGCCAGCAGGTTGGTGGCCATCGGGGTGCCGAGGGCCCCCAGTCCGAGGAAGGCCACCGTTTCGCGGGGGAGATCAGGCCTCGCTGCGGGCTCGGCGAAGCCCATGGGCACCCGGTGGCCAGCGGCCGGTCGGAATGGGGAGGGCGGTGCAGGATTCATGGCGCCGGACGGTGAACAACACAATCCCATCGGAGCTGAGCATGTCAGCAGAACCATCCATAACCATCAGGCCCTCAAGGCGAACAGGACGATGCCGATGGGTTGCTCTATACCTTTGCGAGCTGAGGTTCTGCTGTTGGGTAGATTTTATTTTAGGCCTTCAAAGAATATGTCCGATTTGTCAACTGCGGGATCCAAGGTTTTTGTGAAGCATGAGGATCTGAGCGAAGACCTGCGCAGGATCGCTGGGCGGCCGACTCGACATGATCGGGGACGGCTAGTTCGAATTACTTTTCACGGCGTTGGCCGCAACTCGACCGATTGCGGTACTTGTGGATCTCACTGATGTCTCGTTTCTGGCATCGGTCGGGCTGCGCTGCATCATTCAGAGCACTAAGACGCTGGATCTCATGGTCGTCGGTTAGGCCCCCTGGTGGATGGGTCAAACCGAGTGGACAACTTTCCTGACGCAGGGGGACCCTCTCGTTCGCCGCACTCTGGAGGCCGGGGCATCGGGGAGATCATCCCGATCCGCAGGAATTTCGCCGAGCCTCCAGCTGGCTGCGGGCCGGCGGGGCGTCCCTGGGGGTTCCCGAAGAGCAGATCGACCGCTTGGAGCTGTGCCTCAACGAGGTGCTGGCCAACCTCGGCGAACATGGAGGCTACGCCGTGGCAAGCCACGCGATCCAGCTTGAACTGGGGGCCAGCCCGGTGCCGGGGGGTGCACGGAGCTGCCGCCACCCCGCGGGCCGCTGGCTGGAATCATCCCTCAGGCCAGCTATCGAATTAAAACCGTGCTGTTCAACCGCAGTGATCTGCTGATCGCTTACTCCGATGGAACCAGCGAGGCGGAAGATCACAAGGACCGCGCCTTCGGGATCGATCAGTGCCGCGATGCGGCTTCCCTGAGCTGCCAGCGATGCCCTTGATGGGAGGTCCGCCCTCAGACTCGCTCGAAGGCGATCAGCCGTGAGAAGTAGAAGGGCGCCTGGTTGAGGCTGCGGCGCATCGGCTTGAAGCCGGCGGCTTCGGCGGCGGCCACGATGCCGCTCTCGCGCAGCTGGTAGGCACGGGTGGTCTTGCTGGGGCCGGGGAACAGCTGGCCGATGCCCTTCAGCAACGCCAGTAGGGGGGTGTAGGGGGCGAAGCTCACCAGCAGGTGATGCTCGGCCATGCCGGCCAGGTGGCCCACCATCTCCTCGGCGGCCGCCTGGGGGTAGTGGATGAACACATCCAGGCAAATCACCGTGTCGTAGCGGCCCTGCAGGCTCTCGAGGTCCGAGGCGGTGAAGCTGAGCTGCTCGGCATCGATGCCGGCGGAGCGGGCGCGGCGTTCGGCCTCGGCAACCATCGCCGCCGAGAGGTCGCTGGCGGCCACCGAGCCTGCCCCCAGCTGGGCCAGGGGCAGGCTGAGGCTGCCCACCCCACAGCCGGCATCGCAGAAACTTCGCTGGGGCAGGTTGCCCTGCTCCTGCAGCCAGGCCAGCACCTCATCCACCGTCTTCTGGTGGCCGATGCGGATGTTGCGCTGGACCTTGTTCACCTCCTCGCTATCGCTGTATATGCGGTTCCAGCGTTCGAAGCCGGTGCTCTCGAAGTAGGCCTGCACTTCCGCCTTCTCGGCTTGCTTGGCATCAACCTGCCTGGCATCAACCTGCTTGGAGTCGGCCGGCTGGGCTGGAGGGGCCACCTGGTTGCTGGCCGCGGTCTGCCTCGATGTGGCGTCGTGCAGTTCGGCGGGCATGGTTGGAGCCGGGACGGGCCGCCGATCCTAAGGGCTGCCTCAGGCCGCCACGAGGGCCTGGGGATGGGCCTGGCTCCAGCGCAGCTGGCCCTGCACCTGCTCGCGCACCAGGGCGCGGTATTCGAGGAAGTGCTCGTTGAGCAGGCACATCCACAGCACCTGATCGAGCAACTGGGGGCGATGGCGCAGGGTGTCGAGCAGGCAGCGCCAGAACAGCCCGCGGCTCGGGCGGCGCACCCCCTGTCGCCAGATCATGGTGAGCAGGCCGGCCACCGCCGCCGGACGGCCGAGGTGGCTGAGCACCCCCTGGATCGAGGGCCGGCGACGGGTTTGAAGGCGGCCGAGCCGGCTGGCGTAGCGCTGCACGCGGGCTAGGTAGTTGGCTGGCTCGTACAGCCGGTCGAAGGCGTCGAGGAACTCGGCGGCGATCTCCTCCATCGGCCGGCTCGGCAGGAAGTTCAGCAGGTTGGTCTGCACACCGGCATCGAAGCGGCCCCGCAGGCTGCCCTCCACCTGGGGATCGAGCTTCAGCAGGCGCTGTTCGCGCTCCAGCCGGTGCCACAGGGCCGTGTTGGGCAGAGCCTGCAGGATGCCCACCATGGCCAAGGGGATGGCGCTTTCCTCCACGAAGGCCACGATCCGTTCGCCGGCGCCGGCCTGCTCGCCATCGAAGCCGAGGATGAAGCCGGCCATCACCAGCAGGCCCGCTTCGGTGATCGTTTGCACCGCCTCCAGCAGCGGATTGCGGGTGTTCTGGTGTTTGCCGGCGCCGCTCAGGCTGCCGGTGTCGGGGGTTTCGATGCCGAGGAACACCCGGTTGAAGCCGCAGGCGGTCATGCGGCCGATCAGGTCGGGATCGCCGGCTAGATCGACTGAGGCCTCGGTGGTGAAAGAGAAGGGGTAACCGCGCTGTCGCTGCCAGGGTTCCAGTTCGGCCAGCAGCCGATTCACGTTGCGCTTGTTGCCGATGAAGTTGTCATCGACCAGGAAGATCTCACCGCGCCAGTGCAGGCTTCGCAGCGCCTCAAGTTCGGCGATCAATTGCTGCGGCGTCTTGGTGCGGGGTTTGCGGCCATAGAGCACGATGATGTCGCAGAACTCGCACTGAAATGGGCAACCCCGGGAGAATTGAATCGCCATCATCGCGTAGGCCTTCAGCTCGAGCAGATCGAAGCGGGGCGGTGGTGTGGCCTCCAGATCCGGCTTCTCGCCGCCGGCCGTGAAGCGCCCTCCGGCATCACCGCGCGTCAGTGCCTCCACCAGCAGCGGCAGGGTGATTTCCCCCTCATCGAGCACGAGGAAATCCACCTGGGCCAGCTCGGGGGCATCCGGGGTGGAGCTGGCGAAGGGGCCCCCCACCGCCACCCGGCAGCTGTGGGCCTTGGCCAGGGCGATCTGATTAGCCAGATCCTGCTTCTGAACGAGCATCGCCGAGAGGATGACCAGATCGGCCCGGCGCCACTCCTCCTCGTCCACGGAACGGATGTTGCAGTCCACCAGCTGGAACTCCCAGCTCTGAGGAAGCAGGGCCGCCACGGTGATCAGCCCTAAGGGCGGCAGCAGCACCCGGTGCCCCATCAGAGCCACGGCCCGATCGAAGCTCCAGAAGGTCTGCGGGAAGCGGGGGTAGACCAGCAGCACGCGCATGGGTGGAACCTATAGATCGGGCCGCCCCGGCCGAAGAGCCGTCGTTGGACGGGGTCAGCTGGCCGGCTGCAGTTATTTCAATTTGGTGAGGAGAGCCACTGCCGGAGCCGACGTTCCGCCGAACCGGAGCACTCCGCACCCCAAACGCGCCGCGACATCCCCATCGCATCACGCCCCACCCCCTTGCGCCTCAGCCACCGCCCCCAGGTCCCACTAGGCCGGTGCCCCCCGTCCGGGCCCTCAGCTCAGGCGGCCCGCTGCCAGCAGAGCCCGCCAGCGCCCTGGCTCCAGCGCAGGCACTCGGTCAGCGGCCGGCCCAGCAGCAGTTCGCTGATAGCCCGCTTTTCACCCAGCACCCTTCGCGGCAGCACGGTGGCCGCGGCGATCGCCCGCTCCGGCCGGCCGCTCCAGCGAGCCAGCCGGAGCGCCCCCTCCAGCAGCGGCAGGGTCACGCCGGCCAAGGTGCCGTCCTCCAGCCGGCAGCTGCCGTTCTCCACCACCAGCGTGCGCTCATCCCAGCGGTGCAGGCCGTCGGCCAGGCCGTAGGGCGCCAGGGCGTCGCTCACCAGCACCACCTGCTGGGGCGCCAGACGCTGCAGTAGCACCGCCATGGTGGGCGTCACGTGCACGCCATCGGCGATCAGCCCTAGGGCCACATCGTCCCGCAGGGCCGCTGCCGCCACGGGACCCGGGGCGCGGTGGTGCATGGCGGGAACGGCGTTGTAGGCATGGGTCACCATCGCCACGCCGGCGTCGTAGGCCGCTGTTGCCTCTCTTTCGGTGGCTTCGCTGTGGCCCAGGCTCACCACAACGCCCTGGCGGCGCAGGGTCTGGATCACCGCGCTGGCTCCCTTCAGTTCCGGGGCCAGGGTTACCAAGGCGATGTCGGCGGCGGCGGCGCCAGCCGACCAGTCCGGCGCGGCGCCGCCAGGGCTGTCGTTGTGGCGGCTGCCGGTCGCCTCCCCGCTCTCCTCGCCGGTGGGCGCTCCCTCATCCGGGCCGAAGAAGCCGCCGATCCGCTCCTGCAGCGCTGCCGGCGAGGGCGGGCAGAGGTGTTGCAGCGGGTGGGCCCCCCGCCGCGTCGCCGCCAGGAAGGGACCCTCCAGGTGGGCCCCCAGCAGGCGGCAGCGGCCGGGGCGATGGGCAGCACGGGCCTGGCGCAGCACCGCCAGGGCCTCCCGCAGGGGTTCCACGGCGCAGGTCACCAGGGTGGGGCAGATCGCCTCCACCCCATCGCGCCAGAGCAGCTCCAGCAAGTCCTCCAGCCGGGGCAGGTCGGCGGCATTGAGCTCCGGGAAGGCGAGGCCGAGGCCGCCGTTGATCTGCAGGTCCACCCCGGCCGGGCTGAGCCAGTCGCCCTGCCAGTCGATGCCGGCGGCGCGGCTGCCGGGGGGGATTCGCTGGAGGGCCGCGATCCGGCCCTGCCCATCGATCGCCACCCGCCAGAGCCGATCGTGCAGATCCAGCTCCGCCGGTCCGTCGCCGCCCCGGTCCTTGCGCTCCGGCTGGCCGCAGGCGCCGCTCTCCGGCAGCCGCACCTGGCTCAGCCAGGTGAGACCCGGCCGATCCGGCAGCGGCGGACCGTGGCGGGAGGGCTCCATGGCGGACGGTTCGGGCGGGAGAATGCCATCCTCGCCGCCTTCGTGCCGTGGTTGCTGCCGATCCCGCCTATGTGCAGCCGAGCGGCGCGGCAGGCGATCCGGTCGCTCCGGTTGTGGCCGTGATCATGGGCAGCGATTCCGATCTGCCCACGATGCAGCCGGCCGTGGCGCTGCTGGAGCGCTTCGGAGTGAAGGCGGAGGTGCGGGTGCTCTCGGCCCACCGCACCCCCCTCGAGATGGTGGACTTCGCCCGCGCCGCCGCCGGCCGCGGCCTGAAGGTGATCATCGCCGGCGCCGGCGGGGCGGCCCACCTGCCGGGCATGGTTGCCTCGCTCACCACCCTGCCGGTGATCGGCGTGCCGGTGCAGAGCCGGGCCCTTTCGGGGGTGGATTCGCTCCATTCGATCGTGCAGATGCCCGGCGGCATCCCGGTGGCCACGGTGGCGATCGGCGGCGGCCTCAACGCCGGCCTGCTGGCGGTGCGCATCCTGGCCATCGCCGATCCGGCCCTGGCCGATCGCTTGGCTGCCTACGCTCGCGAGCTTCACGATCAGGTGGTGGCCAAGGACCAGCGGCTCCAGGAGCTGGGCAGCGCCGCTTGTCTGGAGGGAATGGGGGGGGTGAACTGGGGTCGCTGATCTGGGAGAAACACCACGCAGGGCGCCGGGGCGCCTGGCCGCGTGGGTGGACCCCAGCGGCAATCCTGTGTTGGCACAGCCTTGGCCCGGGTCGATCGCGGGTATCAGGTCGATCGGGTTGCCGGATCCAACGGCGTGCTGCCCGGCCCCGGGATCCGTCAAGCTGGCTCCACGATCCCCGGCGCGGTTGGATTCCGCCGCCCCCACCCCATGCTTGAGCGGCTGGTGCTGCCCCCCTGGCTGCGGTTCGGCCTGGCCCTGCCGCTGTTGGTGCTGAACCTGTGGGTGCTGCGCCAGCTGCTGGTGCCCCTGGCGCCGTTCCCGGCTCTGTTCCTAGCCGCCGCCCTGCTGGCCTTTCTGCTGGATCTGCCCACCCGCTGGCTGGTGGAGCAGCGGCTGCCCCGCCCGCTGGCGCTGCTGCTGGTGCTGGGCCTGGCCCTGGGAGGGGTGGTGCTGGCGGCGCTGTGGCTGCTGCCGCGCCTGGTCACCCAGCTCGATGAGTTGATCACCGCATTGCCCGGCTGGCTGGCCCAGGGGGAAACCCTGCTCGGCCAGCTGCAGGACTGGGCCGTGGCCAAGGGCTTGCCCACCGACTTCGGCAACCTCAGCAGCGAGGTGATCACCCGCACCAGCAAGCTGGCCAGCCAGCTCAGCCAGCAGCTGCTGAGTCTGCTCGGGGCCACGGTGGGCCTCACGGTGAACACGGTGATCGTGCTGGTGCTCACCGTGTTTCTGCTGATCGGCGGGGAGCGGATCGCCCAAGGGCTAGCCGAATGGCTGCCGCCGGGAATTCGAAGTCTGGTCACCAGCACGCTGTTCCGCACCTTCCGGGGCTACTTCGGCGGCCAGGTGGTGCTGGCCCTGATCCTCTCCAGCCTGCAGATGCTGGTGTTCACGCTGCTGGGCATTCCCTACGGCGTGCTGTTTGCGGTGGCGATCGGCTTCACCACCCTGATTCCCTACGCCAGTGCCCTCACGATCGTGCTGGTGAGTCTGCTGCTGGCTCTGCAGGAACCGCGTCAGGGCCTTGAGGTACTGGCCGCGGCGATCACGGTGGGCCAGGTGGTGGATCAGGTGATCCAGCCCCGCCTGATGGGCAAAATCGTGGGGCTGCAGCCCGCCTGGCTGCTGATCAGCCTGCCGATCGGTTCCCGCCTTGGCAGCCTGCTGGGGCTGGGCGAACTGCTGGGTCTGTTGCTAGCGGTGCCGCTGGCGAGTTGCGGCAAAACCTTTCTGGATGCCTGGGCGGTGCGGTTGCGCGCAGGGGAGGTGGCGTTGGCGACGGCGGAGGGGATTCGGGAATGATTGGGGGGCAACAACCCAGCGGCTGCAACCGGCTTGCTTGCTCAGGGCGCTGGCCGTTCCAGCGTCAGGAATGGATTGCTTGGTTCAAACCTCGACCAGGCATAGCCCTGGCGCTTCAGCAACCCCCGAATGCTGGCCATGCTGGCGTCATCCAGCTGGGGCGAGCGGGCCAGCACCCAGCCGTAGCGGCGGTCCGGCGAGCCCACCACCGCCCAGCGGTAGTCGTCGTCGAGGCCGATCACCCAGTAGTCACCCCAGAACGGTCGCCAGCCCAGGAAGCTCACAAAGCTCACCTTGAGCTTGGCTCGGGACATCGGATCCACCACCTTCGCCACGCCGGTGGCCTGATCCACGTTGCCGCTGCGTTTGATGCACTGATTCAGCACGCTCAGGCGTCCATCCGGTCGTAGGCCGTACAGAGCCACGGTGTGACGGGCGCATTGGCGTTGGAAGCGGTTGGGGATCCTGGCAATCTCATACCAGCCGCCGACATAGCGGTTCAGTTCCACTGAGGGCACCGGGATCACCGCCGGCTGGACCCCCGCCGCCCGATCAGAGGCCGGCGGGGTGAGTTCGGGCCCAACGGCCCCGACGGGGGCTGTAACCGGATCGCCGAGCGCCGACGCCTGGTGGGGAGCCGCCAAGGTCAGGGCAAGGGCGGCCAGCAAGGGCAGGGGCGCAACGGGGAGCAGCCGGTTCAGCAGGGCCATGCCCTGATCCTTGCAGGCCCGCTCAGCGCCCCAGGCGACGACGCAGCCGCCCTGACCAACCCAGGGCTGACAGCGCACCCAGTAGGGGCAGTGGGCCAGGGGTGGGCGCAGTGGGCGGGGTGTATCCGCCCAGATCCGCTGCCGAGGCCTTGTAGGCCTGCAGAAGGCTGGGGATCAACTCAATACGAGGTGGGTAGGTCGCCACGGTTTGTGGTGCCGGTGTTGCCGTTGGCGGCGATGGCAGGCTCTCTTCGCTGTTCCAGGGCGGCCCTGCTTCCCCGTGTCGGGTCCGGTTTTCTCACCCCTCCCCTGCCGCTGGCACCACCCCCTGGCTCTCCAGGTAGGTCAGCACCTGGGCCACCGACTCCTCCAGGCTCTGGCTGCCGGTGTCGATCCGCAGCTCGGGGGCTTCGGGCTCCTCGTAGGGACTGGAGATGCCGGTGAACTCCTTGATTTGGCCGGCGCGGGCCTTCGCATAGAGGCCCTTGGTGTCGCGCTGTTCGCACACCCCCAGATCGGCGGCGCAGTGGATCTCGAAGAAATCGCCGCCCTCCACCAGGGCGCGGGCCCGGCGGCGGTCGGCGCGGAACGGGGACACGAAGGCGGTGAGCACCACCACGCCGGCATCGAGGAAGAGCTTGGCCACCTCGCCGATGCGGCGGATGTTCTCTTCCCGGTCGGCATCGGAAAAGCCCAGGTCGGCGCAGAGGCCGTGACGCACATTGTCACCATCAAGCACGTAGCAGGCCAGCCCCTGCTCAAACAGGGCCGAGTTCACCGCATTGGCGAGGGTGCTCTTGCCGGCGCCGCTCAGGCCCGTGAACCAGAGGATGGCGCTGCGGTGGCCCCGCTGGTGGGCCCGGGCCGCCCGGGTCACGGTGGAGTGGTGCCACACGATGTTGGTGGCGATCCCAGGCTGCGTGGCGCCTCCAGGTCTGGCCATCGTGCCGTCGTCAGTGTTGGAAGGGGCGGCGGTCATGGCGGCAGGAACGGAGGAGGTGGGGGGCTGAACAGCCGGAGCGGCACTTGGCCGCGTCCACACCATTCTCAGCAACGGCAGACCATGGCTCAGCAACGGCAGACCATGTCTCAGCAACGCCAGACCAGGATCCCGCTTTTGATCAGGTCACCCTCGGCGTTGAGGGCGGCTCCCAGATGGCTCGCAGGCGCCGTCGCTGTTGCCGAGCCTGCGGCATCGGTCAGGCTCTCCTTCAGGCCGCCACGGCCTCCACCACGCTCACCGGCGAGGGGGTGGGCACGATCCTCTGCAGGCTCAGCCCCGCTTTGCCGAGCAGGCTGGCGTACTCCGAGGGCGTCCGTTCCCGGCCTCCCTCGGTCATCACCAGCATGTTGAGGTCGAGCAACTTGCCGGGGAACGGCGCGTTGCCTGGCGGAATCACCTGCTCCACCAGCAGCACCCGGGCGCCGGGGGCCATGACGGCGCGGATCTGGCCCAGGATCCGCAGGCAGGCGTCATCGCCCCAGTCGTGGAGGATGTGCTTGAGCAGGTAGGCATCGGCGCCGGCGGGCACGGCGGTGAAGAAGTCACCGCCCTGAATGCTCAGCCTTCCCGTCAGCTCCGGCGGCACCGCCACCGGAGCCACCACCTGGGGCTGATCGAACCCGGTGCCGCGCAGGCCGGGGTAGGCCGCCAGCACCTTCTGCAGCAGCAGACCACGGCCGCCACCCACATCCACCAGGTGGGAGATGCCGCTGAAGTCGTAGGCGGCGAGCAGGGCGTCGATCTGGGCGCGGGAGTGGTCGCCCATGGCCGCATCGAAGATGGCGCCGCGGCGCGGATTTTGCTGGTACCACTCAAACACCGACATCCCGTAGCGGTGGCGGAAGGCGCTTTCGCCGGTGCGCACGCTGTGCAGCAGGTCGGCCCAGCCGAGGTAGTGCTCATCGCCCATCAATCGGCCCACCATTCGCATCGAGTGGGGATGATCGCTGCGCAGCAGATCCGCCAGCGGCGTGAGCGCGAAATAACGCGGCGCCGTTTCCTGGAAGATGCCCAGGCTGGCCAGGCCCCGCAGCAGCCGGAACAGGCCATCGGCCCCGGCGCCGCAGGCCTCCGCCAGCTCCTCCACCGGACGCTCTCCGGCTGCCAGCTGGTCGGCCACGCCGAGCTCGGCGGCCACGTGGATCATCTGGGTCACCCAGGCGCCGCTGGCCAGCTGCATCAGTTGGTCGGAGGGGGAGAGGGCCGGGGGGCCGCCCTGGGCCTTGCCCGCCTGAAGGGGCTGGCCTTGCTCGACCGGCGGGCTGAGGGTTGCGGCGGGCGGACGGGGGGATTCGGCGGGCGCCATTGGGGTGGTAGGGAGCTGCCTCCGCTTTAGCGCCGGGTGGGGTGTTGGATCATCGACCTCCGTCATGGCAGCGAGGCTGACAGCAGAGTGCAGGCCCTTGCAGCCAGCCCTTGGAGTGAACTAAGGCTCAGGTTCCGAGATCTGCGACCGCTTGATCACATCGGCCTTGCGGCGGGCCGACGGACTGCTGGAGCGAATGCGGCGCAAGTATTCGTTCATCGATGGCCCCATCATCATGGCGGGCCTCCGGGAGACTATGAGGTACATCGAAAATTCGAGTTCCAGCGGGATGCAGCAATTGAGGCTCATTCCCGCATCAGCCCTGGCTTGGGAAATAAGTCTTTCGATAGCTGTTTTTCGAGGTGCCCTATGCGATGATAGCGATGCTACATTTTACTATGCTTGTGTCGAGTTCTGCCTGGTATTACGAACTACTGGCTTGTCCTGACTGTACTCAAGACGTTGCTTTATCTGATGGCGTCTTGCGCTGTCTGTCCTGCGGTTATTCTGCACCTTTAGGGGATCTTCGGTCTCACGATCCGCAGCCCTTCGTCACCACCATGCGACGGGATCTTCACTTCGACCCGATCAAGACCCTGGCCGCCCTGGAGACCTCTGCTCCCGCCTCCACCTACCAGGGGCCCCGCGCCATCAGGGATTCCAAGTCGCTTATGTCGGGAATCATGCAGTGGTTTGATAAACCCTGCCGTGTCCTTGATCTTGGCTGCGGTCCGAAGGACCAGAAACTCCCGGTGGAATTCCTATGCCACTCCTATGTGGGAGTCGACTACGACTCCACCAAAGCGGACCTACTGGCGGATGGGCACGCCCTCCCCTTCCGGTCGGAGTCCATAGATTGTGTGCTTTCCTATGCCGTTCTAGAGCATCTGCACAATCCCTATATCGCAATCAGCGAAATCGAAAGGGTGCTCAGGCCCGGAGGCCTCTATGTCGGGACCGTCTCCCAAGGGGAGCCATTCCATCATTCCTATTTTCATCACACGGCCTGGGCACTTCTCTCCTTGTTAGATTCGCGTCCTTCGCTGCGTCCGGTGAGGATGTGGCCCTCGGGTGACACCCTGGGGTCGCTGGGACGCATGGGGAGCTATTCGAAGCCCGTCCGCAAGTCCCTGGCTCTGCTGGATGCCTTCAACATTGCAACACCCTGGCTTACACCCCGAATGGCCCGACTGCCGGCCAAGGATCTCCAGATCGATGCGATCCACCGCGCTGGCTCCATCGCTTTTTTGGTTGAAAAGGTTGCCTCCTGCGCCTGATCTCGGGCCAGCTTGGCCAAGGGCAACCGGCTCGCCCAGGGCACTCACTCCTGGTGGGCATCGAACATCGCCCGCGGGTCAGGACATGAATCAGCCCCCCTTCAACCCCCCGCCTGCTTCGGCCGGAAGCCCTCCTTCTCCAGCGCCGCCAGGGCCGACGCCACCTGATCGCCCTGCAGTTCGATCACGCCGTCCTTGAGGGTGCCGCCAGTGCCGGAGGTGGCCTTGAGAGTCTTGAGCAGGGCGCGGGCCTCAGTTTCGGGGATGTCCAGACCAGTGATCGCGGTCACGAGCTTGCCGCCCTTGCCGGCCTTGGTGCGCTGCACCCGCACCTTCTGCTGGGCCTTGGGAGTGGTGGCCCCCCCGGCAGCCGCCGAGCCGGCACTGGGCCGGGCCGTGTTCGCAGCGCTGCCGCTGAACTCCTGCCAGCCGCCTTTCTTCGCCATGCCGCATCCTGAGCCGCTGGTGCCGATTCTGGTTGGCGCCGCACCGGCCTGGCCCTACTGCTGCACCGGCAGCGGCACGGGGCCGGTGGTGCAGGTGCCGGTGCGCAACGAACAGCGCCCGGCGGCCTCGGCGGCGGCCTGCTCCGCTTCAAGTCGCTCCAGCCCTTCCCGCACCCAGAGCTTGCAGGCTTCCGTCGCATCCAATCCGGCGCTGCCGGCAGCCTGGGCCAGCCGCTGCTGCAGGTCGAGATCCAGCCATTCCAGGTTCGCCGGGGCCGTACGGGCCGGGGAGGTGGCGAGGGAAAGAGCGGGGGATGCCGTCATGGCCGGGCGTGGGGAAGACCAAATTCATTGTGTGCCTTCAGCCTTTCGCCCGGCAGTTCATGGTGATCCAGGCGCCCGGAGTGGGCCCAGCACCATGAAGCCGCTCTCTTACGGTTCGCAGCGCTGATGCCGCTCCTCCCCCAGCTGCTCCGCCCCGAGCAACTCCAGGCCTGGCGCGCCTCGCCTTGATCTGTGATCCGGCCCACCACAACATCTGACCCACCCTGCTGCTCGAAATCCACGAGCCCAGTAACCGGGTGACGCCCCACCGCCACGTTCATGCCGTGGAGATGTTGTTCGTGCTGCGTGGCCGGGTCTGGAAGAAAAAACCAGGCCAATCGGCCTCAATTCGGCTCCAAAATTACCCATTTCGAACCGAGATGTTTGCGACGCGCGCCAGTGCAGAGGGCGCTGGCTTTTGTGGGGCAGCCGGCGGTGTCTTTGCAACGCCTGGTGCAACAGCTGGTGCAACAGCTCCCTTCCCCGCAACCTCTGCAGCTTCAAAATGATCTGTAAGCGCATCGGGATGGCTCTGGGGGCACATTGTGCTTACGAGGCTCTTCACCCGGCATAGGCGCCGCTGACCACCGGCCTTTCCTGGCCTGCGGCCGCTTCGCCTCCACGACCCTCCTACCTAGGCTGGTTCTATTGCATGCTGCCGCCGGTGACCACCACCGTTCCCCCCCGTCAGGCCACCAGCCCCGATCCCGCCAGCTTGGTGCCCGCGGTGCGGCCCGATCCCCTTGGGCGCTTCGGGCCGTACGGCGGCCAGTACGTGCCGGAAACCCTGATGCCGGCCCTGGCGGAGCTGGAGACGGCCGCCGCCGAGGCCTGGGCCGATCCAGCTTTCACCGAGCGGCTCAACCACCTGCTGCGCACCTACGTAGGCCGGCCAAGCCCGCTCTATGAGGCCGAGCGGCTCAGCGAGCACTATCGCCGCGCCGAAGGCGGTCCGCGCATTTGGTTGAAGCGCGAAGACCTCAACCACACCGGCGCCCACAAAATCAACAATGCCCTGGGCCAGGGCCTTTTGGCCTTGCGGATGGGCAAGAAGCGAGTAATCGCCGAAACCGGCGCCGGCCAGCACGGTGTGGCCACCGCCACCGTGTGCGCCCGCTTCGGCTTGGAGTGCGTGATCTACATGGGCGCTGAGGACATGCGCCGCCAAGCGCTGAACGTGTTCCGCATGCGGCTGCTCGGCGCCACGGTGCAGCCGGTCACCGCTGGCACCGCCACCCTCAAGGACGCCACCAGCGAGGCGATCCGCGATTGGGTGACCAACGTGGAGACCACCCACTACATCCTCGGCTCGGTGGCCGGCCCCCACCCCTACCCGATGCTGGTGCGCGACTTCCACGCCGTGATCGGCATCGAGGCCAAGCAACAGTGCGCCGAGGCCTTTGGGCGCTTGCCCGATGTGTTGGTGGCCTGTGTGGGCGGCGGCTCCAACGCCATGGGCCTGTTCCATGCCTTCGTGGAGGACACCTCCGTCCGCCTGATCGGCGTCGAGGCCGCCGGCGAGGGGGTGGCCAGCGGCCGCCATGCCGCCACGATCACCGAGGGACGGGTGGGGGTGCTGCACGGTGCGATGAGTTTGCTGCTGCAGGACGAAGAGGGCCAGGTGCAGGAGGCCCACTCCATTAGCGCCGGCCTCGATTACCCCGGCGTGGGCCCCGAGCACAGCTACCTCAAAGGAATCGGCCGCGCTGAATACGCCGCCGTCACCGACACCGAAGCCCTCAACGCCCTGCAGCTCCTCTGCCGCCTCGAGGGCATCATCCCGGCCCTGGAAACGGCCCACGCCTTCGCCTGGTTGGAGCAGCTCTGCCCCACCCTGGTCCCCGGCACCGAGGTGGTGCTCAACCTCTCCGGCCGTGGCGACAAGGATGTAAACACCGTGGCCGAGAAGCTGGGGGATCGGATGGGAGGGTGAAGCCCAGTGTGCCTAAGTTGCTGTTGCTAGGGGTTTCTTTTGGTATCGAATCAGGGCCAAGCCTGCGAGGCAGACCAGGGTGTACTTCGTGCCAAGTTGGCTTACGGGATTGGTTCGAATGTCAACCTGGTTGAAGTAGGGGCCGATCACTATGCTCAAGACCAAGAGAGCTGCTAAGCAGCCAAGTCTAATCTTGTCGTCCGAATTTAATGGCATGTAATTGCCTGGTTCTCTCGCTGGATCGTGAGTGCTAAACCTACACGCTGTGACACAAAGGCAGAGAATGATGTTGATTACTCCGTAACGTATCCAATCGTGGGTCACCAGGAAAAAGGGAAGTGAAATTGGCAGCCAAAGCCACCAGCTTCTAATGAAATAGTTAGCTGCAGCTTTGTTGTAGGCTTGGATCCAGGCGGTGAAGCTGCAGGACAGGAACAGCGTCACCACGAGGGTCCTGTAGACCTCTGCGGCAACGCCAACCGGATTGGCGACATAACGTGCCATTTCCATATTTAGATTGCTAGAAAAGCTCACCTGCGAGGCGATACTGCCTCCGGATCTGTAGGCTAATTCCAGCTTGTTTAAGGGGTTGAATCCAAAGAGTCTGTTCGTAATCAGTGACTGGGATTCGATCTGATCTGCACTTGAAAACCCAAGGGTGAATGCCAGTGCCAGCGCCATGCCGCTCCACCAAATCCAACTCCTACGGCCAAGTAGAAGGTAGACGGGGAGCGCTAGGAGGAAGGCGCCTTCATGGATAAGGATGGACAGGCAGAAGGTGAGTGCAAGGCAGAAATCTCGTTTGTTGCCATTAAGACTGAAGAGTCGAATCACCATGATTGAGACGATCGTTAACAGCACTACAATATGCAATGGATCGCCCGCCGTTTCGCTGAGTGATTTCCCGAATGGCGTCAGCCAGATCAATGAGGTGAATATGGCGGCTTGTGCAAGGGATTTGCGCGATCCAATCTCCGTTAAGAGGGCGACAATGCCAAGGGAAATCAGGATTAAAAACAGGAATGAGAGAAGGTTCAGGCTGAGTAGATTAATGCGGCCACCAAAAAAATGGGTTGCCAGTTCTCCGAGTAGGCCGCGTTTGGTGAAGCCTGCTCCGTAGTTTTTCAGCCATTGGTTCACCCAGTATGGGTCCAGGCACATGGTGTAGGGCTCGGCCCACTCACGTGACTTAAGAAGGGCGATGCCGTTGAAGAGATAGTGGTAGATATTTTGAATACAGATTGTGCTGTTAAGCCAGTTTCTGGTTGCGAATGCAAAGGACGCTGCGATTAACGGCAGCAAAAGAAATAACAGCTGCATTGCGACTTCTTTTGTGCTTGCGATGGTAAGTAGTCTGCTTTAGTGGGTTGCCCCCATGCATGTTGGGTTACGAATATTCATCCGGATCTGCTTAGGTGAAGCCTTCTTGAGCAGGGGGCCTGCGCTTGGATCTGCCGGCGTATGGGGCCGCCTCAGCGCCATGGCCTTGCGGAGATCTCCCAGGGGCAGGGGATTCGGATTGCTTCAGGGGAGGGCATCAACCCCTAAAGCGGATCCTCCTCCCACTGAAACCGCGGCAGTTTGCTAAGGGTTTCCTGCATGTTGCGGGCCCAGATCTCCATCGAGCGGGTCACTTGGCTGTGCTCCTTTTCAAGCTTGAGGCGGCGGGAGACCCGCAGCTCATCGGTCGGAACCAGAGCGATCTCGAACGGTGGCCCCACGGTGAGATTGGAGCGGCGGGTCACGATCTGCGACACCAGGCAGAGGCGGGCCGCGTCTTCGAGCGAAAGGCGCGAATGCCCCACGTAATCAAGGGGAGGCTTGCCGTATTTGCTTTCGCCGATCTGCAGGAAGGGGGTTTCCGGCGTGGCCATGATCGCGTTGCCTTGCGGATAGATCAGGTAGAGCCCGTGGGGCTGGCCGGCGATCTGGCCCCCCAGGATGAAGCTGGCTTCACCGCTGGCTCCGGCCTGCTTTAGGGGCGTGGAGAAGGCCCGCTGCACCGCCACGCTGAGCCGACCCACATAGTCAGCAGCTTCGAAGAGGTAGCGGGCTGTGAGGAGATCATGGCTCTCGTCTGAAGTGCCGGGGGGCTTGGATTCCGCCAAAGGGGGGGGAGCCCCAGGACCGTCGTTCACCGCGCTCACCATCGCGGCGGAAGCGGCGGCCTCGTCGAGCGCGAGATCCCGGCGTATCCGGTTAAGCACGGCCTGGGTGGTGCCTAGATTTCCTGCTGCCATCAGCACGAACAGCCGATCCGGCGCGGGCTGGAACACATGCATCTTGCTGTAGCTGGAGATGTAATCCACCCCCGCATTGGTGCGCGAATCGGAGGCGAACACCAAGCCGCTCTCCAACAGGAAGCCCACGCAGTAGGTCATGGTCGGACTCGGTACTCCTTCATGGTCTGATTCTTTCCCCGGATCAGTTCAACAGGCGCTGCAGGATCGTGGCCACCGAATCCACCGCCGCGCGGGCCGTGGCGTAAGCCATCCGCATCGGACCCACTAAGGCAACCTGCCCCCGGGAACCATCGGCTGTGCGGTACGGGGCCTGCACCACGGAGCACTGGCCCAGGGCGGTGTGGGGGTGTTCCGTGCCGATCCAGATGCTGCCGGCGCCTTCGGCCGTCTGCCCGTTACCCGGGGGAGCCAGCACCTGCTGGGGGCCGCTCTCCACCAGCTGCACCAGGGGCAGCAGGCTTGAGGTACGGCTGAACTCGGGCTGGCCCAGCAGGCCGCCCAGTCCGGCTGCCACCACCCCGTCGAAGTCGCCCCCCCTGCCGAGCTGGGCATGGCTTTCGAGAGCCTGACGCAGGAGCCCGCCGCTGGCCCCCAGCTGGGCCGGCAGCCGCTCCCATTCAATTCGGCCGGCTGGGCGATTGCGCAGCTGTTCGTTGGTCCAGCGCTCCAGCATGGGCATCTGGTCGGAGCCTCCAGGCAGGCGCAGGTTGAGGCTGGTGGTGAGGGCCGCCCCCTGCACCAGGAACACCAGCAGCCGGTCACTGCTCACCACCAGCCGCACCTCCTGGAGGTGAGGGCGGGGCCGGCGTGGCCGGCTGATCAGGCTGAGCAGGCCGGTGAGATCGGCCAGGCGGCGGGCCAGATGCTGCAGCAAGTCATCGAGGGCTGCCCACTGAAGACTGATGCCCGCCAGCTCCCGCTCCAACTGGAGGGCCGCCGCACCCGGAGAGGGGAGGAGCTGGTCCACGTAGAGGCGGTAGCCCAGCTGGCTCGGGATGCGGCCGGCGGAGGTGTGGGGCTGGGTGAGCAGGCCCCGCTGCTCCAGGGCTCCCATGGCGGAGCGCACTGTGGCCGGGCTGGCGGGCAGCCCGAAGCGCCGCACCAGAATGTGGCTGCCCACGGGTTCGACTGTGTCCACGTAGTGCCGCACGGTGGCCTGCAGCACCTCCTGTTGCCGGCGGGGCAGGCTCTCCAACGGGGCATCGGCTATCGGCACGTTTGCGAGCGTAGGCAGCCCGGGCCCGTGGCTGATGCTTTGTCATGGGCGGGAAGCCGGCGGCGGGTCGATCGCCCGAGCCATGTCTTGCCCACTGGAGCGCGTCACTTGGATTCAGTAGCGGGGCACCGAGGGATCCACCTCGCGGCTCCAGGCCTCGATCCCCCCCTCCACGTTCCACACTTCCTGGTAGCCCCGCTCCTGGGCCAGCCAGCAGCCGAAGCGCCAGCTGCGCATGCCGGAGTGGCAGAGCACCGCCACGGGCCTGGCCGGATCGAGCAGATCGCCGATCCGCTCCATCCAGTCGGCCGAGCGACTCAGGGGCAGATGCAGCACCGGGTGAGGAAATCGCGCCAGCTCCAGTTCCTGGTCTTCCCGAACATCCACCAACTGGAGCGGGCCACCGTCGCGCAGTTGTTTGGCCAGGTCAGGGGCGCTGAGGGTGCCGGGCAGCCGGGGGGCGGGGGTGCTCATGATGGGCGCTGGGTCGGGCGGGCGTCAGGATGGACCCATCCTGCAAGAGGGGAATGAAGGCCAGGCCTTTCCTGGCGGTGCTGCTGGCCCTGGGCCTGCTGGCCCTCGCCCTGGGCGGAGCTGGTTGGTGGCTGGTGGGGCAGCGGGGCCCCCTGGCCCTCCAGCACCGTGCGGCCAGCCTGCCGCGGGCCGCACGCTTCGTGCCGCGCCAGGCCCCCCTCAGCCTCTACCTGCTCAGCGATGGTGAGGAACCCGTGGCCTATGCCCGGGCCGTGGCACCGGCCCGCAACCGCCGGCAGGCCGCCGCCGCGATCGAGCGCCTGCGCGATGGCGCCTTCGCCGCGGCGGGCCTCGACTACCCCACCGAGCTGGCCGCCTGGCTCGCCCCTGAGATCGGTCTCGCCCTCTTCGATCTTCCGGATGGGGATGCCGGCGCCGCCTCGGGGTCCGGCAACTGGCTGCTGGCCCTGCGCAGCCGCGACGCTGACGGCGCCCGCCAATTCGTGCAGCGCTTCTGGCAGACCCGCAGCCTGGCCGGCACCGACCTACAGGTCAGTCGTTATCGGGGGATGGGCCTGATCAGCGGCCGGGGTGCCCTGCTCGGCCGCCAGCCGCTGCCCCTCGCCACCGCCCTAGTCGACGACGACCTGCTGCTCATCGCCTCCGGCCGGGGCGTGCTGGAGCAGGCCCTCGATGTTTCCCAGATCGATGAACTCAACCAGGGCGCCGATCCTGCGCTGCGCCGGCGGATTGCCGACCTCGGCGAGGGGGCGGCCCTGCTGGTGGCGCGGGCCGCCGGCCTCCCCGAGGGTCTGGGAATTCCGGCCGATCCTGGTCCCGCTACCCAGGTTCTGGCCAGCCTCCGCCCCGATGGAGCCTCCCTGTGGTTGGAGGCTCTGGTCGAGAGGCCCGCTGCCGGGTCGGTGGCTGCCGGGGCTCTGGATGCCACCTCCCTGGCCGTGCGGCGCGCCCTGGTGGCGGCGGCCCCCGCTGCCACCGAGCGGCTGGGCCTGCTCCAGAACCCGGCGGCCCTGCTCTCCGACCCCCTGCTTCGCCCCCTGGTGGAGCGGGTGGCGGCCCTGGCTCCAGGGGCGGGCCCCCTGCCCCCCCTGCTGGTGGCTGTCGCGGATGGTCCCCTGGTGGTGGCCGAGGCGCCCGCCGGCTGGCTGATGGCTTCGCCGCCGGATCAGCCGGCCACCGCTGTCCTCGAGGCTCCCCTGGCCGCCGCAGGCCTGATCCCGGCGCCGTTGGAGCTGGAAGGCCGCCCGGTCACCGTCTGGACCCGGTTGGTGGCCGGCCGAGGTGCCCGACCCGACCGGGAGGGCGTGGATCGCCTCCAGGCTCCCCTTGAGGGCTGGCGCGGCGACCAGGACGGTCAGGCCCTCTGGGGGCGCAGCCTGGCTCTGCTCGAGGCGGCCGGAGACGGGCGAGGTGCCCAGCGGCGTGAGCGGCAACTCGAGGTCCTGGATCGTCCTGCCGCACCGCTGCAGTGGGCCCTTGCGACCGAGCCGGCCCGCTCGCTGCTGCGTGACTGGTTGCCCTGGCGACGCCTCGTGTCCCTGGCCGGAGGTCCCCTGGATGCTCCCGTGCGGGGCCTGGCCCTGGCCGTGGAACCCGGGGCCGAAGGCCTGAGGCTGCGGGCCCGACTTGAATTCGGATCGGGCCGATGAGCGCGATCGGCCCGATCCCCCCCCTCCAGAGACACCTGACACCGCAGTTCCATGGCACCCTTCGGCCCCCGACTCCTGCTGGTGCGCCACGGCATCGCCGAAGACCGCAGTGAAGACCGACCCGATGGCCTGCGGGCCCTCACCCCCGCTGGACGCCGCCGCACCACGGCGGTGCTGGAACGGGCCGTGGCCTTGGGGCTAACGGCGGACCGGCTGATGTCCTCCCCCCTGGTGCGCGCCCGTCAAACTGCCGAGATCGCCCTTCGCGCCGGCCTGGCTCCCTGCCTGGAGCTCGCCACGGCCCTGGAGCCCGGCGCCGATCCCTTGCCGCTGTTGGCCCGCTGGTTGGCCACCCCCACCGCTGTGGTGCCCCAGATGCCTGGGTCGCACCCACCCGGCGCGGCTTCATCCCCCAGGGCCGACCCCTCCACGCCGGCAGCGGACAGGCCCCTGCGTCTGGCCCTGGTGGGCCATGAACCCGACCTGGGGGATCTCGCCGCCAGGCTTCTGGGAGCACCCCTGGGATCGATTACCCTACGCAAGGCCGGCCTGGCCTTGCTTGAATTACCCCGTTCCGCCCGGGGCCACCTAGGGGATCAGGCGGCGGCTGGCGCCTGGAGCCTGCAGCAGCTGCTCACCCCCCGGACCCTGCTGGTTTAGCGGTGGCGCCACCCCACTGGCAGCCTGCGCTACGGCGCCAAGGCGGCCCCACGCCTAGGTTTTGAACTCTGGATCTTCATGGCACCTGGCATGGCGGCGAAAACCACCCCTGAGGAAGCCACCACCACTTCTGCCCCCGCCGCTGCCTCACCAGCGGCTTCACCTGGTCCACCGCTCTTCCGGCCTGGCCTTGAGGGCGTTCCGGCCACCCAGTCGGCCATCTGCGACATCGACGGCCATCGGGGGGTGCTCACTTACCGGGGCGTGCCGGTCGACCAGCTCGCCCGCAACAGCAGCTTCCTGGAAACGGCCTACCTGTTGATCTGGGGCGAACTGCCCACGATCTTCCAGCTCAACGACTTCCAGCACGAGGTGCAGATGCACCGGCGGGTGAGCTTCCGCATCCGCGACATGATGAAGTGCTTCCCGGCCTCAGGGCACCCGATGGATGCCCTGCAGGCAAGCGCTGCCTCGCTGGGGCTCTTCTATTCCCGCCGTGCCCTCTACGACCCGCAATACGTCACCGAGGCGGTGGTGCGGCTGATCGCCAAGATCCCCACGATGGTGGCGGCCTTCCAGCTGATCCGCAAAGGCCAGGATCCAATCCAGCCCCGCGACGATCTCGCCTATTCGGCCAACTTCCTCTACATGCTCACTGAGCGGGAGCCCGATTCCCTGGCGGCCCGCATCTTCGATTCCTGCCTGATCCTCCATGCTGAGCACAGCCTCAACGCCAGCACCTTCAGCGCCCGCGTCACCGCCAGCACCCTCACCGACCCCTATGCGGTCGTGGCCTCGGCGGTGGGCACCCTGGCCGGTCCGCTCCACGGCGGCGCCAACGAGGACGTGCTCGACATGCTCGATCAGATCGGCTCGATAGACCGGGTGGAGGACTGGCTCGACCAGGCGATTGCCTCAAAGCAGAAGATCATGGGCTTCGGCCACCGCGAATACAGGGTGAAGGATCCCCGTGCCGTGATCCTGCAAGGCCTGGCCGAGGAGCTGTTCGTGCGTTTCGGCCACGACACCATGTACGACGTGGCCCGCAGGCTTGAGGAGGTGGCGGCCGACAGGCTCGGCCCCAAGGGCATCTATCCCAACGTGGATTTCTATTCCGGCCTGGTATACCGCAAGCTCGGAATTCCACGGGATCTGTTCACACCGATCTTCGCCATCGCCCGCACTGCAGGCTGGCTGGCCCACTGGCGCGAGCAGCTCGGCGCCAACCGCATCTACCGGCCGACCCAGATCTACACCGGCTCGGCCGAGCGGCCCTGGCTGCCGCTTGAGAGCCGACCCGCCTCCAGCTGATCGGGTCCGGCCTCCCACTTCAACGCACCATTTACCCCCCCAGCCGAGCTGGGGGGGGCTTAACGTCGCCCCATCTGACCAACCCGCCATGCAGACCTTCGCGGTCGTGACACCGGGCCTCGACCTGCAGTCCAGCTTCCTCGACCTGCTCGATGGGTTTGGCGTGAGCCAGGGGCTCGCCCACCTGCTCTGGCTGCCGCTTCCCATGCTCACCGTGCTGGTGTCGGCTGTGGTCGGCGTTCTGGTCAACGTCTGGCTGGAGCGCAAGATTTCTGCTGCCGTGCAGCAGCGGATCGGCCCTGAGTACGCCGGCGCCCTCGGCATCCTGCAGCCCATGGCCGATGGCCTCAAGCTGCTGTTCAAGGAGGACATCATCCCCGCCAAGGCCGACGGTCTCCTCTTCACCCTCGGCCCGGTGCTGGTGCTGGTGCCCGTGATCCTCAGCTGGCTGGTGGTGCCCTTCGGTCAGAACCTGCTGATCAGCAACGTGGGCGTGGGGGTGTTCCTCTGGATCGCCCTGAGCAGTATCCAGCCGATCGGCCTGCTGATGAGCGGCTATTCGAGCAACAATAAATATTCTCTCCTTGGCGGCCTGCGGGCTGCGGCCCAGTCGATCAGCTACGAGATTCCTCTGGCCCTGAGCGTGCTGGCAATCGTGATGATGAGCAATTCGCTCAGCACTGTCGATATTGTCAACCAGCAGGCCGGTGCCGGCATCTTCAGCTGGAACATCTGGCGGCAGCCGGTGGGGTTCGTGATCTTCTGGATTTGCGTGCTGGCTGAGTGTGAGCGCCTCCCTTTCGACCTTCCCGAGGCGGAGGAGGAGCTTGTGGCCGGCTATCAGACCGAGTACGCCGGCATGAAGTTCGCCCTCTTCTATCTGGGCAGCTACATCAATCTGGTGCTCTCGGCCCTGCTGGTGTCGGTGCTGTACCTGGGCGGCTGGGGTTTCCCGATCCCGGTGGAATGGCTGGCAGGCTTGCTGGGCCAGTCGGTGGATGCGCCGCTCGTGCAGGTGATCACAGGAAGCCTCGGCATCGTCATGACCGTGCTCAAGGCCTACCTGCTGGTGTTCTTCGCGATCCTGCTGCGCTGGACCGTGCCAAGGGTTCGGATCGACCAACTTCTCGATTTGGGTTGGAAGTTTCTGCTGCCGGTGGCCCTGGTCAATCTCCTCGTCACCGCCGCCCTGAAGCTGGCTTTCCCGGGCGCCTTTGGCGGCTGACCCTGCCCCGCCCCAGACACGCTGCTCGGCCGCGACCTTAGTGCCTTGCTTAGGCGGCTGCGACACATCCCCCCTTCCCGGCCGCCATCATGGGGGCCACCCCCGTTCTCTGAGCTTCTCTCCACCATGTTCGGGTTCCTCAAGAAAGTCGGCGACTACACCCAGGATGCGGTGGGCGCGGCGAAATACATCACCCAGGGTCTGGGGGTCACCTTCGACCACCTGCGCCGCCGGCCGATCACGGTGCAGTACCCCTACGAAAAGCTGATCCCCTCGGAGCGCTATCGCGGCCGCATCCACTACGAGTTCGATAAGTGCATCGCCTGTGAGGTCTGCGTCAGGGTCTGCCCCATCAATCTGCCGGTGGTGGATTGGGTGATGAACAAGGCCACCAAGAAAAAGGAGCTGCGCAACTACTCGATCGATTTCGGCGTGTGCATCTTCTGCGGCAACTGCGTGGAGTACTGCCCCACCAACTGTCTCTCGATGACCGAGGAATATGAGCTCGCCGCCTTCGATCGCCACAGTCTCAACTACGACAACGTCGCCTTGGGGCGCCTTCCCACAAGTGTGACCAGCGATCCGGCCGTGGTTCCGCTGCGGGAGCTGGTCTACCTGCCCAAGGGTGTGATGGATCCCCATGATCTGCCCGCCACCACACCGCGGGTCGGCAGACTCCCCGAGCAGGTGCTCGAAACCCTGCCCAAGGCGGCGACACCCGTCCCTGACCCCGCCGCCACCTCTGCCGACCCAGGCGCCACCCCCAAGCCATGACCATCGCCTCCACCACAGAGCTCATCTGCTTCCTGGTGCTCTCGGTCACCCTGGTGGCCGGGTCCCTAGGGGTGGTACTGCTACCCAACATCGTGTATTCCGCTTTTCTTCTGGGCGGCGTGTTCCTCTCGGTGGCCGGCCTCTACCTGCTGCTCAATGCCAGCTTCGTGGCCGCTGCCCAGGTGCTCGTCTATGTGGGGGCGGTGAACGTGCTGATCCTGTTCGCGATCATGCTCGTGAACAAGAAAGAAACCATGGCAGCCATCCCTGGTCTGTTGCTACGGCGGGTTCTTTCCGGGGCGGTGTGCGCCGGTCTTTTCGCGCTGTTGCTCCGAGCCTCCTTCACCACCGACTGGGCCCTGCCTGGCCCCACCCCGGTGGGCGAAGAGGCAACCATCAGGATCGGAGAGCACCTATTCAGCGATTACCTGCTGCCCTTCGAACTGGCTTCGGTGTTGCTTCTGATGGCGATGATCGGTGCCATCGTGCTGGCCCGCCGTGATGTGTTCAGCAGTGACGTGATCACCGGGGAACCGGTGGACCAGGGGCTGATCGAGAAGGCCCGCACACCCCTCCTGCTTGAGAAGCCCGCCCTGGAGAAAACCTCATGATCCTCGCCCTGGTTCTTCCCGGTTTCAGCAACGGGATTCCCTTGCAGGCCTACCTCGTCCTGGCCGCAGTTCTGTTCTGCACTGGTGTGTGGGGTCTGATCAACAGCCGCAACGCCGTGCGGGTGCTGATGAGCATCGAGCTGATGCTCAACGCCGTGAACCTCAATCTGATGGCCTTCTCCAATTACCTCGATGGCCAGCTGATCCGCGGCCAGGTGTTCGCCATCTTCGTGATCACTGTGGCTGCAGCCGAGGCGGCGGTGGGTCTGGCGATCCTGCTCTCCCTGTATCGAAACCGCGAAACGGTGGACATGGAGCGTTTCAATCTCTTGCGTTGGTAGCCAGGCTGGGCCCACCTGATTTGCGGCGTTTCGCTCCATGCGGCTCGAGAAGGTCTGGTTGATCGTGCGCTGCGGCAGCCGCGCCGCCCAGCTTCAGGCCCGTCGCTGCGCCGAGGATCTCAGGGCTCACGGCATTGGTGTGATTGTGGCGGCCAGTGGCTTGGCCCAAAATCCCTTCCCGGCCCTGTTGGCTACCGAACCGGCTCCGCCCGATCTCGCCTTGGTGCTCGGGGGCGATGGCACCGTGCTCGGCGCGGCCCGTCACCTCGCCCCCCATGGGGTGCCGATCCTCAGCTTCAACGTGGGGGGCCACCTGGGCTTTCTCACCCATGAGCGCAGTCTGCTGCGGCTCGCCGACGACGGCTCCGCTGAACCTTCGCTCTGGCAGCGTCTGCTGGCCGATCGCTTCGCCTTGGAGCGCCGCATGATGCTTGAGGCCCGCATCGAGCGGGGCGATGGGGTGAGCGCCACCGCTACCGTCCGCACCCGTGCACCCATCGCCGCTGCCGATGTGGATGCCGATGGGCCCCACGGCGCCCTCAACGACTTCTACTTCCGGCCCTGCCTTGATGAGGTGTCGCCCACCTGTCTGCTAGAGCTCGAGATTGATGGCGAGGTGGTGGATCAGTACCGCGGTGATGGCCTGATCATCGCCACCCCCACCGGCTCCACCGGTTACGCCATGGCGGCGGGGGGGCCGATCCTCCATCCCGGCATCGAGGCGATCGTGGTAAATCCGATCTGTCCGATGAGTCTCTCCAGCCGTGCCGTGGTGGTGCCTCCACGCTCGAGGCTCACCGTGTGGCCCCTCGGGGAGAGCAGCAGGCGGGTGAAGCTCTGGAAGGATGGCGCTCACGCCAGCCTGCTCGATCCTGGCGATCGCTGTGTGGTTCAGCAGGGACCCCATCCGGCCCTGCTGCTCCAACTGGAGCAGAGCCCTTCCTATTACCGCACCCTCACCCACAAGCTGCACTGGGCCGGCAGCCTTACCAACGGCGAGGCCTCCTCGAACTAGGACGTCAGCTGAGGCCCGTAGTGCGGCTCCCCGCCGGTGGATCCAGGGGTCTCGCGCCAGACCCGCCGCGCTCGGACGGGGCTCCAGGCCTGGACTGTTTCACAATGCTCCTTTCCAGGCGACCTCTGGTCGCGGCAGGACGTGGCGCTGGAGATCGAACGACGCTTTCTGGTGGTGGGCGAGGGTTGGCGCCACCACTGCCTCTGGGTTCGCAGCCTGCGCCAGGGCTATCTGGTGGCAGCCGCCGAGGGCATCACCCTGCGGGTGCGCACCAGCTCGCCTCTGGGGGAAGCCGGGGAGCCCGAAGTCGCCGGGGTTGGGGGCCGGGCGAAGCCCTCTCCGGAGGCCTTCCTCACCCTCAAGGCCCCTCCCCCCGCCGGCTTCAGCGGTCCGGCCCTCTGCCGGCTGGAGTTCGAGTATGCGATTCCGCTGGCTGATGGGGAGGAGCTTTTGGCCTTGGCGGCGGCTTCGCTGCGCAAGCGGCGCCATGGCCTCGATTTGAGCGGTGGTGACTGGGTTCTGGATGTATTCGAGGGCGACAATGCACCGCTGGTGCTAGCGGAGGTGGAGATCGCCAGCGCCGATCAGGCCGTGATGATTCCTTCCTGGTGCGGGCGGGAGGTCACCGACCGCCGGGATCTGAGCAATGCCGCCTTAGCGCACCATCCCTTCGTCCGCTGGAGCGAGGCCGAGCAGCGCGAACTACTGCATCAGTAGGCTGGAGGCGATGCAAACTGCAGCGCCCGAAGCGACGGGGGACTCTGATGACCGGCCTCTACGACAACCAGGGAGTGCTCCGCTGCGCAGGCAGGGATGCCGACGACTGCCTCGCCTACGCCGAGCTCTTTGGGCTTGCCGCTGATCGCTACAGCCTCGAGGCTCTGGATGCCCCCCGACCGCTTCAGTCCAAGCCGGCCCCCCGCCGCAGCCATGCAGAGCAGTCGCTGGCGCTGGGGCAGGGTTGAACCGGATCCGGGATCAGGTCAGGGATTCCCGCCACCGATGGCTGGACCGGCAGATCCGGCGGGGGGCAGAACGCAGCAGTTGAAGCCATCGCGGCAGATCTTGCCGTTATCCATGGCCCAGTTGAGCAGCGCCACCCGGTTCTTCGCGCCGGTCTTGGTGAAGATATTGCTCACGTGGTTGTCCACGGTGCGCTTGCTAATCATCAACTGCGCCGCGATCTCCTGGTTGGTGAGGCCGGTGGCCACCAGTTCCACAATCTCCACTTCCCGATCGGAGAGATCGTTGCGGGCTGAGGCGCTGAATTGGGCTGCCGGAGAACGCTCGTCAGGCCCAGGCTCCTGCCTGGTGCGCTCCGATGTCCCGCGCTCGGGCATACCATGCTCCGCCTTGATGATTCACTCTAGGCAAGCCTGTGCTGCATGATGGGCAACCAGAGGGGGAGAGGGGCGTGTGTTGCTCCAGGACGCACTGCAGGCTGGTCAATTCGCGCTTACCGCGGAAGTCACTCCACCCCGCGGCGGTGACCCCTCCAGGGCCGTGGAGGTGGCATCCCTGCTTCGGGGCCGGGTCCACGCTGTCAATGTGACTGATGGCAGCCGGGCGGTGATGCGGATGAGCAGCCTGGCCCTCTGTCGCCTGCTGCTGGAGGCCGGCATCGAACCGGTGCTCCAGATGACCTGCCGCGACCGTAACCGCATTGCCCTGCAGGCCGATCTGCTGGGGGCCCATGCCCTCGGCATCCGCAACCTTCTCTGTCTCACCGGGGATCCGGTGCGGGCAGGCGATCAGCCGGCGGCCCGGCCGGTGAATGAGCTCGAGGCGGTGCGCCTGCTCCAGCTGGTTGGCCGATGCAATGCCGGGCTGGATCCGGTGGAAGGCACCCTCCCCGATGGCCCCACCCTGCTGTTCCCCGGAGCCGCAGCCGATCCCCAGTCCCCCAGCTGGAGTGGCCTGGCCTCTCGGGTGCGTCGCAAGCAGGCCGCCGGAGCCCGCTTTCTGCAGACCCAGATGGTGATGGATGAGGCCGCCCTGCGGCGTTTCGTGGAGGAGATCACCGCTCCGCTCGGGCTTCCGGTGCTGGCCGGGGTGTTTCTGCTTAAGTCGGCCCGCAATGCCCGCTTCATCAACCGCGTGGTGCCTGGCGCCTGCATTCCCGAAGTGGTGATCACCCGCCTGGAGGCGGCGAAGGACCCGGCAGCGGAGGGGGTGGCGATCGCCGCGGAGCAGGTGCAGGCATACCGCACCATTGCCCAGGGGGTGCATCTGATGGCGGTGAAGGCGGAGGAACGGATCCCCTGCATCCTGGATCTGGCCGGGATCTAGTGCCTCACCTAGCAGAGGTCGGGCCAGCACCCGTTCAGTAAGGGTGCTCGATGGAATCGGGTCTCTCTTTGGCAGGGCTAGCGCGATCGGCATCTTGCCGGAATCGGGGCCCCAGCCTTCAGCTGGCCTTCAGGGCGAGATCGCTGCCGAGGAGTTCGGCCATTGCCTTCTGCTGCGGAGAAGGGGAGAGCACGTCCTGACGGCGAGCATCAGTGATCAGCCAATCGAGGGAGGCTTCCTGGAGGTCGAAATGGTCACCGTTGCGGTCAACACAGTAGCGGCCATAGACAAGTTTTTCGACCAGACGCACACCAGCTCCGATCCTTGAGTAATCAAAAATAATCGAGTTATCGATTGTGGCACCTTCGCAAATGTGGCAGCTGGGGCCAATCATTGCTGGTCCGATTATGGTGGCACCATTCTCAATGCGGGTCATGCCACCCACATAAATGGGACCCTCCACGTTGATCTTATCCCAGTTGGCCGCCACGTTCAGACCGGTGTAGATGCCTGGCCTCACCTCAACACCGGGGATCTGCACCTGCCGCACGTGTCCCTGAAGAACGCTGCGGATCGCTTGCCAATAGTCGGGCACTTTGCCAATATCCACCCACTCGAATTCCATAGGAAGTGCGTAGAATGGGGCACCGGATTCTACAAGTTTAGGGAAGAGATCGGAGCCGATGTCGAAGGATTCACCGCTGGGAATGTAGTCGAGAACTTCAGGTTCGAAGATGTAAATGCCCGTGTTAATCATATCGCTAGCGGCTTCCTCGACTGCCGGCTTTTCCTGAAAGGAGAGGACTCGGCCGTCGGGGTCGGTCACCACCACGCCATAGCTGCTCACCTGGTCGTGGGGAACGCGCTTGGTGATCAGGCTCGCCATCGCGCCCTTGGCACGGTGACGGCGCACAGCCTCGCTCAGGTCGAGATCGATCAGTGCATCTCCACAAAGCACCACAAATGTGTCATCAAAGAAGGCTTGGAAATCCTGAATACGCTTGAGCCCACCGGCGGAGCCAATGGCATCCCCGATTAGTTCCCCATCCTCAATCCTGCCTTCGAAGCTATAGGCGATCTGGACACCGAAGCGCTGGCCATCGCGAAAATAGTTTTCAATTTCCTCAGCCAGGTGAGAAACGTTCACCATGATCTGATCGAAGCCGTGCTGGCGCAGAAGTTCGAGCAGGAACTCCATCACCGGCTTCTGCAGGATCGGGATCATCGGCTTGGGCGTGGTGTGGGTGATTGGTCGCACCCGTGTGCCTTTGCCAGCCGCCAGGATCATCGCCTTCATCGGCGTTGACTTTTTCAGGTTGTTGGGGTCAGCTTACGGACCCCTCTCAGGCTGCCCGTGCTTCCAGAGCCGGCCCCCCATCTGGCCCTTGGCCACTGAGAACCGGGAGCGTTGCTGCTGTTTTGAGCTCGCTGAGGCGTCGCAGCCGCAGGCTGCCGAATAAGCCACCGTCCTGCTGCAGTTCCAGCTTGCCCTGGGCCGAGAGAAAGAGAAGGGCCCAGAACACACCCACCCGGTCCCGATCCAGGTCGTCCTCCGAGAGGAGTCCGGCCATGTTCCAGGCTTCAACCAACTCATCGAAACCCACCCAGCGCTCGTCGTGGGCGGCATTCCACTCGAGCAGGAACAGGCTTAGTGCTGCCGTGGTTTCCGGCAGTTTCTCCCGGTGGGCCAGGGCGCTCACCTGGGCGATGGCCGCCGATTCGCTGTAGGCCCGGCCGCGGGGGCGGTGGCGGGGGCGAGGTCCCTCCTGTTCCAGCCGTTCTGCGATCTCCTCCAGCTGGCGGATCAGTTCGCCGAGGGTCACCGGCCGTTGCAGGGGCGGCGGGGCAACCGGGCGCCGCCGCAGGTGGGTCTCCGGCCGGCGGGGGAGTGCCATGGAGGGGGCGCGCAAGCCTTCTTGGGGATCATCACAATCGAACGGATCCTCGAAGACAGGTTCCGGAGGGAAGGTGGCGGCCTCCAGCACCTCCGCCTTTAGGCCCACCAGCATCGAAGCGGCCAGAAAGGCCTCACTGCTTTCCGCCAGATCGCGCTCGAAGCTGCCACCCTGGGCGGCCGCTAGGCGTGGCAGGGCGATCCTTTGGCGGAGCTGATCAAGGAAGCCATCGATCACCCCGATCACATCCACATCCCAGGGGTCGATCTCGCCCCGCTCGGCTGCGTCCTGGAGCAACCGGATGGCCAGCCTGGCGCCTGCTTCTGCCACTCGCTCAGCCGCGCTCCGAAGCCCATTTGTGTTTCACGGTATCGGCTAGGACCGGCACCGTCACGCTCGGGATCTCCGATTGCGGGGCTCAATCCACCGACATCGTTTCGGCGGGTGCGGCGGAAGGTGCGCTGCTGCCACCGGCGGCCGGCAGCAGGCTCAGCTGGGCATCCACGGTGGCCCTGTAGCGCTGCAGATCATTCTCGAGTTCCTGAATGCGCACCTGTTGGGCCTCCAGCTCGCCGCTCTCCTGGAGGGTTTCCACCTTCTTCACTACCCCGCTCCACACCGCGAAGATCCAGGCGGCGGTCGCCCCGATGCCAGCCACCAGCAGCAACAGAACGGCCAGGGGGAGGGTGGTGGCCATCCCCGGAAGAAAATGGACCGTGGTCGGCTCCGTGTTCTCGAGGGTGAACGTCACTGCTGCCAGGCCAAAACTGAAGATCAGCAGGAAATTCAGCTGCCGCATCGCCGGATTCGGTCGGAATGACCTGAGGCTATCGAGCCGATCGGTCCCCCAGTGATTGGGACATGAGGGCGCAGAACTTTGTTACCCCGCCGCGGGATTCAGCCAGCCCGATGGATGAGTCTTTGCCAGCCGGCGAGGGCCGGAGCCTGGAGGGCTCCCGGTAGAGCCACGGCTAGGGAGGTTTGGCGCATCACAGCGGCTCCGGGTGGGTGCTGCACCAGAGCCATGGCGGTGGTCTCCCGTTTGACCAGGGCCTCGATCGAAGCCCTGTAGGTGTCGGTAAGTAGGCGAGGGTAAAGGCCGATGCCGATGATCGGCACCAACAGGCAACTGATCACGTAAATCTCGCGGGGTTCGGCGTCCACCAGATTGGTGTGGGACACCAGTTCGGCATTCTCCTTGCCGAAGAAGATCTCCCGCAGCATCGAAAGCAGGTAGATGGGGGTGAGGATCACCCCGATGGCCGCCAGAACGCAGATCACCACGCGGAAGGGCAGGGTGTAAGCCTCGCTCGTGGCGAAGCCCACGAACACCATCAGCTCGCTCACGAAGCCACTCATGCCCGGTAGCGCCAGCGACGCCAGGGAACACACGGTCCAGAGGGCGAACATCTTGCGCATTTTCTGGCCCACGCCGCCCATGTCATCGAGTTGGAGGGTGTGGGTGCGGTCGTAAGTGGCGCCCACCAGGAAGAAAAGGCTGGCCCCGATCAGCCCGTGGCTCACCATCTGGAGCATGGCGCCGCTGGTGCCTAGGGCGCTGAAGCTGCCGACGCCGATCAGCACGAAGCCCATGTGGCTGATCGAGCTGTAGGCAATCTTGCGTTTGAGGTTGCGCTGGGCAAACGACGTGAGGGCCGCATAAATAATATTCACCACCCCGAGCACCACGAGCAGCGGCGCGAACTGCACGTGGGCCGCCGGCAGTAACTGCACGTTGAAGCGCAGCAGGGCGTAGCCGCCCATCTTGAGCAGAATTCCAGCCAGCAGCATGTGCACAGGGGCGGTTGCCTCACCGTGGGCATCGGGCAGCCAGGTGTGCAGCGGCACTATCGGTAGCTTCACGCCGAAGGCGATCAGCAGGGCCGCATAACAGAGCACTTGGAACCCCACAGGGAAGCCCTTGGCGGCCAGCACGGTGTACTCAAAGCTGGGGCTGCCCCCGCCGTAAAAGGCCATCGCCAGGGCCGCCAACAGAATGAACAGGGAGCTGCCAGCGGTGTAGAGGATGAACTTGGTGGCGGCGTATTGCCGCTTTTTTCCCCCCCAGATCGCCAGGAGCAGGTACACCGGCAACAGCTCCAGCTCCCAGGCCAGGAAGAAGAGCAGCATGTCCTGCACGGCGAACACGGCGATCTGGCCGCCATCCATCGCCAACAACAAGAAAAAGAAAAGCTTCGGCTTGAAGGTCACCGGCCAGGCCGCGAGGGCCGCCAGGGCGGTGATGAAGCTGGTGAGCAGGATGAGTGGCATCGAGATGCCGTCCGCTCCCACGGACCAGGCCAGGCCCAGGTCGGGCAGCCAGGTGTAGCGCTCGGCCAGCTGCAGCCCCTCCACGGCCGGGTCATAGCCGTTCAGGTAGCCCCCCACCGTGAGCAGGAAGGTGAGCAGGGCCACGCCAAGGGCGTACCACCGGACGGTCTTGCCGTCGCCCTTATCGGGCACCAAGGGGATCAGGAGTGAAGCGGCGATCGGGAAAAGGATCGCGGCGCTCAGCCAGGGAAAAGGCACCAACCACTCGCACCGTATGGAGGGAGTGTAGAAATCCAATCCAGGGCGGCACTACACCCATGCGGGATGGCACACAGATTGAGGCCTCGCCGCCCCGCCTAGGGGCTTTCAGGATTTTGGCAAGGTTCCTTAAGATAACCTCAAGAGTTCGCCGTAGAAATCAGGCAGCAAGCGCTTTCTTCTATGGGCTCGCGCAGGCTGCCGCCGAAGATCGGTTTAATTGATGTTCATGAAGGTGTGCAAGCGATAAGGGCTTTCCCTGAGAAGCTTCTGACAACACTCAAGCAGGAAAAGATCTTCCCCGTACCCCTCCTGCCCGGGATGGCACATCAACTCAATCGATGTTGATTGTTGAAAGGGTTTGCGAGTGGGATCCTCCAGAAAGACATCCAGCCCTGTGAACACCTGCGGCATGCGGCTGCCCCGCAGCCGGCAGATGGTCGACCAGGCCTTTTTGGCCAGGATTCGGGTGAGGGGCGGCTTGCTGTGGAGCTTGCGGCCGTAAACGTTCATTGTTGTTCGCATCCGCCAGATCCCATGCTTCTTCTGGAGCCTGCGGATCACCGGCAGCATCCAGGGAATGGTGTGTATGTGGTGATGGGAATCGAAATGGGAAATCTCCAGCCCCATGGAACGCACCTGCTGGATCTGGGCATCAAGTTCGTCAAAACATGCGGCCATGGTCTCCGGGCGGCCCCTCAGTTCGCGGATCGATCCAGAAAACAAGCCACCCTCATCGAGCAAGCCAGATCTTTGCAGTTCGGTTGTCTTGGTAAGGGGCTTGAATTCCGTGAGATTGAGATGGATTCCAAAGCTGGCATGGGATCGGTGCCGCTGGGCAACGGCCACCCCTTCTTCGCAGCATGGTGCATTGGCCATGAGTGTGGAGCTGCTGATCCAACCACGGGCCAAGGCTTGATCAATCGCAGCATTGACCTGCTGAGAGAAGCCGAGATCATCGGCATTGATGACCAAACAACGACGACCTATCGGCTGGGCAACGGACCCGATCGTTGCTGGATTCGCGATGTTGCTGGGATCAATGCTCATGGCAGTGGATTGTTAACCATGACATACATATTGCAGGGCTTGCTGCAGACTCGCCGTGATTCCATCATACGAAAACTTCAATACATGCCTGCGTGCATTCTCTCCGATCTGATGCAGGCGTTCTGGATCGGAAAGTGCCTCCTCAAGACATTGCTTCAGGGCACCCGTGTTGCCTGGAGGGAACACCCAGCCGGTCTGCCCCGGCACTACCAGATCATAGGCGCATCCCACCCGCTCCGTCACGATGGCGGGGCAGCCAAGATTCATGGCTTCATTGACCACCAGTCCCCAGGTTTCGCTCTGGGAAGGCAGCACCAGCACATCTGCCGCGGCATAGACGGCGGGCAGCATGCTTTGGTTTTGAAAAGGGAGAAAGAGCACGCTGTCAAGCCCAAGGCGTTCCGCGTGACGGCGAATGATTTGCCTCAGTGGTCCATCGCCCACGAAAACAATCCTTGAGGTGCGAAGCAGATGGGTTGGCAGGTCCGCATAGGCATTCAGGAGATCGAGCGGCCGCTTTACCTCTACAAACTTGCCGACGAAGATAACCAAGTTCTCCTGATCAATACCGAGGTTTTTCCTGAGTTCTGCAGCCTTGAGGGAGACTGCTTTTTCGGCATCGATAAAGCGCGCATTGTCTACGGCGTGGAGGCCTGTGAACAGTTTGAACGCCGGCACTCCGGCATCGCGATAATATTGGTAATTGGCCTTGCCGACAACAAGAAACGCGCTGAATCTCCGGAATAGAAGATTGCGACACAGCCTGCTGATCTTGTCCTTCAGGCTTGGTGTTCTGTTCAGGTTGTGGGAATCGCCGCGAAAGATGATGGGAATCTTCCAGAAGCGTGGATCAAGAAGCAGTAGAACATAGGTGAGAAAGGCATAGTTCATCAGCAGAATGGCGTCTGGTTGCCAAGCTGCCAGGTTGGAGGCAAGTCCTGGGTTGGAATAGCCAAAGAAGTGGCTGTTGCCTGGTTTGCTGGCCCTGTTGGGGATGAACTGATAGGCGTAGCCTTCGAGCATTGGGATATCCCATTGCAGGGGCCTGCCGAATCCGGGGTCTTTCGCGCTGGATACACCCAAGTCCCAGAGATAGAAGACCTTCAGCTCAATGCCGGTGTTGTCAGCAAGTCCGCTGAGCCAGGGAGAGATGTACTGAACCGGATGGCCCGCAACGATGGCGAGGCGCTTGAGCATGCCAGGACAGTTGGTGATTGCTCTGGCCATCGACTGGCATTGGCTAACAAATGTGGTGGTGGGTGGCTTCGGATGAGATTAGCCGAAGGCGCTGAACAGGACCACCATGGCGATGACCCCCCCAAACACGATCAGGGCATAAAACTGTGCCCTGCCGGTTTCGAAATATTTTAACCCTTCGCCGCTGCCCAGGGTGAGCAGGCCGGTGAGGTTCACCACACCGTCCACCACCTTGGAATCCACCTCCAGCACCTGGCGGGCCAGCTTGCGGCTGCCCTGAACAAAGATCTTGTCGTTGATGGCGTCGAGATACCACTTGTTGGCGAAGAAGGCATTCACGGCCGGGAAGCGGGCGGCCACTGCCTTGCCTAAGTCGATGCGATGCAGATAGTAAGCCAGCACCGCCAGGCTGATCCCAGCCACAGAGATCGCCACCGAGGCGCCCGCCAGGGGGAGAAATTCACTCCAAGAGAAGCGTTCGGCCATCTCCGCCGCCTCGTGGGGATCAAGCAACTCAGCGAAGCGGCTGTGCCAGGGGGTGCCCAGCAGGCCGATCAGCACCGAAGGCACCGCCAGCACCGCCAGAGGCATGGCCATCTGCCAGCCCGATTCGTGGGGGTGCTCGGCGTGGTGGCCATGACCCTCCTCCGATCCTTCGCCGCTGCCCTTGCCGGCTGCGGAGAGAAGCTGGGCTTGCAGGGCCTTGTCGTTGCCGCGGAAGCTGCCCTCGAAGGTGAGGAAGTAAAGGCGGAACATGTAGAAAGCGGTCATGCCGGCGGTGATGAAGCCAGCCGCCCAGAGAACTGGATAGGTGTTGAAGGCCTGGCCCAGGATCTCGTCCTTGCTCCAGAAGCCAGCCAGCGGTGGGATGCCGGCGATCGCAACGCAGCCGATCAGGAAGGTGATTGCTGTGACCGGCATGTACTTGCGCAGGCCGCCCATCAGACGCATGTCCTGGGCAAGCACCGGTTCGTGGCCCACCACCTCCTCCATGGCGTGGATCACCGAGCCCGAGCCAAGAAAGAGCATCGCCTTGAAGAAGGCGTGGGTCACCAGGTGGAACATGCCCGCAACCGGGGCGCCGCAGCCCATGGCCAGCATCATGTAACCCAGCTGACTCACGGTGCTGTAGGCCAGGCCCTTCTTGAGGTCTTGCTGGGTGAGGGCGATCGAGGCGCCCAGAAAAAGGGTGATCGTGCCAACGATCGCGATCACCAGCTGTACGGCCGGAAAGGGTGCGTAGACGGGCTGGAGGCGGGCCACCAGGAACACCCCTGCGGCCACCATCGTGGCCGCGTGAATCAGGGCCGAGATCGGCGTCGGGCCCTCCATGGCGTCGGGCAGCCACACATGCAGTGGGAACTGGGCAGATTTCGCCATTGGCCCCATGAACACCAGCAGGCAGAGCAGCACGGCCACACCATTGCTGAGGCCGCCGCCGGCCACGGCTGCGCTGAGGCGCGTGCCGATCTCCTCGAAGCCAAAGCTGCCGGTGGCCCAGAACAGGCCGAGGATGCCCAGAAGGAGCCCGAAGTCGCCGACGCGGTTCACCACAAACGCCTTCTGGGCGGCATTGGCGGCACCGTCGCGGTCGTACCAGAAGCCAACCAGCAGGTAGGAGCACATCCCCACCAGCTCCCAGAACACGTAGATCTCCAGCAGGTTGGGGCTGATGACCAGCCCCAGCATCGAACTGCTGAACAGAGCCAGATAGGTGAAGAAGCGCACATAGCCCTTGTCATGGGCCATGTAGCCATCGGAGTACACCATCACCAGAAGGGCGATGGTGGTGACCAGGGCCAGCATCACCGCCCCAAGGGCATCCACCCGGTAGCCCATCTGCAGGTTGAAGTCGCCGGCGCTGGCCCAGTTGAACAGCACCTCACGCGCGCCGGCCCCGGCCAGCTGCTCGGCAAGCACCGCATAGCTGAGCACTGCCGCGATGCCCACGCAGGTGAGAAGCAGCAACGCCACCGGCTTGCGCAGGCGATTAAAAGTGCGGTTGAAGCTGATCAGACCCAGCCCCGTGATCGCGGCCCCGATCAGGGGCAGCAGGGGGATCAACCAGGCGAGCTCTGAAGCGGAGGGCATCCTGGAAGGGGAGGGCTGGGCCGAGTGTAGGCAGGGTGGCGACGTTGTTCAGGGCCCTGTCAGGCTCTGCCGCCCGGCGGGCCTATCCGAGCGATCGACTGTCCCTGAGGCCAGGTGCGATTTGATGCAGGCCGTGTCAGCCGAGCCAGTGGGCCAGGCCGGAGCGGGAGAAGGCGGTCGCCCCCAGGCCGATGAAGCGGTGCGCCCACCAGAATACCGCCACGGCGATGGCAATGCCCAGCTGGGAGGGCCGCAGGAATTCGCTGAACACCAGGGTCTGGCGGCCATCGAGAACCGCTCGGAACGGGATCACCGAGGTGCTGGCTTTCAGCTCCTCGAAGGCCTCCCCGAAGCGGTTGGCCAGCCGCCGGTCGCCGTTCCACACGGCGAACAGGTGATGGGCGATTAGGCCGAAGCATGCCCAGAGGGTGAAGCTGGTGCCGATCCAGAGCAGGTGGGTGGCGCACCAAAGAATCTGTCCCACCGCCTGAGGGTGGCGGCTCACCCGGATGATGCCGGTGGCATAGAGCCGCACCTGGGGCTTCAGCACGGCGGGGATTTCCAGCAGGTTGTAGGTGGCGGGATAGAGGAACAGAAATGACACGGCGGTGCCCGCCCAGACCAGCGGCACGATCCAGGGCTGGTCCTGCAGGTTCCAGAGGCGAATGCCGTCATAGCGGTGGGCCAGGAAATAGCCGATCACCACCACCGCCGCCGGGATGCTCACGGCTGCAAACAGAAGCCGCCAGGCCCGTTCACCGATCCGTTGGGCTCCCCAGGCTCGCAGTGAAGCTCCGCCGCTGTGCAGCACCGCGAAGGCCATCAGCAGGGCCAGCATCACCAGGCTGCTGTGGTGAGGGTCAGGGGATGCCGTGGGCATGGTGGGATGGGAAGGAGGGGGCTGTGGCGGCCATGCTGCCCGGTTCCCGGGTGCTAACGGGGGCCGGCGCCCGCTCCTCCTCCGGCGGCGCCCGGTGGTCCAACCGCAGCCGGATGTGAAGCCAGCCGCAGCTATTCGTGAGCACCCGCCTAGATTTCCAATTGCTCGACGGTGCCGGCCCCCGGGTCCTTTACATGGCCGATCTGCCCTTCACCCTCGATCAACTGCGCATTCTGCGGGCCATCGCCAGTGAGGGCAGCTTCAAGAAGGCGGCCGACAGCCTCTATGTGACCCAGCCGGCGGTGAGCCTGCAGATTCAGAATCTGGAGAAGCAGCTAGACGTTTCGCTGTTCGATCGGGGCGGCCGCAAAGCCCAGCTCACCGAGGCTGGCCACCTGCTGCTCAGCTACTGCGACCGCATCCTCAGCCAGTGTCAGGAGGCCTGCCGCGCCCTTGACGATCTCCACAACCTGCGGGGTGGCTCCCTGATCGTGGGCGCCAGCCAGACCACCGGCACTTACCTGATGCCGCGCATGATCGGTCTGTTCCGCCAGAAGTATCCCGATGTGGCGGTGCAGCTGCAGGTGCACAGCACCCGCCGCACTGGCTGGAGCGTGGCCAATGGTCAGGTCGATCTGGCGATCATCGGCGGTGAGCTTCCAGCCGATCTCAACGATCTGCTCCAGGTGCTGCCCTACGCCAACGACGAGCTTGCCCTGGTGCTGCCCCCCAAGCACCCCCTAGCCCGCCTTCCCGAGCTCACCAAGGACGACCTGTATCGGCTCGGTTTCGTGTGCCTCGACGCCCAGTCCACCACCCGCAAGATGGTGGACCAGTTGCTGCTGCGCTCCAAGCTTGATGTGCAGCGACTCAAGATCGAGATGGAGCTCAACTCCTTCGAGGCGATCAAGAATGCCGTACAGGCCGGCCTCGGTGCCGCATTTCTTCCCGTCGTCTCGATCGAGCGGGAGCTGGCGGCCGGCACTCTGCATCGCCCCCAGGTAGCCGATCTGATGGTGCGGCGACAGCTCAAGCTGATCACCCATCCCGCCCGTTACTGCTCCAGGGCCGCGGAGGCCTTCCGGCGGGAAGTGCTGCCGGTGTTCGCCAGCCCAGATAGCCCCCTGCGCCAGCCCCAGTCCCGCACCGAAGCGGATGGAACGCCGGCGGCCTGAGCCCGTTCAGAACTTGTCGCCTTCGGGGGTCACCCCAACCGCATCGTCGGCGGCACCGGCCACGCCAGGGGTCTGGAATTTGTTGCCGCTGATATCGGTTTGATACACGCAGCGCACTACGGGTTTGTCGCGGATCGAGCCGATGTAGGCGAAGGTGTTCATCCGCTGCTTGCACTCCCGCATCTGTTCAGCGGTGACCGCCCCCTGTTTCTGGAGCACGGCCCAATTCTCCCGGCGGATCACGCAGCCCGCCTGGAGGGTGGGCTGGGTCACGAAGCTGCTGCTCGGGTTCATCGTGGTGTACAGCTCCACGTCCATCACAAAGGCACTGGCGCCCCACTGCTTGCAGAACTCGGGGTCGGGCACCGCCATGTCGAGCTGCTGGCTGCTGGCGATGTTGCCCTGGTTCCCCTGGGTGGTGCTGGTCACGGCGCTGCCGATGCCGATGCCCACCACCAGCACACCGGCCAGTAGGGCAGCGCCGCCCACGTTGAAGGGAGGTTTGCCGGAGCCATCGCCATTGCCGCCTGGTCCTGGAGGGCCCGGCGGACCACCGTTGCCATTACTGCGGGGCGGCATGCGATCGGGATCCCGGTAACCTGACTCATCAAAATCGCGACCGTAGGGACCGGGGCGTCCCTGCCGTCCGTAGCCCGGTTCGGCCGGGCGGGAGGGGCCGTAACGGGAGCGGGGGGAGCGCTCGGGCCGGCCGTCGCCGCGGGAGTAGGTCACAGGTTTTCGCTGGTGCGGGGCAGGCCCATGGAGTAATTGAGCACCCGACTGTCCGGGTTGTAGCGGATCTCCCCGGCCTGGAGCAGGGTGCGGATCTCACCTTCAAGCTCCGAGCCGATGCGGCGCAGGTTGTAGTCGTTGAGGTCGGCGCCGGCGTAGTCGGCCACCAAGGAGCGGAAGCGGCTGCGCACCTTCTCAAGCGCGGTTTCGTTCCAGAGGAATTCGTTGTCGGGATCGACGTCCAGCGTCAACTGATCGGGATCGGGCACTAGGCCACCGTTCTCCACCCGGGCCGTGAACAGCCGGATGTGCCGGGTGGTGGACTTCAGCAGGGTGTCGGCCATGGATCGGGACGTCTGGCTGGAGGGAAGGCTGGCTGGAGGCGAGGTGGCGCAAGGGTGAGCCAGGGACCCTGCCATTGGCATTGGCCATGCCTGGAAGAGCAACTCTAGGGATGCGCGCCCTTGTCCAGCCGGGCCCGTCCACCCCACCGCGCAGCCGGGGAGGGGGGCCGATAAGGTTGCAGCTTGTTGAGGGTTTTGCAGGATGCGCGTCGCCATTGCCGGAGCCGGCCTGGCAGGACTCTCCTGCGCCAAATACCTCAGCGACGCCGGCCACATCCCGATCGTGCTGGAGGCCCGCGACGTGCTGGGCGGCAAGGTGGCGGCCTGGCAGGACGCAGACGGCGACTGGTACGAGACCGGCCTGCACATCTTTTTCGGCGCCTACCGCAACATGCGCCGCCTGTTCGCCGAGCTGAACATCGAAGACCGGCTGCAGTGGAAAAGCCACTCGATGATCTTCAACCAGAAGGACAATCCCGGCACCTACAGCCGTTTTGATTTCCCCGACATCCCCGCTCCCTTCAACGGCGTTGCGGCGATTCTCGGCAACAACGACATGCTCACCTGGCCGGAGAAGATCTCCTTTGGCCTCGGCCTGGTGCCGGCGATGCTGCGGGGGCAGTCGTACGTGGAGGAATGTGATCAATACTCCTGGACCGAATGGTTGCGGTTGCACAACATCCCTGAGCGAGTCAACGATGAAGTGTTCATCGCCATGGCTAAGGCGCTCAACTTTATTGATCCCGATGAGATCTCAAGCACCGTGGTGCTCACGGCCCTGAATCGCTTTCTTCAAGAGAGTGATGGTTCCAAGATGGCCTTCCTTGATGGCAACCCGCCCCAGCGTCTCTGCCAGCCGATCGTTGATCACATCACCGCCCGGGGGGGAGAGGTGCATCTCGATGCGCCATTGCGCGAGATCAGCCTGGCCGAGGATGGTCGGGTGGAGGGTTTCCGGATCGGTGGCATCAAGGGCCAGGAGGGTCGCACAATCACGGCCGATGCCTACGTCAGTGCCCTGCCCGTGGATCCGCTCAAGCTCCTGCTCCCCGAGGCCTGGAAGCAGCTTGCTTACTTCAGCAAGCTGGATGGCCTCAATGGCGTTCCGGTGATCAATATCCACCTCTGGTTCGATCGCAAGCTCACTGCGATCGACCACCTGTTATTCAGTCGCAGTCCCTTGCTCAGCGTGTATGCCGACATGAGCAACACCTGTCGCGAGTACGAAGACTCCGATCATTCGATGCTGGAGCTGGTCTTCGCCCCCGCCAAGGATTGGATCGGCCGCAGCGATGACGACATCGTGGCGGCCACCCTCGAAGAGCTGAAACGTCTGTTCCCCCAGCACTTCACCGGCGAGAATCAAGCCACACTCCGCAAGGCGATTGTGGTGAAAACGCCGCTTTCGGTGTACAAAACCGTGCCCGGATGCCAGGCCCTGAGGCCGGATCAGACCAGTCCGATCGCCAACTTCTTCCTGGCTGGCGACTACACAATGCAGCGCTATCTCGCCTCGATGGAGGGGGCCGTGTTGAGTGGTCGGCTCTGCGCCGAGGCGATCGGTGTGGCACAGTCGACTGGCGCTATCGCGGCGTCCATCGCCACTGGATCCGCCGCCGCCGCCGGTCTGGCTCCGGTCTGAGGGTGACGATCACCTTCCCACCTCTGGCTCCCGGCCTGGATGAGGCCTACGAGGTCTGCCGGCGCGAAACAGCCGAGTGGGCCAAGACTTTCTACTTGGGCACCCTGCTGCTGCCGCCGGCCAAGCGCCGCGCCATCTGGGCCATTTACGTTTGGTGCCGTCGCACCGATGAGCTGATGGACAGCCCCGCGGCCCAGGGCCTGCCCCCCGCCATCCTGCTGGAGCGGCTCGATGCCTGGGAGGAGCGCACCCGGGGCCTGTTCGAAGGCCGTGTGCACGACAGCTTTGATCGGGTCATGGTGGACACGATCGAGCGCTTCCCCCAGCCCCTGCAGGCCTATCTCGACATGATCGAGGGGCAGCGCATGGATGTGGTGAAGCATCGCTATGCCGACTTCGCCGAACTGCAGCTGTATTGCTATCGGGTGGCCGGCACCGTGGGGCTGATGACCCAGGACGTGATGGGGCTTGATCCCGCCTACACCACCGCCCCATGGAGCGAACAACCCGATCCAACCGAGGCGGCCGTGGCCCTGGGCATCGCTAACCAGCTCACCAACATTCTGCGCGATGTGGGCGAAGATCGCGGTCGTGGTCGCATCTACCTGCCCCAGGAGGATCTTGAGCGCTTCGGCTATAGCGAGGCCGAGCTGCTGGCCGGCACCCTCAACGACAACTGGCGGGCCCTGATGGCTTTCCAGCTCGAGCGGGCCCGCGCCTGGTTCGCCCGCTCCGAAGCCGGAGTGCGCTGGTTATCGGCTGATGCCCGCTGGCCCGTGTGGACCTCCCTTCGGCTCTATCGCGGCATCCTGGCGGTGATTGAGCGCCACAACTACGACGTGTTCAACAAGCGGGCTTATGTGCCCCGGGCGGGCAAGTTGCTCGATCTGCCGCTCAGTTTCATCGTGGCCCAGGCTCGCTGAGCCAAGCCACCAGGATCGGATTCACTCGCTCAGGTGCCTCATCGTGGGGGCAGTGCCCCAGCCCGGGCAGCACTGTTAGATCCCGAACGCACGGATAGGTGTCAGCCCAGCGACGCGCCTCGGCCACCGGCTCCCACGGATCGGCTTCGCCCCACAGCATCCGCACCGGCAGATTCAGTTCGGCTAGGAGCTGCGGGGCCAGCCGGTCGTTGAACAGATTCACGAAGCCGCGGAAGCTCTCCGGCGCTCCCGGATCGCGGCTCGGTTCGAAAAGCAGATTCACCAATTCCTCATCCACGTTGCCGCCGCTCGGATAGGCCTGGGCCAGCACCTGCCGCACCACGGCCGGCCGGGCCAGCAGCTGGAATAGCCCCTGGATCAGCCAGCGCTGCCGCACCGTGGCCATCAGCAGGGGGCGGCTCCAGCGCTGCAGCGGCGGCAGTTCGGCCAGCCGCTTGCCATCGAGGGCCCGTTGGGCGCAATCGATCAGCACCACCTGCTCGGGCGGCGTTCCTTGCTCCTGCAGCAGGCGGGCGGCGTTGAGGGCCACCACGCCACCGATGGAGTTGCCCACCAGCTGCAGCGGGACGGGGCCGATCCTGGCGCTGCAGTAGTCCACCACCTGTTCGGCCCAGAGGTCGAAGCCGTAGCTCACCGCGCTTGCCAGGGGGGTATCTCCCGGCAGGTTTGAGGGCGGTTTGGCGCTCGCGCCGAAGCCCAACAGGTCGAGGGCATGAACGCGAAAGCCCGCAGCACTCAGGGCTGGGATCGTGTGGCGCCAGTGCCGCCAGGAGGCTCCGAAACCATGCACCAGCAAAACGGCCCCCCGATCTGGAAGGCCGCTCAGGGCTGGGCTGCAGACGGTGCTGATGGCCTGGCCCCGCCAGATCCACGGCAGCGTCTGCAGTCCGGCGATCACAGGCTTCAGACGCCCACCGTCTGGTTGGCCAGCAGGCTCTTGAGCTTGGACAGCTCACCGGCCCAGCGGGGATCGGGGGCCTCGGCATCGACGCTGTCGGCGTGCACCACCTTGTTCACCGCCTTGCGGCTGGGTGAGGGGGCAGCGCCAGCGCCAGCGCGGCGTTCGCCGGGGCCAGCGGTGGGGCGACTATCACGGCGCTCGGAGATCTCGATCCGCAGGGCGTTGCCGCCGAAGTCGCGGCCATTGAGCTGTTCGATCACCGCATCGGCCAGCTTGGCGTCGTCCACGTTGGCGAAGCCGAAGCCGCGGCAGCCGCCGGTTTCACGGTCGTTCACAGCCTTAAAGCGCACCCCCGCTCCCACGCTCTCGAACAGGGCTTCGAGTTCCTTGGCATCAAAAGACTGCGGCAGGTTGCCGACGTAAAGGCGAATGCTCATGACGGGGGGCAGGAAAGAAAAACAGGAAGACTTCGGCTCGCGAAGAATCACGCCGAGGCTCACGCAGTTAACCATGGCGAGGAACATCACCCTCCGAGAGCCAGCGGCGTGCCTCGGTCAGCGACTCCCCATCATCGCCGTCCACCTGCGCCGGCAATCGTCCGAAGGCCCGTTCCCGGGCGAGGTGCTCTAGCAGTTGCCCCAGTTCCCGCCCTGGTTTCAGTTGAAGCCAGGCTTGGAGGGTGGCTCCATCGATCGGCGGGCGGGGGTGGAACAGGGGATCGCGCTGATTCCGCCAGCGCACCAGGGCTTGGCGGGCCCACGCTGGGTCGACCATCAGGGCCAGGGCAGGCAGATCGGCCTCCAGTTGGCGGTGCAGGCGGAGCTGCTCGGGCTCGGGCAGGGCTCCCGGATCACCCTGGGTCTCTTGAAGTCGCTCCCACCAGTGGCGCAGCCGCTGCACGCTCTGCTGGCGCTTGCGGCTGGCCCTCAGCTGCTCCAGGGCCTCCCCATCGAGCACGGCCGCCAGCCGCGCCAGGGGCAAGGCCCTCGCCGTTTCCTCCGGGCTGAGACCCCGGCTGGTGGCGGCTGCCAGGTCGAGGTCGGCAAGGGCCGTGCCGATTCCCGGGCTGCTGTCCATCAGTTCGCCCCGGGCGGAGGCGCCACCCCAGCTCTCCAGCAGGCCGCATGCCACGGTTAGCTCCAGGCCGGCGGCCCCCTGCGGAGCCGCCGCCAGCCGTTCCAGTTCGGCCAGCACCCGCTCGCCCGCCACATCCCGAAGCCGGGCATGGTGTCGCCGGATCCAGCCCAGGCTGATGGGCTCGAGCTCGAAGTCCAGTTCGCAGGCCAGCCGCATGCCCCGCAGCAACCGCAGCGGGTCATCGAGCAGGTTCGCTTCGCTGATGGCCCGCAGCCGCCCCGCCGCCAGGTCCGTCATGCCGCCGCTGGGATCAAGCAGAGCACCGGTTGGCTCGACTCCCAGCAGCTGCAGGGCGATCGCATTGGCGCTGTAGTCCCGGCGGAGCAGGTCGTCGTGCAGGTTGGCCCCTAGGCAGCGCGCGAGGTCGATCGTCCAGCCCTGGAGCACCAGCCGGGCGATCGAGCGTTCCTGGTCGAGCACCACCACCGCCCCCCCCAGTCGCCGGGCCAGGTTCCTGGCCAGCTCCACGGCGTCGCATTGCACCACCAGGTCCAGGTCGGGCCGCGGCACCAACCGTCCCAGCAGGGCGTCCCGCACCGCACCTCCCACCAGCACGGTTTCCTGCGGAAGGGTCTCTAGGGGCACCGGCCAGGATTCGGGCGCCAGAATCCGCCACAGCTCCCCGACCAACGCCCCGGGCTCACAGGCCACAATGGGAGCCTGGCTTGGCCCCGGCGACATGTGCATCTGCGTGGATTGCCGCTGGGTGGATCGCTGCCAGGCCTACCACGCGGTGGAACGCCAGCACGGTGTGCCCCACCTCTGTGATCAGCCTGAGTTCAGGCCGCGCCAGCCTCGCATTCACGTGCAGGTGCATGAACTACCGGATGGGGGGGTGGGGGTGGAATGGGATGTGCGGGCCTGCCCCGACTTCCAGTCCGACCCTGGTCGCTGGCTGCGGCTGCGGCCCGGCGAGGCGGTGCCAGCTTGATGCTTAGGCCTCCCCCTGAGAGCGGCGACTTCGCTGCGCAGATCAGCCTGGAGGGGGCCAGCGATCCGGGGCCGGGCCCCTGGCTCCTGGCCCTGCACAGCTCCGGCGACACCCTCGGGGTGGCCCTGCAGCGGCTCGGGGATGGGGCACCGCCTCGCCTTGCGGCCTTCCCCCTAGGCCGGAGCCTTTCCAATGATCTCTTCAGCTGCGTGGAGGCGGTGCTGCCGGCTTCTCGCTGGCCGCAGCTGGCCCGGTTGGCGGTGGCCACCGGCCCCGGCGGCTTCACCGGCACCCGGCTCACGGTGACCCTGGCTCGCACCCTGGCCCAGCAGTTGGCTCTTCCCCTCGATGGCTTCGGCAGTTTTCTGCTGATGGCGCGTCGTCGGCTGGCTCAGCCGGACTGCCCGCCCATTCCCTTTTGGATGGTGCAGGACCTCCCCCGTCGCGGGGTGGTTGCGGGGCTCTACGCGCCGGATCTGGAGCAGCGCGGCGGGGCACTGGAACTCGCCGCTCCTCGCTTGTACCGTGAGTCCGCCGCCCTGGCCGAGGTCGAGGCCAGCCTCGTTATTGGCCCCGATGGCGAGGGGCTGTCCCCTCCGCCTGCCGTCCGATGCCCCGCCCAGGTCCACCAGCCCCCGGACGTGGCCGAACTGCTGCGCTGCAGCCAGGAAGCCGCCGCCGCCGGCCGGTCGGCCCCCTGGTCGCTGGTGCTGCCCGTCTACCCAACCAGCCCGGTGGATCCCGCCGGGCCGTGAGGACCCGGCGCCGGCGGCGTCGGGGCGGAGCTGCCCTTCTCTGGGTGCTCGGCCTCGCCGGGGGCTGCCTGCTGTGGCTCTCCCGGGGGTGGTGGTGGCCCCAGCCCCCACCTCCCCAGATGATCCTGGTGCTGGGGGGGGATAAAGATCGGGAACTGGCGGCCGCCGACCTGGCCCGGCGTTACGGGCTGCCGGTGGTGGTGAGCGGTGGCAGCAATCCCGAGTACGCCCACTGGATCTTTGAGGAGCAGCAGGGGCTCTCCCCCCATCAGGTGCAGCTCGACTACCGCGCCCGCGACACCCTCTCCAACTTCACCTCCCTAGTTGACGACCTGCGCCGCGCCCGCATTCGCCATGCGCTGCTCGTCACCAGTCGTGACCACATGGCTCGCGCCCTGCTGGTGGGCCGGATCGTGGCGGGTAGCCGGGGCATCCAGCTCACACCCGTGCCGGTACCTTGCGGTCAGCTCTGCGTCACGGAGGGGCGATCAAAGATCTGGGGCGATGGCCTACGGGCGGCGCTCTGGGTGATTAGCGGCCGCGACCTCAGGGGCTGGGCGGCAGTGCGGTTTGCCCCCTGGCTGGAGCGAGTCGGCCCGGCGGTGCAATCAGTCCTTCGTCGATCAGGCGGTTGATCGCCTCCTGACAGGCTCGGGTGGTGCTTTCCAGATCTTCGCGGCGGCGGGAGGCCGGGGGTGGGATGGGATCCCCGATTCGAATGTGCACGGGCACCAGCCGCAGCCGGCTTTGCTCCGGTCCGAGAGCCCGGTGGCTGTTGAGGATCGCCACCGGCAGGAGGGGGGCGCCGCAGCGCGCCGCCAGCAGGGCGGCCCCGTGCAGGGGGGCATTCACCCGGCCATTCCGCTGGCGGGTGCCGTCCAGGAACACCCCGGTGGCCCAGCCCTCCGCCAGACGCTGGCAGGCCACCCGAATGGCATCCCGGTCGCCGGCACCCCGCGCAACGGGATAGGCGCCGCAGGCCCGGATGATGGGGCCCAGCAGGGGGACCCGGAAGAGTTCCTCCTTGGCCATGAAGGCCACGGGGCGCCCCAGGGCATGGCCCAGCAGGGGTGGATCCAAGTGGGAGCCATGGTTGGCTACCACCACCAAGGCCCCCTGGCTGGGCACATTGGCGTTGCCCGCGGTGCGTCCGCGCAGCAACCAGCGGAAGATCGGAAACACCAGTAGGTAGCTGATCGCCAGGTAGCTGAGGCTGGGTCGGGGCGAGCCGATCAGGGCGGGGGGGCTGGCGATCGGCCGACCCACAGTGAGCGCTGAGGACTCGCCTGCGGGCCGCCGGGCAGGCGCCCCACTGCGGCCCTTGGTCGGGCCATCGGCCGGTGAGGGCGGGTTCAACCCAGGTCCGCGGCGCTGCCGATTTGGGCGGTGGTGATCGCCGCACAGCTGCGCTTGATCAGGCCGCTGAGCACGTTGCCCGGCCCAATTTCCACGGCGGTGCCGATCCCCTCGGCAGCGAAGCGCTCCATGATCTCCCGCCAGCGCACCCCGGTGGTCATCTGGCGACGCAGGCGCTCCTTGAGGACCGCTCCCGAGGTTGCCGGGGTGGGGTCGGTGTTGCTCAGCACCGGCATGGCGGCATCGGCGAACGCCACGCCCTCCAGGTCGGCTGCGAAGGCGGCGGCGGCCTCCGCCATGAAGGGGGAATGGAAGGCACCGCTTACCGCCAGGGGCAAGGCCCGCTTACAGCGCAGCTCTCCCGACACGGCGGCCACGGCCTCGGGGGTTCCCGAGAGCACCACCTGGCCCTCGCTGTTGTCGTTGGCGATCACCACCCCCTCGTGGGCCTGCACTAGGGCCTCGAGTTCGTTGCGGTCGAAGCCCAGCACCGCGGTCATGGCACCACCGCCGGCGGCGGCCATCCGCTCGCTGCGGGTGCGGATCAGGTGCAGTCCCGTGGCTGCATCGAACACGCCGGCGGCGTAGAGGGCCACCAGTTCACCGAGGCTGTGGCCCGCCACCAGCGAAGGGCTGCGGCCCTGGTCGCGCAGGCCGTCCACCAGGAGCGACTCGATCACGAATAGGGCGGGCTGGGTGTTGCGGGTGTCGTTCAGGTCGGTGGGGCCGGGGCTGCCCTCAGGGGCTTCTCCGGCGCAGATGGCCAGCAGATCGCGGCCGATCAGCTCGGAGGCTGCGCTGAACCGCTCCCGGGCACCAGGAAGGTCGAGCACCGCGGTGGCCATACCGATTTTCTGCGATCCCTGTCCGGGGAATACCCAGGCAATACCCATTCCAGTCCGCATGGTGTGTGGCCAGGAGATTAGGCGGCGGTTGTGACCGCCCCTGCTGCCCGGCAGGCCTCAGGCGGCCGGACCGCGCCAACGCAGCAGGGCCCCTCCCCAGCTCAGGCCCGCTCCAAAACCGCTGCTGGCGATCAGATGGCCGTTTCGGATGCGGCCATCGCGTACTGCCTCATCAAGCATCAGGGGAATCGTGGCGGCGGAAGTGTTGCCGTAGGAGGCCAGGTTGCTCAGCACCCGTTCGTGGGGCATGGAGAAGCGTTCGGCCACCGCATTCAGGATGCGCTGGTTGGCCTGGTGCAGCAGTAGCCAGTCGAGTTGGTCGGCGCTAAGACCGCTGCTCTGCAGCAGTTCGGCCAGTACCGCCGGCACCTCCCGAACGGCGAACTTGTACACCTCCTGGCCGTTCATCTGGATCGGGCTGAAGCCCCCCACCTGGGCGCTGAGGCCCCCCAGCAGGGGCTGGTGCCGGTCGACCTGGGCAAGGGTGAGACAGCCGTTGCGGCTGCCATCGGAGCGCATCCGGAAGGCCACCAGGCCATCCTCCTCGGCCGGGCAGGCCTCCAGGGCCACCGCGCCCGCCCCATCGCCGAACAGCACGCAGGTGCGTCGGTCATCCCAGTCGAGCCAGCGGCTGAGTTGGTCGGCGCCGATGACCAGCACCCGCTCCATGGCGCCGCTACGCAGGTACTGGGCGGCGGTGATCAGGGCGAAGAGAAAGCCACTGCAGGCTGCGGTGAGATCGAAGGCCACGGCGTTGGAGGCGCCGAGGGCCGCCTGCACCCTGGGGGCCGTTCCGAAGAGGTCGTCTGGGCTCGAGGTGGCCAGCAGGATCATGTCGAGGTCGGCCGGCCGCCAGCCCGCCTGCTCTAGGGCCGCCAGGCCCGCCGCTGCGGCAAGGCTGGTCACGGTCTCGCCCGGGCCCGCCACCCTCCTGGCGCCGATGCCGGTGCGGCTGCGGATCCAGGCATCGTCCGTGGTGACCCGCTGGCTCAGATCGTCGTTGCTGATGCTGGCGGCGGGGAGGGCGCGGCCGCTGCCCACCAGGGCCATGCCCCTGGCGGCGCCAGCATCGGATGGGATGGGCCCCAAGGGAGGCGGCATGGGGGGTGTCGCGTGGGAGGGGTCGGCCAACGCCCTTTCAGGAGGCAGCGACACTGGGATCCACCCTCATTCGGCCTCAGTCAACCACAGGTGGCCGCCGCCCCCTCGCTGCTCTCCCGGGGGGCTGCGATCCCATCGCCTCCCTGGCCCGCGACCTCGGCACCCAGGGCGTGGAGGTCGTCCATCACGCCGTGGCTGGCGGCCGAATGGGTGAGCCGCAGGGCACTCACCACCGAGAGGGCCTTGCTGCTGCCGTGGCCGATCACGCAGATCCCATCCACCCCCAGCAGCAGGGCGCCGCCATGCTCGGCGTGGTCGAGGCGCTTCTTGATGCGGATCAGGTTGCTGCGCAGGAAGGCTGAGCCCACCTTGCCGCGCCGGCCACGGGGCAGTTCGGCCCGCAACACATCAAGCAGCACACCCCCCACCGATTCCAGGAACTTCAGCAGCACGTTGCCGGTGAAGCCGTCACACACCACCACGTCGAAGTCGCCGGAGAGCACATCGCGCCCTTCGCAGTTGCCCGCGAACTTGAAGCGTGGTTCCTCGGCCAGCAGGGGGTAGGCCTTGAGAGCGAGGTCGTTGCCCTTGCACTCCTCTTCGCCGATATTGAGCAAGCCGATGCGGGGACGGTTCACCAGCAGCACATCGCGGCTGTAGATGTTGCCGAGCAGGGCGAACTGGTGCAGCCAGGCGGGCTTGCAATCCATGTTGGCGCCTACGTCTAGCACCATCACCTGCTGGTTCGGGTCCTTGGTGGGGAAGAGGGCGCCGATGGCGGGTCGCTCGATGCCAGCCAGGCGGCCGAGCCGAAAGATCGCTGAAGCCATCACGGCGCCGGAGTTGCCGGCCGAGTACACGGCCGTGGCTTCCCCGCGCTTTACCAGATCCATGGCCATATTGATGCTGGCATCGCGCTTGCGCCGCACCACGGTGGCCTCCTCGTGCATGCCCACCGAAGGACCGCTGGGCACCAGGTCGATCAGTCCCCTGTTGATGGCGGTCTGAAGCTCCTCCTGGAGTCCCATGGAAGCCACGGCCTTCCGCAGGGGCCCGCTTTCGGCCACAAAGCGCACCCGTAGGGGCAGGAGGCTCACCGCCCGCAGGCAGCCCTCCAGGATCGGGCCAGGGGCGTGGTCACCCCCCATGCCATCCACCGCCACCCAGAGGCGCTGCCGGTCGTCGATGGGGCCGTCGTTGCTCCCTCCGAGAAATGGGCCTCCAGCCTGAAGCGTGCCGCCGCCCTGCTGCAGGCGGCGCAGCGGATCGAGGACCAGCGGCTGCAGCATTGACCCGGCCACGGAGCTGGCGGCTCCAGCCACATTGCCCGCCATGCTTCCGGCCGCTCCGGCCACGCTGCCTGCCACCGAGGCGGTGGCGCTGGCGGTGTCCACCAGGGCGGAAGCGGTGTCCACGAGGGTGGTCACCGCGGCATTCCGGCGATACCAGATCACCAATCGGCGGATTGCACGGCTTTGCTTGCCGCGGGATCCCTTGCCCCGATCGGGGACAAGCAGGCCGGATTCAGGCTCCTTCGGAGGCAAGGGAGTCAACGATGCGCTGGAAGAGGTAGCCGGTGCCCCGGGCCGTGAGGATCAGCTCGGGGTTGGCGGGATCATCCTCCAGTTTGGAACGCAGTCGGGAAATGTGGACATCCACCACGCGGGTGTCCACGTGACGCTCCGGCGTGTAGCCCCACACCTCCTTGAGGATTTCGCCGCGGCTGAAGGGTTCCCCGGAGCGGCTCACCAGCAGTTCCAGGAGGCTGAACTCCATCCCTGTGAGCCGGATGCGCTCCTCGCCCCGGTACACCTGGCGTTTGTTGGTGTCGATCCGCAGCTCCCCCACTTGGATCACGCCGGAGTTGGGGATCCCGGGACCCTGGTCCTTGTCCACCCGCCGCAGCACACAACGGATGCGGGCCTCCAGCTCCTTGGGGCTGAAGGGTTTCACCACGTAGTCGTCAGCCCCGAGCTCCAGGCCTGTGATGCGGTCGGCCACATCGCCCAGGGCCGTGAGCATCACGATCGGCACATCCGATTCCTTGCGCAGCTCCTGGCAGACGCCGTAGCCGTCGAGCTTGGGCATCATCACGTCGAGCACTACCAGGTCGGGGTGGGACCGGTGGAAGGCTTCAAGGGCCTCCTCGCCATCGCAGGCGGTGACGACCTGGTAGCCGATCATCGAGAGGCGGGTTTCCAGGATCCGGCGGATGCTGGCCTCGTCATCCACGACGAGGATCGTTTCTTTGGCGGGGGAGGAGGCCGTCATCGTGCCTGGAGTTGTGCCTGGGAAGGTGCCTGGAATCGGGCCTGGGGTCGGTGCATCACGCCTGGGGACAGGGATCGATCCCTGCGGGGATCTGGGGAAAAGAGTGTGGATCCCTGCGGTCGGGCCGCAGGCCGGGTGCCGAAGCACTACTCCCAACTGGTCTACTGAAAGGGCCAGAGTGCCCCCAGGTTCACTGAACGCCACCTTTCTTCATACACAGTGGTCCCCCAGGACCTGCCGCCGTCAACCTGCGGCAGACCGGCACCGACCCTGACGCCAACAGCGCCGCATCCTCGTTCGCCCTCCCCAGCCTTGGCTCGCCCCCTTTCCAGCTACGTCTGCCAGAGCTGCGGCGCCCGCACCCGTCAGTACTTCGGTCGCTGTTCAGGCTGCGGTGGCTGGAACACCCTGGTGGAGCAGGCCGCTGTTGCCACCGACAGCCGCCGCCGTCGGCCGGTGGCCGCCGCCGATGCCCCAGACGGCTCCGGCGGGCCGGGGAGCCCCCGCCGCTCCGAGCCGATCGCCGCGGTCGGGGATCGACCACTGCAGCGCCTGGCCAGCGGCTACGGCGAATTCGACCGGGTGCTCGGCGGCGGCCTCGTGCCCGGCTCCCTGGTGCTCCTGGGCGGCGATCCCGGCATCGGCAAATCTACCCTCCTGCTCCAGTGCGCCCGCACCATGGCGGTGGGTCAGTCGGTGCTCTATGTAAGCGCCGAGGAGTCGGCCCAGCAGGTGAAGCTGCGTTGGCGACGGCTGGCGGAGGAGGGGGAGGGGCCCGTGCCCGCCGGCGCGGCGGACCGGGAGAACGGGGGCTCTGCGGCCGCCTCATCCGGCCTGCAGCTGCTGGCCGAAACCGACCTGGAGCTGGTGCTGCAGGAGCTGGAGGCCCTGAGGCCCGCCGTGGCGATCATCGACAGCATTCAGGCCCTCCACGATGGCGAGCTGGGCAGCGCGCCGGGCTCGGTGGCCCAGGTCCGCGAATGCGCCGCCGCCCTGCAGCGCATCGCCAAGCGCCAGCACACCGCCTTGCTGCTGGTGGGCCATGTCACCAAGGAGGGGCTGCTGGCCGGCCCCAAGGTGCTGGAGCACCTGGTGGATGCGGTGCTCACCTTCGAGGGCGACCGCTTCGCCAGCCACCGCCTGCTGCGGGCGGTGAAGAACCGCTTCGGCGCCACCCATGAGCTGGGGGTGTTCGAGATGCGGGGCGGCGGCCTGGTGGAGGTCACCAACCCCAGCGAACTCTTCCTCGGCGGCGAGGGGCCCGGCACCGGCACGATCGTGGCCTGCGAGGGCACCCGGCCGCTGGTGGTGGAGCTACAGGCTCTGGTGAGTCCCACCAGCTATGCCAGCCCGCGCCGCAGCGCCACCGGCATCGCCGCCAACCGGCTTCATCAGATCCTGGCGGTGCTGGAGAAGCACCTCGGCCTGCCCCTCTCCCGCTTCGACTGCTACCTGGCGGTGGCGGGCGGCCTGGAGGTGGAGGAGCCGGCGGCGGATCTTGGGGTGGCCGCGGCGGTGGTGGCCAGTTACAGGGATCTGGTGCTGCCGCCGGGCACGGTGTTGGTGGGGGAGCTGGGGCTGGGGGGGCAGTTGCGGCCGGTGGGGCAACTGGAACTGCGCCTGCAGGAGGCGGCCCGGCTGGGGTTCCGGCGGGCGGTGGTGCCCCGCGGAGGTCTGCCTCTCAGCCTCGCTGCCTCCCTTGATTTACAGGTGCTGGAGGCAGGATCCGTGGCGGAAGCTCTCGTGGCGGCCCTGGGGGTGGATCCGGCCGCCGACGCTTAGAAATACACGTCTACGTTGCTGCGGCCCGAGGATTTCAGCCAGTTCTCGATGTCGAGGTATCCACCGGGATAGAGCTTCACAGCCTTGGTCCAGAAGTCGGCCGCTTCGTCGAACCAGCGGTCGGCGCTGTCCTGGTCACCGTTCTCTGCAGCGATGCGGCCCCGTTTCTCGAAGATCAGACCCATGTTCTTGAGGCAGGACGGCGAGTTGGGATTGGCATCAAGCGACTGGCGGTAGTAGTCGAGGGCCTTCTCCTCCTCGCCGGTGCTCATGAAGATGATCGCCATGTTCTTCAGGATCTCGCCGCGGTCGATGGCGTTCTCTTCAAGGCGCAGGGCCTCCTCGTAGTTGTCGAGGGCCTCGGCGTAGTCCCCGTCGTTCTGGGCGGAGAGGCCATCGCGGTAGTACACATAAGCCTCCTTGGCCTTGGGATCGATCGGTAATAGCTTCACGATCAGATCGGCCATTACCGTGAAGCTCTTGTCGATGAAGTTGTCGTTGCGCTGGGAGCGGGGCACGGCGTCACGTCTTGTTCTGCCCACCATCCTGCCCGCCGCTGCCGCTTAGGCGGGGCGTGATGGTTCGATCTCCCTAGCCTGAAGCCCCCGATCGAGCTCCACCTGCCCCCTCCTTATCCGGCTACCGCGGAGGTTGCCGCCCCGATGCAGCCCGCCGCCGGATCCGTGCCCGGCGTTGGTCACACCCTCCTGATTGATGTGGAGGGGATGAAATGCGGCGGCTGCGTGCGGGCGGTGGAACAGCGCCTCACCCAACAGGATGGGGTACGACAGGCCAGTGTGAATCTGCTCACCCGCACCGCCTGGGTGGAGCTGGATCGGGCCGAGGAGCGACTGCCAGCCCTGCTGCGGAGCCTGGAGGAGCTCGGCTTCCCCGCCCGGCCCCGTGGCGAGGACGATGACCACACCCCAAGCCGCCGCGAGCGTCTTCAGGAGCGTCATTGGTGGGAGCGTTGGCGCCAGTTGGTGGTGGCCCTGGCTCTGATGCTGGTGTCGGGCTTGGGCCATCTGGCCGATGCCGGTGCCCTCGGCCTGGCGAGCACCCCCCTGGCCCAGCCCTGGCTCCATGTCCTGCTGGCTAGCGCGGCCCTGGCGGGTCCGGGCCGGCGCATCCTCGTGGGTGGGTGGCGCTCCGCCTTCGCCGGGGCCCCCGGCATGGACACCCTGGTGGGGCTGGGGGTGGGCAGTTCCTACCTCGCCAGTCTGGTGGGCTGGCTCTGGCCGGCGGGGGGCTGGCCCTGCTTCTTCAACGAGGCGGTGATGCTCCTGGGTTTCGTGCTGGCCGGCCGCTTCCTGGAGGATCGGGCCCGCTACCGCACCGGCCGAGCGATCGAGGCCCTGGCCCTGCTCCAGCCCGAGCAGGCCCTGCTGGTGGTGGATGGCGGGCTGCCCCGGCCGGTGCGGGTGGGGGGTCTGCGCCCCGGCGACCGGATCCGCATCCTTCCGGGCGACCGCATTCCGGTGGATGGGCTGGTGCGCGAGGGCAGCTCCGCGGTAGACACCTCTTCCCTCACCGGTGAATCCCTCCCCCAGGCCGTCGAGGCCGGCAGCGAACTCGCGGCTGGCTGTCTCAACCTGGCCGCTCCACTGGAGCTCGATGTGCTGCGGCGGGGCGGCGAGAGCGCCATCGCCCGCATCGTGCTCCTGGTGGAGCAGGCCCAGCTGCGCAAGGCCCCGATTCAGGGGCTCGCCGACCGCGTGGCCGGCCGCTTCACCCTGGCGGTGCTGTTGATGGCCGCGTCCACCTTCCTGTTCTGGTGGCTCTGGGGAGCCCACCACTGGCCCGCCGTGCTGATGGCCGGGACTCATCCCGGCCACGGCGCCCACGGCCATGGCGCCCCCGGTCCGGCGGGCACCCCGCTGGGCCTGGCTCTGCAGCTGGCCATCGCCGTGCTGGTGGTGGCCTGTCCCTGTGCCCTCGGCCTGGCCACGCCGGCGGCGATCAGCGTGGGTAGCGGTGCCGCCGCCCGCGCCGGCCTGCTGTTCCGCGGCGGCGATGCGATCGAAACCGCCGCCCAGCTCAGGGTGGTGCTGTTCGACAAGACCGGCACCCTCACCCTGGGGCGTCCCCTGGTGACGGCGGTGGAACCTGCTCAGCCCGAACCGGCTCAGCCCGAACCGGCTCAGCCCGAATCCGCTGAGCCCAAATCCGCTGCGTTGAACGCTGCCCCAGGGGAGGGCGTTGCCCTTCTATCCGTTGAGGATCAAGGCGGGGTGAAGGGGATTCCCTCCGCGGCCGATCGCCTGGTACAACTGGCGGGCAGTCTGGAGCGCGACAGCCGCCATCCCCTGGCTCACGCGGTGCTGCAGGAGGCTCAGCGGCGCGATCTGCCCCTGCTGCCGGTGCGCGATCCCCGGGCGCTAGCGGGCGATGGGCTGGAGGCCAGGATCGAGGAGTCGGCGGTCCGCATGGCGGGGCTCAGTCCCGTTGCCGGGGCCCCTTCGTTGCTCCGGGTGGGTCGGCTGGCCTGGCTCGAGAGCGTGGGTGTGGTGGTCGAGGCCGACAGCCGGGCCCGCCAGGAGAGCCTGGAGGGCGGCGGTGCCTCCGTGCTGGCGGTGGCTCTCGATGGCGCGCTGCTGGGTCTGATCGCCGTGGAGGACAGCCCCCGGCCCGACGCGGCCACCACCATGGCAGTGCTGCGGGAGCGGCCTTTGGCGCTGGGTCTGCTCAGTGGTGACCGGGAGGCCCCGGTGAGGCGTCTGGCGGCCCGGGTCGGCCTGCATAGCGATGAGCTCGCCTGGGATCTGCGGCCTGAGCAGAAGCTCGACCGCATCCTGGCGGCCCGGTCCCGCGGGCCGGTGGCCATGGTGGGGGATGGCATCAACGATGCCCCGGCCCTGGCGGCCGCTGACCTGGGCATCGCCGTGGGCACAGGCACCCAGATCGCCCAGGAGGTCGCCGATCTGGTGGTGATGGGTGATCGTCTCGATGGCTTGCCCCAGGCCCTGGAGATCGCTCGGCGCACCATGGCCAAGGTGCGTCAGAACCTGGTGTGGGCCTTCGGTTACAACCTCATCGTGCTGCCGATCGCCGCCGGGGCGCTGCTGCCCGGTTTCGGCATCCGCCTCTCGCCTCCCCTGGCCGCGTTGTTGATGGCGCTCAGTTCGATCACCGTCGTGGTGAACGCCCTCCTGCTGCAGGATGACTCCGCCAGCAGGGTGGAGCGGGGCGGGTGAACCGGGTGGAGCGGCCTCAGGGCCTGGTGTCCCAAGGTGGGTCGCTGGGCGATCCGGGGGAAGGGGAGCCGTCGCGGCAGGATCGCCCCGGGGTCTTCGCTTCCCCCCTGGGCTGCTTCGTGGTGCTGGAGGGCATCGATGGTTGCGGCAAGACCACCCAGCTGGAGCACCTAGGCCAGTGGTTGCCCACCAGTGGCCTGATGCCGGCCGGCGCCCACCTCCTCACGAGTCGGGAACCAGGCGGAACCCCCATGGGCCGTGCCCTGCGGGAGCTGCTGCTCCATCCCCCCACAGGAGCCTCCCCCTGCAGCGATGCGGAACTGCTGCTTTACGCCGCCGACCGAGCCCAACACGTGTGCCAGGTGATCCGGCCCGCTCTCGAGGCCGGCGATTGGGTGCTTTGCGATCGTTTCAGCGGCTCCACCGCGGCTTACCAGGGCTATGGCCGGGGGTTGCCCCTGGAGCGGATCGCGGCCCTGGAGGGCTTCGCCACCGGCGGCCTGGAGCCCGATCTCACCATCTGGCTCGACCTGCCCCTGGAGGAATCGCTGCGGCGGCGAGGCGGCAGGGCCGCCGACCGGATCGAGGCCTCAGGCCACGCCTTCCTGGCACGGGTGGCGGCGGGATTCGCCACCTTGGCCCGCCAGCGGGGCTGGCAGCGGGTCGATGCCAGCCAGCGCAGCGAGGTGGTGACCCAGGAATGCCAGGCCGCCCTGCTGGGTTATGCCGCCCAGGCGCCCGAGGGGCGGGCGGATGGCTGAGCTCTTTGACGGCTTGCTGGGCCAGGAGGCCGCCCTGCGATTGCTGGAGGCTTCCCTGGCGCAGCGTCGCCTGGCGCCCGCCTACCTGTTCGTGGGAGCCGACGGGGTGGGGCGTCGCCTGGCGGCCCTGCGGTTTCTGGAGGGGGTGCTCACCGCCCCTGAGCGCTGCCTGCAGGGCGATCCGCATCTGAGGCGGCGCCTCGGCCAGGGCAACCACCCCGACCTGCTCTGGGTGGAGCCCACCTATTCCCACCAGGGCCAGCTGGTGCCGGCCTCCAGGGCCGAGGCTGAAGGGGTGAACCGTCGCAGTGCCCCCCAGCTACGCCTGGAGCAGGTGAGGGAGGTGTCGCGCTTCCTGGCCCGCCGCCCGGTGGAGGCCGACCGCTGTCTGGTGGTGCTCGAAGGGGTGGAGGCCATGGCCGAGGCCGCCGCCAATGCCATGCTCAAGACCCTCGAAGAACCCGGTGGAGGCCTGCTGGTGCTGATCACCGCAGCCCCGGAGCAGTTGCTCAGCACGATCCGCTCCCGATGTCAGGCCATTCCCTTCTCCCGCCTGTCCCCGGAGCTGGTGCAGCAGGTGCTGGATGCCCTACCCCCCGTGGAGCCCAATGCCACTGGGACATCCGTTGAAGCCTCTCCAGCGGCGGTGCCGCCCGATCCCCCCGAGCTGCTCGATCTGGCGGCTGGCTCTCCGGGCGCCCTGCTGTTCCACCGCCACCAGTGGCGTTCCTTGCCGGCGGGGCTGGCCGATCGTTTGCGGTGCCTGGGGCCCGATCCGGTGGAGGCCCTCCACTTGGCCCGTGACCTCACCGAGGCACTCGATGGCGAACAGCAGCTTTGGTTGCTGGGTTGGTGGCAATGGGCCCTGTGGCGGCACCTGGGAAAGGTGGGGCCACAGCGGCGGCTAGAAAGGCTCCGGGGCCACTTGCGCAGCTTCGTGCAACCCCGGCTGGCCTGGGAGGTGGCCCTGTTGGAGCTGGCGGGATCATCCTGCCACTGAAGCGGGGTGAGGCTCAGGCCGCTTCGGTGCCATCCCCTTCGGATCCGATCGCCGTGGGGGCGTGCCGAGGTTCCCTTTGGCGTTCGCTCCGGGCTGCTTCGATGACGGGCTGAAGGCTGGCGAGTTGTTCGCCGGTGGGAAGTTCCAGGCAGTAGCCGGCTCCGTACACGGTCTTGATGAAGCGCGGTTTGCGCGGATCGGGCTCCAGCTTGGTGCGCAGATGGCGCACATGCACCCGAATCGTTTCGATGTCGTCGCCGGGTTCGTAGCCCCAAACCTCCATCAGGATCAGGGAGGGTGCCACGGTCTGGCCGTGCCGCTGCATCAGGCAGTGCAGCAGTTCGAATTCAAGGTGGGTGAGCCGCACCGCTTGATCGAACCAGATCGCCTCAAAGCGTTCGGGCACCAGGGTGAGGCACCCATAGCTAAGGATTTCGTTGTGTTTGGTGGATAGGGGGGCCCGTTCGCTCCGTCGCAGCAGTGCTTTCACTCGCACCATCAGCTCTTCGAGGTCGAAGGGTTTGGTGAGGTAATCGTCTGCGCCGGAGTTGAAGCCGCTCACCTTGTCCTTGGTGCCGCCCAGGGCGGTGAGCATCAGGATTGGAATCTTGGCTGTGCGTTCATCCCGGCGTAACCGCTGGCAAAGGGTGAGCCCATCCACCTTGGGAAGCATCAGATCCAGCAGGATCACATCGGGGCTGTACTGAAGGGCTAGGGCCTGACCCTTGATGCCGTCTTCTGCCCGCTGAACATCGAAGCCGCTGTGTTCGAGATGGCCAGACACCAGCGCACGCATGTCGCTGTCGTCCTCGATGAGCAGGATGCAGGGCTTCATGACTGTCGGATTCTCGGATGCAGGACCGGGGCGTCAGCAGCGACGGGACTGCGAGGCACAGGATGGAGAGACATTTTCTCTCGCGTTCGCCCTGCTTGCATCACTAGCCCCGAACATTGCGGTATCTGATCGAACATTCTGCAGGGGGACGGCAGGTGCGATTCCTGGGCGCCGTTTTGAAGAAGCCAGCCGGGTAAAGGCCTGTGACCCTTCGCCGTCGTCGCATGGTCCGCGAAGCTTTGCCGTGATCTTTAGAAAGTCTTCCGGTTCCGATCCTTAACAGTGGGTGCGCCTTCGCTGCCCGCTCACCCATCTCTTGTCAGAGGTTCGGTTCTGGGCAAGCACTTCGACCTCCCAAGCCGAAGCTTTTGGTGTGAGCTGAACTCCCCGGGCGGGATTCGAACCTGCGACCAATCGGTTAACAGCCGACCGCTCTACCACTGAGCTACCGAGGAATGGCCGCCGTGGCGGACCGTAGGAGTTTACCTTTCGGCCGCGCCGGCAAGCAAGGGGAGGAGCCTGGCCGCGTCCAGCCAGGGTCCCACCCGGCCCGCCTCCATACGAGCGGCGCCGTCGCAGCAGTCGAGCTCCTCGAGGCGATGGGTGATCCAGAGGGCCGTGATCGGCCGCTCGTCCCGGCTGCAGAGCGAGCGGATCAGGACCAGCACCTCCCGCTGGCTGTCGGGATCGAGCAGGGCTGTGGGCTCATCGAGCAACAGCAGCTCGGCGTCGCTGGCCAGGGCGCCGGCGATCGCCAGGCGCTGTTTCTGGCCGCCGCTGAGGGAGTGGATCGGCCGTCGTTCCATGCCGCCCAGCCCAACCTGCTGCAGGGCCCGCTCCATGCGGGCGGTGCGCTCGGCCGCAGGTAGGCCGGAGGGGAGCCCGAGCTGCAGATCGCTGCCGCAGCTCGGCAACAGCAGCTGGTGGTCGGGGTTCTGGAACACCAGGGCGGGCTTGAGGAGGGTGTGCACCCTGCCGCCATCGGCCTGGAGCAAGCCGCTGATTAGGCGCAGGAGGGTGCTCTTGCCACTGCCGTTGCTGCCCACCAACATCCAAAGCCCCGGTCTGGAAATCTCGAGATCGCAGTGGTCCAGGGCCGGCTGGCCGTTGCTCCAGCGGAACACCAGCCCGCTCACCCGCAGCAGCGGCAGGGGAGCGGGATCAGCCATCGAGGCTGAAACCGGGCCGCTTGCTGCCGCTGGATGCCGCGGATTTTTCGTAGGTCTGTACCGCCACCACCTCGCTGCTCAGCAGGCTGATGTGCTTGTGCTCGTCCTTTTCGCAGTGCAGCTCCAGCACCTTGGGGTGGCCGCTCTCGATCGCTTGGCGCACCTCCCTGTAGAGCGCCAGGGCCGCCTCCTGCTCCTTGCGCTGCACGGCAATCGGCATGGGGGTGAGCCGGAGGGAAAGCTCGACGACGTGCATGGTCTGGGCGGCGGTAACGGCTCAGTTTGACCAATCAGTGGCAGGGCCCGCAGGTGGTGCTCAGCGAGCCAGGGATGAACGCACCGGAATGTCGTTTGCTTGGAGCTCGGCTTGGGGGTTTGCCAACAGATCAGGATGGCGCTCCAGCTCATGCCGGTAGGCGGCGAGTTGGTCCTCAATCTGTTCGCGCACGATGTCGCGGTACTCAAGGAAGTGCTCGTTGTGGGCGCAGACGGCGAGGTATTGCTCGGCCACGCCCGGATTGGCAATCAGCATGTGGATCAGGTGGTGCCAAAAGGCCCAGCGGGTCGATCGCTTCATCCCCTGGCGCCAGCAGACGATCAGCAAGGCCCGCACGACCACCCACTCCGGCAGCTGCGCGGCCGGCTTGACCCGGGGTGTGCCGAGCTTGAGGAAGTAGCGGTAGACCCGATCCAGGTAGCGGTGGGGTTCGTAGAGGGCTTGAAAGGCTTCCACGTACTCCTTGGCGATGTCCTCCACAGGCCGGGTGGGCACAAAGTTCATCAGGGTGGTCTGGTTGATGTTGCCGTCCTTCTCGATCAGGCGGCCCTCCTTATCGAGGCGGTGCCACAGGGCGGTATGGGGCAGCGCCTGCAACATCGAAAACGTGGTGGTGGGGATGCCCGTCTCTTCCGAGAAGGCCACGATCCGCTCACCCGCGCCAGCTTTCTCGCCATCGAAGCCGATGATGAAGCCGGCGATCACGCGCAGGCCCGAGCGGGTCACTTTGTCCACCGAATCCAGCAGCGGTGAGCGGGTGTTCTGGAATTTTTTGGTCACAGCCAAGCTGTCGGTGTCGGGCGTTTCGATACCCATGAACACGGCGGCGAAATTGCAGCTCAGCATGAGATCGATCATCTCCTGATCGTCGGCCAGGTCAAGGGAGGCCTCGGTGTCGAAGCGGAAGGGGTAGCCCCGTTCGCGCTGCCACACCTCCAGCTCCTGCAGCATCCGTTTGACATTGCGTTTGTTGCCGATGAAGTTGTCATCCACCATGAACACGCCGCCCTTCCAGCCAAGGTCGTAAAGACACTGCAATTCGGCGATCAGTTGGGCCGGTTCCTTGGTGCGGGGCTTGCGGCCGTAGAGCACGATGATGTCGCAGAATTCACACTGAAACGGGCAGCCGCGGGAGAACTGCACGCTCATCGAGTCGTAGGCCCCTCGCTCAAGCAGGTCGTAGCGGGGGATTGGGGTGGTCGTCACATCCGGTTTGACCCCATCGGAGCGAAACTGGCCGCTTTTCTCACCCCGCTGCAGCGCTTCCACAAACATGGGCAAGGTGATTTCACCCTCATCGAGGATCAGGAAGTCCGCTCCGGCCGCGACCAATTCCTCTGGTGTGGAGGTGGGATAGGGACCCCCCACGGCGACCGGTTTGCCGTGGAACCGGGCGAAGCCGATCTGGCGGATGATGTCGTCCTTCTGAACGATCATCGCCGAGATGATCACCAGATCGGCCCATTGCCATTCCAACTCGTCCACGGGACGGATGTTCACATCCACCAATTTGTAGTCCCATTCTTGGGGAAGGATGGCGGCCACTGTCACCAAGCCGAGGGGCGGCAGCAAAACCTTGCGCTGCACGAGCTCCAAGATCTTTTCGTAACTCCAGAAAGTCTTCGGAAACTCGGGATAGACCAGCAACACCTTCACGAATCCTTATCCACCGCAGTTTTTATTCCACTTTTCTATTCTAGTACGGATTCGGATTCATCGAAGTAGGGATTCGGGTTGATCCCCCCCCTCTCGGAGCCCCTTCGCCAGCGCGTTCCGAGCGGCAGCCCCGGTGCCTAGGTGCAATTGCTCATTGAGGCTCCGATCGCAGGCCCTCGGTCGCGCCACTGGCGCAGCAGCTAGTAAGGTTGGTATGTAACGCTTCGTGAAGCTCCACTATGACGATCGCTGCAGGGCGCTTGCCCCAGCGGGGATGGTTCGACGTCCTCGACGACTGGCTCAAGCGCGACCGCTTCGTTTTCGTTGGTTGGTCCGGGTTGCTGCTCTTCCCCACCGCCTATCTGG
>BJHE01000004.1:0-50185 GCA_014191755.1 Cyanobium sp.
TCGCCGCCGGCCAGTTCGGCCAGTTCGGCCTGGCGCTGCTGAGTGTCCCGCAGGTGGGACACTCGGGTGTGGGTGAGGCCAGCCTCCACCACCTTGCTGACCCGGAAGTGGTGGTCGGCGGCGGCGGCCACCAGGGGCTGGTGGGTGATGCAGAAAACTTGGCGGCTGGCGGCCAGACGTTTGAGCAGGGCCGCCATGGCGCCACTCACCCTGCCGCTGACACCGGTGTCGATCTCATCGAAGAGCAAGGTGACATGGGGATCGGCGGCGGCCAGGCAGGTTTTCAGGGCCAAGAGAAAGCGGCTCATCTCACCTCCGGAGGCCACCTCCGCCAGGGGTGCCAGAGGTTGGCCGGGGTTGGCCGTGAACAGGAATCGCACCACATCAGCTCCCTCCTCACCGGCATCGGCGGGCTCGATCGCCACGGCGAAGCGCACCTGGGCCAGGCCCATCGGCCGCAGCGCCTCCATCAGCTGGCCTTCAAGGCCGCGTGCGGCCCGGGTGCGCGCAGCGCTCAGGGCGGCATTGGCCCCATCCCGGCGGCGGCGGGCGTTGACCTCGGCCTGCTCAAGGGCGGCGAGGGAAGCCTCGAAACCGCCGGGGGCCAGCTGCTCCCGCAGGCGATCGCGCAGGGCGATCAACTCGGGAAGCTCAAGGCTTTGGCGACGCTCCAGAGCTTTGAGCTGGGCGATGCGCTCCTGCAGTTCCGCCAGGAAAGCCGGATCGCTCTCGAGGGAAGCGCCGTAGCGGTCGAGATCACGGGCCAGATCCTGCAGGGAGGCCAGGCCATCGGTGCAGGCCCCGGCCAGATCGGCCACGGAAGGATCGAGTCCGGCCATCTGCTGCAGTTCCTGTTCGCAGGCCGCCAGGTGATCCAGCACCGAAGGCGCCCCCTCCGCTCCTTCCACCAGCCGGCCGAGCAGGGCCATCACCCCCTCCTGCAGCCGCACTCCGTGGGCCAGACGGTCCTGGTCGATCTGAAGGCGTTGCCGCTCCTGGGGGTCCTCCAGGGCCGCCGCCTCCAGATCCTCCAGCAGCTGCTCCTGGCGCTGACGTTCCTGCTCAAGGCTGGCCTGGTCGGCACGGGCGGCGGCCAGGGCGGCGGTGGCCTCCCGCCAGGCTCGCCAGGCCACCGCCGCGACCTCCAGCAGCGGCACCTGATCGGCCCCGGCGAAGCGGTCGAGCCAGCGGCGCTGCTGGCCGGGCCGGGCCAGCTGCTGGGTCTGACCCTGCACGGTGAGATCCAGCAGCAGGGGGCGGAGCTCCAGCACCTGGCTCCGTCCGATTGCCACGCCATTGAGCCGGTGGCGACTGATCGGCCGTCCCTCCTGCAGGCGCCAGTCGCGGCTGAGCAGCAGCTCGTCCTCCTCGGCCTCCAGCTCCTGCTGCTCCAGCCAGGCCTGCACCGGTGGCGTAAGCGCGAAACTCGCCTCGATCCGGCCGCGCTCACTGCCACGACGCAGCAGCCGCGCCCCCTGGGCACCCTGGGCACCGCCCAGGAGGGCGTCGAGGGCGTCGAGCAGGATCGATTTGCCGGCGCCGGTCTCACCGGTGAGCACAGTGAAGCCTTCAGCAAAAGCCAGCTCCAGCCGCTCGATCAGGGCAATATTCTCGAGGCGCAGACCCGTAAGCACCCCGGCCTCCAGCGAGCGTGTGCATGCAATGCTCGACCGTAGCGGCAGCCAGCACGTAGGAACAGGCCCCCCTCCGGCCGCAGGAGGCACGCCCCGGAACCGGGCGGTGATCACCACAGCCCCGCCACCCCACCTCCGCCCGACAGAATCAAGACCCAACCGCGGCTCGGACGTCAGCCTCGATGCCATCCTCTGCCGCCGCCAACATCGCCAACCCAGCCACAGCCAGCGACCCTCGTAGGGAGGAAGACTCCAGCGGGGGCGCCACGGCCGCGGAACAGGCCCTGGCGGCGATGCGGGCCACTGTGTTCAGCGCCGACCCCATGGCCCCAGTACCGCCGATCGAGCCCATGATCCAGGCACCAAGCGACTCTGGCGCGCCGGTGAACGCCAGTCCAGGTGCAGACCGCAGCGAACTCAGCGATTTCATCGAAATCAGCGGCTTGCTGCGTTACGACCCGGCCGCCATCACCCGCATCTACGCCGGCCATCCCCAGCGCCTGTTTCGCCGCCTCTGGCAGACCCTGGTGCCGATAGCTTTGTACCTGATGGGTGTAGGCAGCGACCGGTTGCTGGGGCGACTGCGGGGTGAACGGGTGCGGGAACGCTCCCGCGAGGCCGCCACGCTGGTGGCCTCCCTGGGACCCGCCTTCATCAAGGCCGGCCAGGCCCTCTCAACCCGGCCCGACATCATTCCGCCGGTGCTGCTCGAGGAGCTGGCCCAGCTCCAGGACCAGTTACCGGGCTTCGATTCCGGCCTGGCGATGGCCTGCATCGAGGAGGACCTCGGGGCGCCTGTGGACACGATCTACGAACACCTGGAGCGCGAACCGATCTCGGCGGCCTCCCTGGGCCAGGTGCACCGGGGCGTGCTGAAAGGCGGCCAGAAGGTGGCCGTGAAGGTGCAGCGGCCGGGCCTGCGCGAGCAGATCACGCTCGATCTCTACATCGTGCGCAACATCGCCGCTTGGCTTAATCGCAACGTGGGTCTGATCCGCAGTGATCTGGTGGCGCTGATCGATGAACTGGGTCAGCGGGTGTTCGAGGAAATGGACTATCTCAATGAGGCGGCGAATGCGGAAAAATTCGCTCAGCTTCACATCCACAATCCTCGCATCGCTGTGCCGCGCATTTTCCATGAAGCCACCAGCCGGCGCGTGCTCACGATGGAGTGGATCGATGGGGTGAAACTCACGAACCTCGATGCCGTGCGAGGCATTGGTGTGGACCCCGACGACATGGTGGAAGTGGGGGTGAGCTGCAGCCTGCAGCAGCTACTGGAACACGGGTTCTTCCACGCCGATCCCCACCCTGGCAATTTGCTCGCCCTGCCTGACGGTCGATTGGCCTATCTCGATTTCGGCATGATGAGCACGGTGAGCCGTGAATCACGCACCGGCCTAATTCAAGCAGTTGTTCACCTTGTGAACCGCAATTTTGGAGCACTATCCAAGGATTTCGTGGCCCTCGGTTTCCTCGGTGAGGAGGTGAATCTAGAGCCGATCGTTCCCGCTTTTGAAAGCGTGTTCGGCCAGGCCCTAGAGATGGGAGTGAGTCGGATGGATTTCAAAGCAGTAACTGACGATCTCTCCGGCGTGATGTATCGCTTCCCCTTCCAAGTTCCCCCCTATTACGCCCTGATTATCCGCTCTTTGATCACCCTGGAGGGCATCGCCCTGAGCGTGGATCCCGACTTCAAGATTCTCGGCGCCGCCTATCCCTACTTCGCCCGCCGCCTGATGGAGGATCCCGATCCCCAGCTGCGCCGCAGCCTGCGGGAAATGCTCTACGACGGCGACGAGTTCCGCTGGCAGCGACTCGAAAGCTTGGTCAACAGTGCCTCCCTGCAGGCCCAACTGGACCTGGAAGGGCTGCTGGATCAGGTGATCGAATTCCTGTTCTCTCCCAACGGCGGCCTGCTGCGCCGCCAATTAGTGGAGGCGGCCGTGCAGCGGGTGGACGCGCTGGCCTGGCGTACCACCCTGCGGCTGGGTCGCCGACTGCCCCCCAACCTGCTGCCGCCCGGCCTGCGCCAGCGTCTGCCGGAAGCTGACCGCAGGGGTGAACCATTGCTCGACCTCGAACCCCTGCGGCAACTGGCGGCAATCCTGCAGGATCTGCCCGGCTTTGAACCCCAGCTCCTGTTGAAGCGCCTGCCCCGAGTGCTCAGCGAACCCGACCTGAGGCAGATGGGTTTCGAAATGGCCCGGGGTCTGGCCGAGCGGGGGGTGGTGCGGCTGCTGCGCGATGTTCTGGTAAGCCCCGCCTGAGCGGCGGCAGGCGCAATGGCGGCACCTAGATTCCTGCCCAGAAGTGATGCGATCTTTGGCCAGCCTTCCGACCGGTTTTCAGCAGGGCTTTCCACAGAGCCATCGCTCGCCTGACGCCGGGGCTTCCGCAGCAGCGAAACGCTTGAACCCGCACCGGCGAAACCGCCGCCGACTGCTCGGCGCCCTGCTGGGAGTCGGGTTGCTGTGCTCAACCCCGGCCGCGCTGGCAGCAGAGAACATCGTGCTGGTGAGTGGAGCCTTCCGCCGCTCCATCCCCGTGGCCGATATGGAACTCTTGGCCAAGAAAGGCCAGGCTCAGGGCCTCCTGGCCGACCTGCTCAGGTTCAGCAACCAGAACCCGGTGGAAGTGGGAAAACTGCTCAACCAATCCATCCCCTTGCCCCTGGTGCTGGTGAGCCGACTGCTCAACACCCGCATCGGGGAGGCACTGCTGGATCGCCTCGCCAACATCGTTTATCCGCTCAAAACCCCCGGGGCTGGCGTGCCGGCGCTGCGCTCGGCCCTGGTGATCGGGATCGCAGAAGGCGACGGCAACCTTTCGCCCGTGTCCTTCCTGAGGGCTTATCCCAACCGTGAAATGGAGGTGAACCTGCCGGCCCTGCTGGCCCTGTTGCAAAAGGCCAATTCGATTTCCGACCTGGTGCGCTTCTTCTCAGAATCGCCGCTCGATGGTTTGCAGGACAAGGACTCAGGCAGCCGCTGAACGCCGACCGATCGGAACTGGATGCAACAGGCGCCGAGTCGAGCGGAGCAGTTCGGGCAGACCTGGGGAAAAGGCTGTTGAGAACCGTGTGGAGAACCGAGAGGTAGATTTCCTCTCTGCTTCTCTGGTGCATCCGTGGCCCTGCTCCAAGCTCTGCGGCGGCTGGGGCAGGTAGCCCCGGTCGCCACCCTGCAGGACTGGCCCGGCCTGATCGAGGCCTATCGCCGCTGGCTGCCGGTAAGCGCGGCCACACCGGTGATCACCCTGCGGGAAGGCGCCACCCCCCTGATCCCGGCGCCGGTGATCAGCGAACGGGTCGGCAGGGGCGTGAAGGTGTTCCTCAAATACGACGGGCTCAACCCCACCGGCTCCTTCAAGGACCGGGGTATGACCATGGCCATCTCCAAGGCCAAGGAGGCCGGCTCGGAGGCGGTGATCTGCGCCAGCACCGGCAACACCTCCGCCGCCGCGGCCGCCTATGCCCGCCGCGGCGGCATGCGGGCCTTCGTGCTGATCCCCGATGGCTACGTGGCCCAGGGAAAGCTGGCCCAGGCCCTGCTCTATGGCGCCGAGGTGCTGGCGGTGAAGGGCAACTTCGACCGGGCCCTGGCGATCGTTCGGGAGGTGGCCGACACCTACCCGGTCACCCTGGTGAATTCCCTCAACCCCTACCGGCTGCAGGGCCAGAAAACGGCGGCGTTCGAAGTGGTCGACGCCCTCGGCGACGCCCCCGACTGGCTTTGCATCCCGGTGGGCAACGCCGGCAACATCAGCGCCTACTGGATGGGCTTCAACGAATACCGGGAGGCCGGCCATAGCCGCACCCTGCCGCGAATGATGGGCTTCCAGGCCGCCGGGGCCGCGCCGCTGGTGCTGGGTCACACGGTGGAGCAACCGGACACCATCGCCACAGCCATCCGGATCGGTAATCCGGTGAACAGAGAAAACGCCCTCAAGGCGAAGGCCGAAAGCAACGGTGACTTCATGGCGGTGACGGACGCCGAGATCATCGACGCCTACAAGTTTCTGGGTAGTGGTGAGGGAGTGTTCTGCGAGCCAGCCAGTGCCGCCTCCGTGGCGGGCCTGCTGAAGCGACGTGACGAAGTGCCGGCGGGAGCCACCGTGGTGTGCGTGCTCACCGGCAACGGCTTGAAGGACCCCACCACGGCGATCGAACACAACGACTCCCACTTCCACACCGGCATCGATCCGGACCTGGCGACCGTGGCCCGGGTGATGGGGTTCTGAGCCGCCAGCCAATCCGAAAGGCGGACCAGGAAAAGCAGGCGCAAGGTTGGGATTAGCTGAGGAAAAACGGGGGCTGGAACCGGCCGATCGCCGCCATCACCTTTCCCCAGGCCGGGGAAATGGTGGAAAACGACCCAATTTCACCAACTGGGGAACCACCCTCCCCAGGCTATTTCCGTGGAAAACGCCGATAGGCACAGGGATAGCCATCGATTTCCCCCGTTTCCACCGCCTCTACGACGACGATTGGATTGTTCTTTTTATTCAATCCATTTAATGACCGTTGCGGGATTTCTGGCAGGGCGGAAGCTCCAGCCGGAGTTCGCCCGTTGCGCTTTGACCCACCGTGTGAAACCGTGGGCCGACAACGGTTCCTCCGCTTCCGCCCTGGCCCCCATGAAGCTGGTCTGTTCCCAGGCTGAACTCAGCTCCAGCCTTCAGCTCATCAGCCGGGCCGTGGCAGCACGGCCCACCCACCCGGTGCTGGCCAACGTGCTGCTGACCGCCGATGCCGCCACCGGCCGCCTGAGCCTCACCGGCTTCGACCTCAGCCTCGGCATCCAGACCAGCCTGCCCGCCGCAGTGGAAAGCAGTGGCGCGATCACGCTGCCGGCCCGCCTGTTCGGCGAAATCGTGAGCCGCCTATCCGCCGACAGCCCCCTCACCTTGAGCTGCACCGAGGGCGAGGAGCAGGTGGAGCTCACCAGCCTTTCCGGCTCTTACCGCATGCGCGGCATGCCCGCCGAGGATTTCCCCGATCTCCCCCTGGCCCAGAGCGGCACGCCGATCCGCCTGAATGCCGAATCCCTGGTGAAGGGGCTACGCGCCACCTTGTTTGCCAGTTCTTCTGACGAGGCCAAGCAGTTGCTCACCGGCGTGCACCTGCGGCTGGCGGAACACAGCCTGGAGTGCGCCGCCACCGATGGCCATCGCTTGGCCGTGCAGCGCCTTGAGGATGCCGTCGCCCCGGGCAGCGAAGCGCCGCTCTCCGAGGGGGGGGAGCCCTTCGCAGTCACGGTGCCTTCCCGTTCCCTGCGGGAACTGGAGCGCCTCCTGTCCGGCCGCCCCTCCGATGAGCCCCTGAGCCTGTTCAGTGAGCGGGGGCAGGTGGTGGTGCTCTGGGCCGATCAGGTGCTCACCAGCCGCAGCCTCGATGGCACCTATCCCAACTATCGCCAGCTGTTGCCGGAAACCTTCAGCCGTTCCCTCCGGGTGGATCGGCGCGCCTTCACCGCCTCTCTTGAACGGGTGGCCGTGCTGGCGGACCAGCACAACAACGTGGTGAAGATCAGCAGTGATCCGTTGGCGGGCCAGGTGCAGATCCGCGCCGATGCCCAGGATGTGGGCAGCGGTTCGGAGGCCGTGGCCGCCACGATCGAGGGCGATCCCATCGAGATCGCCTTCAACGTGCGCTACCTCCTCGATGGCCTCAAGGCGATCGGATCCGAGCAGGTGGTGCTCCAGTGCAACGGCCCCACCACCCCGGCGGTGCTGGTTCCGGTGGGGGAAGATGGTGCCTTCACCTATCTGGTGATGCCGGTTCAGATCCGCAGCTGAGTCGCCCCCAGATTTCCGATCCGAGCCCGTGGCCCTTCCCGAGCAGCTGCTGCTGAGCGATCTGCTCCGGTTGCGGGTCCGCTGTGACCAAGGCCTCGACCATGGGCCCGGGATGCTGGGGTGGATGCATCCCCCCGTCCACCGCCTGCTCGGTTGGGTCAGCCGGCCCTCCTCGTTCCGCTCCACCCGTCGCGTGTGGCGGCTCAATCAGCTCCGGGGGCTTTCCGAGGGCGAAGCCTTCGTGAAAGGCGAGGGCGCCGACACCGAGCCCGGTGTGCTGGAGCAGCTGCCCACCCTGATCGGCGCCACCCTGTTTGGGGCCGATCAGGCACCGCTCGGCACCGTGGCCGATGCTGCCGTGGAGTTGGGAAGCGGCCGGATCCTCCACTACCTAGTGGCCCGCAGCGATCCCCGGCTGCCGGGCAGCAGCCGCTGGCGCCTCAGCCCCGAGCGGATCGTGGATCAGCAGTCCGGCCAGGTGATCACGGCCCTGCAGAGCCTCGACGATCTCCCTTTGGCCCGCTCCAGCGTTCGCCAGGAGTTACTGCGACGCTCCAGGCGCTGGCGGGAGCAGGTGGGCGAGGAAACAAGCCGCCTGCGTGACCAGTTCCAGCAGGTGGGTGATCGGGTCGAGGGGCGGCTGGAGGGTTGGCTGGAGGAGCCTCCCTGGGAGGGCTTCCTGGATGAGCGGGATCCGGGGCGCCCCTCGGACGAGCGACCGATCCCAACCGACCCCACTCAGGCACCGGCCTGGGATCCCCTGGAGGATTGGCAAGAGGAAGTACCAGAATCAGGCGAAGACCCAGCACCTGAGCCTTGGCAGGATCGTTGGTCCGATGACTCACCGCTGGATGAGGATCTCAGCGAAGGGTCGGATCAGACCCTGGAGGCCCGCTCGCGGCGGCCATCGGCCCGCAGGGCCCCCGAGCGGTCCGGCTCCGATCGCTACCGCGGCCGTCCCTACGACGATCCCTGGGTCTAGCCAGGTCTGGCGCCACTTCGGCCCCTGAACCCCAGGCCCTGAACCCCAGGTCCTGAACCCCAGAGTCGGATACTGGAGCCATCCTGCATGCCCGCGCTGGTGGTTTCCTCCCCTGCCTATTCGGTGCCCGAAGCGTTGCGCAAGGAAGGGCTCAGCCAGACTGATTACGACGAGATCGTGCGAAGGCTGGGCCGGGCTCCGAACCGGGCCGAGCTCGGCATGTTCGGCGTGATGTGGTCGGAGCACTGCTGTTATCGAAACTCCCGCCCCCTGCTCAGCCAGTTCCCCACCAGCGGCCCCCGCATCCTGGTGGGCCCTGGCGAGAACGCCGGCGTGGTGGATTTGGGTGAGGGTCAGCGGCTGGCCTTCAAGATCGAGAGCCACAACCATCCATCGGCCGTCGAGCCGTTTCAGGGGGCCGCCACCGGGGTGGGAGGCATCCTTCGGGACATCTTCACCATGGGCGCTCGGCCGATCGCCCTCCTCAACGCCTTGCGCTTCGGGCCCCTCGAAGAGTCCCGCAACGTCGGCCTGATGGAGGGGGTGGTGGCGGGCATCGCCCACTACGGCAACTGCGTGGGGGTTCCCACCGTGGGCGGTGAGGTGGCCTTTGATCCGAGCTACAGCGGCAATCCGCTTGTCAACGCCATGGCCCTCGGGCTGATGGAGACCGAGGAAATCGTCTGCGCCGGCGCCCGGGGCGTTGGCCATCCGGTGGTTTACGTGGGCAGCACCACCGGCCGTGACGGCATGGGAGGCGCCAGCTTCGCCAGCGCCGAACTCACCGAGGCCTCCCTCGATGACCGGCCCGCTGTGCAGGTGGGGGATCCGTTTTTGGAGAAGGGGCTGATCGAGGCCTGTCTGGAGGCCTTCCAGAGCGGTGATGTTGTGGCCGCTCAGGACATGGGCGCCGCCGGTCTCACCTGCAGCTGCTCGGAGATGGCCGCCAAGGGGGGGCTGGGCATCGAGCTTGACCTCGATCGCGTCCCGGCCCGGGAGGAGGGCATGACGCCCTACGAGTTTCTGCTCAGCGAATCCCAGGAGCGCATGCTCTTCGTGGTGAAACCAGGGCGCGAGGAGGTCCTGATGGCCCGTTTCCGGCGCTGGGGCCTTCAGGCCGCCGTGGTGGGCAGGGTGCTGGAGGAGAACGTGGTGCGGGTGCTGCAGCACGGCCAGGTGGCCGCCGAGGTGCCCGCTAGCGCCCTGGCCGAGGACACGCCGATCAACCACCACACCCTCTTGGCCGAACCACCCGCAGCGATTCAGGCCCACTGGCGCTGGAGTGAGGCCGAGCTTCCTCCCGCCGATCCCGCCGGCATTCAACTCCCCCAGGTCCATCTGGGCTGGGGGGAGGTGCTGCTGCGGCTCCTCGATGACCCCACGATCGCCAGCAAGCGCTGGGTGTGGCGCCAGTACGACCACCAGGTCCAGGCGAACACAGTGGTGCCTCCGGGCGGCGCCGATGCGGCGGTGGTGCGGCTGCGCCCCCAGCAGGGGGAGGGATCGTTGGTGTCCTCGAGGCGCGGGGTGGCGGCGGTGGTGGATTGCCCCAACCGCTGGGTGGCCCTCGATCCCGAGCGGGGTGGCATGGCGGCGGTGGCCGAAGCCGCCCGCAATCTCAGCTGCGTCGGCGCCGAGCCCCTGGCTGTGACCGACAACCTCAACTTCCCCTCCCCCGATACCGACACGGGCTACTGGCAGCTGGCCATGGCCTGCCGCGGCCTTTCAGCCGCCTGCCTGGCCCTCGCCACCCCGGTCACCGGCGGCAATGTGTCCCTCTACAACGAGACTCGCCTGCCGGATGGAACCATGCAGCCCATCCATCCCACCCCGGTGGTGGGCATGGTGGGCCTGGTTCATGACCTGGCCCATGTCACCGGGTTGGCCTGGCGGCAAGCGGGCGATGCGATCTGGCTGCTCGGTGTTCCGCCGGAGGCTGGCGGTTCACCGGTTGATGGGCGGGTGGGTCTGGCTGCCAGCAGCTATCTGCAGGTGATCCACGCCGCGCTCACGGGCCGGCCTCCGTTGGTGGATCTCGACTTGGAGGTGGCGGTGCAGGCCTTGGTGCGGGAAGCGATCGCCGCTGGCTTGGTGGCCTCCGCCCATGATCTTTCCGATGGCGGTCTGGCTGTAGCGGCGGCGGAGGCCTGCATCGCTTCTGGACTGGGGGCTCACCTGGAGCTACCGGCCGGCGGGGCCCGCCTGGATCGGCTTCTTTTCGCTGAGGGCGGTGCCCGGGTGCTGGTCAGTGTGTCGCCTGCGGCCAATGCGGCCTGGCAGGAGCTGCTGGCCGCTGCCGGTTCCGCCGTTCCGGCCACGCGCTTGGGGGTGGTCCAGCCCGAGCCCACCTTCATCGTGGCGCAGGCCGGCGAGGTTCTGCTGAAGCAGCCCCTGGTCTTGCTGCAGGAGCGGTTCGAGGGGGCCATTCCCCGCCGGTTGCGGCAAGCGGCACCTCCTCCCGAAAGATGATGCGGCAGGATGGCCCTTCGGTGTGCCGGCGAGTTCCGTGACCAGTTCCGACCCCGACTCTTCCGGCTCGCCCGCTGCCGTGCCGTTCTCGCCCAGTTCCACTCAGGAACAGTGCGGCGTTGAAGCGAAGGCCGAGCGGCCTGACAAGCCGGAGGAGGCCTGTGGCGTGTTCGCGGTGATGGCGCCCCAGCAGGCGGTGGCGAACCTCACCTACTTCGGTCTGTATGCCTTGCAGCACCGCGGCCAGGAATCGGCCGGTATCGCCGTGTTCGATGGCTCCCATGTGCGGCTCCACAAGGACATGGGGCTGGTGAGCCAGGTGTTCGACCAGGACGTGCTCGAGCGCATGCCCGGTGAATTGGCGATTGGCCACAACCGCTATTCCACCACCGGCAGCAGCAAGGTCTGCAATGCCCAGCCCGTGGTGTTGATGACCCGCCTCGGTGCCTTCGCCTTAGCCCACAACGGCAATCTGGTTAACGCGGCTGAGCTGAGGGAGTCGCTTAGCCATCTCGCCGGCGAGTTCACCTCCACCACCGATTCGGAACTCATCGCCTTTGCCCTCCAGCAGGCGGTGGATGGCGGCCAGAGTTGGAATGCCGCCATTCGCAGCGCCGCCGCCCGCTGTCGCGGGGCTTTCAGCTTGGTGATCGGCACATCGGAGGGTCTGTTCGCCCTGCGGGATGGCCATGGCATCCGCCCCCTGGTGTTCGGTCTGATCGGGGAACCCGAGCAGGCCCAATGGGTGGTGAGCAGTGAATCCTGTGGCCTCGACATCATCGGTGCCCGCTACAGCGACGATGTGCAGCCCGGTGAATTGATCCATTTCCTGATGGGGGATCCGATTCCACAACGGCAGCGGTGGATTGAAGAACCGGCCAAGTTGTGTGTGTTCGAGATGATTTACTTTGCCAGGCCTGATAGCCGTTTCTTTGGCGAATCTCTCTATAGCTACCGGGTTCGAATCGGTGAGGTGCTAGCCCGTGAAAATCCCGTGGATGCCGATCTCGTAATTGGTGTTCCCGATTCCGGAATTCCGGCGGCGATTGGCTATTCCCAGGCCAGCGGCATCCCCTTTGCCGATGGATTGATCAAGAACCGCTATGTGGGTCGTACCTTCATCCAGCCCACCCAGGCGATGCGGGAGGCTGGCATCCGGGTGAAGCTCAACCCGTTGCCGGATGTGCTCGCCGGTAAACGGGTGGTTGTGATCGATGATTCGATCGTGCGCGGCACCACCAGCCGCAAGCTGGTGCAGGCCTTGCGGGATGCCGGCGCCACCGCCGTGCACATGCGGATCAGCTCGCCGCCGGTGACCCACCCCTGCTTCTACGGCATCGACACCGACACCCAGGATCATCTGATTGCCGCTCGCCTCACCCTGGCCGAAATCGAGCAGCACCTCGGCGTCGACTCCTTGGCCTATCTGAGCAAGACGGGCATGGTGGAGGCCGCCCGCAGCGATTCGGGCCAGTTCTGCACGGCCTGTTTCGATGGCGCCTATCCGATCCCCATGGATGAGGAGGTTCGGCGCTCGAAGTTGATGCTTGAGCCGGCTGGTCTGGCAGCTGCTTGCAGCTGAGTTGCGGCCACGCTGCCCCGATTCCTTAGGCTGAACGACCCCACGCATCTAAATCATTGGTAGGTTATTTCGGCTGGATTGCCCAAACTCGACACGGCGCGGCTGGTAGCGATTGCGGGGTCAGGATTTTGATCCGGTTGTGCCGAAGCGAAGCGATGACCATGCTGCCCCGCAGGATCAGCCTTCTTTATCGGCCTGAATACTGATCAAATCTATTGCGATGCAGTCATTCTGCCCGTTCTCAGGAGGTCCTAATGATCCTTAGTAAAAGTCCCAACCCTTCGGTCGTCGTCGTTCTAGGGCTGATGGCACCTTTGGCTTTGGGGGCCTGCAGCGGCGGAACCGATCAGCCAGCTGAGTGGCGTCTGCGTTCGTTCGGGCGTCCCGCCCAGGCTGGAGAGACCCCATTGACATTTCGCACTCGCAGGGCGATGGAGCAGATCGTTCAGGCGCAGCTCCGTCAACCGATCCTTCGAAGACGCTGGACAGTAGCCTGGCAACGACTGCCTCTCGTGCGACGGTTCCAAAGGAATCCAGTCGATCTCCAGGATTGGAGCTATGGCTACCTCTATCAGGGTTTGATCGCTTTCGCCAAACGCAGCGGTGAGGCTGCCCCGGCGGATTTGGTGGCGGCTATCGGCCGCGAGAACGGCTGGGAGATCGGAGAAGCCCCCTGGCGATCCTTCGACCATCCCGATGATTTTGCCGTCGGCGACGCTTATGTGGCTTTGGAGCCGATCCGGCCCGAAAAGGCAATGCTGGATCCCCTGCGCCGCCGTGTCGGGCGTGTGATCGCCGCCGGTCAACCGACCCAGCCTTGGTGGATCGATGCAATTGCCATGGCGCCCCCCGCCTGGGTGGCCCTCGCCTGTCGCGATTCGGAGCCGGCCCTGCTGCGGCTGGCGGCGGTCAGAAGTCTGGAGACCGCCCGATTTCTCTATAGCCCCGGCGAGCGGCTCTTCTTCCGCGATCAGCACGCCAGGCAGCGTGCCCTCGAGGGGAAGGGTCCGCCATTGTTCTGGGGGCGCGGCAATGGCTGGGCCGTTGCGGGCCTGGCCAGGATTCTGGAGGCCCTACCGGCTGACGACCCATCCCGCCAACCCTTGGAGCGTCACTACAGAGAGACCCTGGAGTCCCTGATGGGTCGCCGCAACCGCGATGGGCAGCTGCCATCAGATCTGAGCGATCCAGCAGTCGGCGGAGAGACCACGGCCACGGCTCTTCTGGTGTTTGCCGGAGCTCGTGGCATCAACGCTGGCTTTCTCGATCGCGGCCGCTGGCAGGAGGCAATTCTCCATTCCTGGGATCGGCTTTTAGCCCGGGTGAGGCCTTCCGGTGAGCTGATTGATGTGCAGCCTATGGCGAGCGGGCCGGGCCCCACCCTGCCCCGTTCGCTCTCTCCGTTCGCCGCGGGCCTTGTTCTCCTGGCCGGGGAGGAAGTGATCCGGATGTTTTCCCCGCGTTTGCCGCCAGCAAAGACCGATTCGGGCTGTTGCTCCCTTCGGACGGGTTGTACCAGGCAGTTTTCAACCCTGGGGCGAGCCCGATTGGGCCCCCCTCAGACCCCAAAGGCCCCATGGGTGGTTCCATTCCTCTTGAATGCGCCCGTTGAACATCACCGTGATGGTCCTTCCCGTCCCGAAACGGGAGGGGGGAGCTGGCAGGATCGCGGCTAGCCCTTGCGATTACAGCTCTTCAGGGAACCGCTCGTGCTGCGCTGACTAGCCCCCTGCTGAGGCCTGAACTGCGGTCCACCGTTCGCAGGGCGGCCCAGAGGGCCTCTGTTGACACCCAGACCGCCGGGTAGCGGTAACGGGCCACATCGAGGATCAACACGCGATCCTTGCGGGGGTCGTAGGCGGCTAGGGGAGAGATGTGGCCGCCACCCTTCTGGCCCAGGGCGGAGCGGTCGTAGTTCGCCAGCAGGCGGTCGCCAGGATCGGCGAGGTTGAGCCGTAACAGAAGGCGCAGCTGTGGCAGGGTCAGCCGATCGCCGTGGTATCTGTTCACCCGCAGTCCCTGCGAGGCCAGCAGCCCATCAAGTTGCTCAAGGGTCATGCCCTCGCGGGCCACCACGGCGGCGTTGACAAAGCGCTGGCTGGCCGTGGCCTCGAACAAGTTGGTCTGGGTCCAGAAGCGGTAGCTGCCGTAGCCGGCGGCTTGCGGCGCTGGCTGGCCCAGGCTGTTGAGCACCATCACGGCGCTAGCGGCACCACAGAAGGCCAGGTTGGCCTGGGTCTCGAACCACTGGGCAAGGCTCGGCTCATCGGCGCGCAGGGTCCCCGCCCGGGTCAGCAGCGCCTGGCCCGCCGCCGAGGTCAACGGGATCAGGGCTGGCGCCTGCGCCGGGCGGACGCTGTTGGAGGGGCGTGCTCCCGCCCCTCTCACGACCGAGGCCGCGGCCAGACTCAGCAGCAGCCCCAGGCTGCTCAGGCCCGCAGCACCCCAGCGGCGGCCCCGGGCGCTCTTCCACAGTGGGGTCTTGTCGTTGCGGTCCTGCTGCCGGGCCTCAGCCATTGAGGGGAACCAGTTGCCGGATCGTGGCCCCAGCCGGCAGCCCGAGGTCGCTGCCGGAGCCTCCGCTGTCCTCCAGAGCCAGCTCCTGGTGGTTGAGGCGCAGGTTGCGCTCGGCTCCTGCGGCTGCCACCATCACGCCGACCAGGGGTCCGGTGTCCGCTTGCAGATCCACCAGCCTGTCCCCACGATCCAGGAAGCGCAGGCCGATCTGGCCCAGGTCGCCCCGTTGGCAGAGCCGCAGTTCCGCCACGGCGAGCCGTTTGATCCTTCCAAGGGCGGTGGCGAGCAGCACCGAGCCGCCGGGTGCCACGCAGGTGGCTCCCACCACCGTTTCGCCGGGCAGCAGCCGCAGCAGCACCGGACCCTGAGCGGTCCGCCCCATCACCGGCAGATTGGCGTCGTTCACGCTGAGCCGCAGCACCCGGCCCGTGCTGCTGGCCACCACCAGATCCCGGCCCGTGTCACAGGGCACCACCCGCTGCAGCTCCACCTCATCCCTGAGCTTGAGCACGCTGGTCGCCCGGCCTGAGAGCTCCAGGAAATCCTCGATCGGCAGCCGCTTGAAGCGACCATCGGTGCTCAGCAGCCCCAGGCTGCCGCTCGGTTGTTTCGGCAAGGCCATCACCTGCAATAGCCGCTCCCCCGCCAGGCCCTCGGGCAGGAACTTCTCCAGGCTTCCTGGCTGCTGACCGGCGAATTCCCAGCGCAGCAGCGCCACCCGGCCGCTGGCGCTGAAGGCGAGCAGGGATGGTTCCTGGGCCACCGGCAGCAGCACCCGGGCCGGAGCGGGATGCTCACCTAGGTCGGCGGCTTCCTCTAGGTGCAGGCGGCCGAGCATTTGGGCCGTCACGATCCGCACCTGTCCATCCGCCTGGATCAGCAGGCGGCTGTCGCTGGGCAGGGCCTCGAAGGCCTGTTGCCGCTGCCGTTCGGTGTTGGGACGCACCGCCGCCGCCCGCTGGGCCACCAGGTCGTCGCCGCCTTCCACCAGCCGGGTGCGCCTCGGTGTGGCGTAGCGCTTTCTTAGCGCCTTGAGTTCACTTACCAGGGCATCGAGGAGGCTGACGCGGTCATCGAGCAGCAGTCGCAGACGGCTCCGTTCGGCCCGCAGGTCATCGCTTTCCTTGCGAAGGCTTTCCTGTTCCAGGCCCGTGAGCCGCCGCAGTGGCATGGCCAGCACGGCATCGGCCTGGCGTTCGCTGAGTTCGAGCCTGACCTGGAGTGCTGCTTTTGCGGCGGCCGCATCGGCGGCCGCGGTGATCATGGCGATCACCTCCTGCAGATGCGCCAGGGCCGTGATCAGGCCTTCCACCACCTCCAGGCGGTCCTCGCAGCGTTTGAGTGCGTGGCGGGTGCGCCGCAGCAGGGTGAGTTCGCGGTATTCGAGGAACTGCTGCAGTAGCTCGCGCAGGCTGAGTTGCTGGGGCTGGCCCTGCACCAAGGCCAGCATGATGGCGCCGAAGTTGCTCTGCAGGGCGGTGCGCCGCTGTAGGTCGGCCAGCACGGTCTCGGCGTTGGCGTCGCGGCGCACCTCCACCACCACCCGCATGCCTTCGCGGTCGCTTTCATCGCGGATGTCGGCGATGCCGCCGATCTTGCCCTCATTCACTTGCTCCGCAAGTTTTTCGATCCAGCCGGCCTTACTGAGTTGGTAGGGGAGTTCGGTGATCACCACGGCGCCGCGGCGGTGGCGGCCCTTGCCGGGTTGCACTTCCTCGATGTGGGCAACGCCCCGCATCGGGATGCTGCCCCGGCCGCTGAGATAGGTGTCGCGGATGCCGCTGCCGAGAAGCACCTCGCCACCGGTTGGGAAATCGGGACCGGGCACCAACTCCAGCAGCTTCTCATCGCTGAGTTCGGGTTTGCGGATCATGGCGATTAGGGCATCCACCACTTCGCCGAGGTTGTGGGGGGGGATGTTGGTGGCCATGCCAACGGCGATGCCCGTGCAGCCATTGAGCAGCAGAAAGGGCAGTTGGGCCGGCAGCACTGTCGGTTCCTGTTGGGAGCCGTCGAAGTTGGGGGCGAAATCAACCGTGTCGTCCCCGATCTCATCAAGCATCGCCCCATGGGCGATCGGGGCCAGCCGGGTTTCCGTGTAGCGCATCGCCGCGGCTGGGTCGTCGTCCACGGAGCCGAAGTTGCCGTGGCCATCGAGGAGCGGATGGCGGCTGGAGAAGGTCTGCACCAACCGCACCAGGGCGTCGTAGACCGCCTGGTCGCCGTGGGGGTGGTACTTGCCGAGCACATCCCCCACCACCCGGGCGCATTTGCGGTAGGGGCGGTCTGGGGTGAGCCCCAGCTCATGCATCGCGAACAGGATGCGGCGCTGCACGGGTTTGAGTCCATCCCGCACATCCGGCAGGGCCCGACCCACGATCACGCTCATGGCGTATTCGAGGTAGGAGCGCTGCATCTCCTGGTGCAGGGCGATAGGTTCGATCCTCCCTTCGCTCGGCTCCTCGCTGGCTGCTTCGGGGCGGTCCTCGGCCATCCGGTGCTGGGTTCAGGGGCGGAAGACGGGGCTCAGCCTACAGATCGCGCCGGGGTTGCCTGGTGCGATCGCCGAACCGCCTCAGCGACCCTCCTCCGTTTTTTCTGCGGGAAGGGATGCATTGGCACTGGCTCGGTCCACGCTCGCCTTCAGTTCCGGCTGCGCCAGCAGGGCGCGGGTGGCGGCCCGCAGCCGTTCGCCCCAGAGCTGTTCCTTGCGGAATCTGTCGAGCACGTAGTTGGGATCGTTGGCGAGGGCCTGACTGGCCAGACGGATCGCTTCGCTGCGGTTCGCTGTACCGCCCTTGAATTCCAGACCGACGGCCATGGCCAGGGTGGTTTCTGCGGCATCAGGTTTGATCTTGAGCACTTGGCGCCAACGTTGCAGGGCCTCGTCCTGGCGCCCCAGTTCGAACAGCACCAGGCCCTGGTTGTTGATCGCTTCCCAGAAGTCGGGACGGAGTTTCGAGGCCCGTTCAAAGGACGTCAGAGCTGAGCCCGTTTCGTTAAGCATGATTTGGGCGTTACCCAGATCGAAGTAGGCGCCGGAGTTGCGGGGATCAAGTTCGAGACCCTTGCGCAGCAGGGGCACGGCCCGGGTGGGATCGTTGTTGCGCAGGGCCAGCGACCCTTCCGCCAGCCAGATTCCAGCGTTGCCGGGTTCCAGCAGCTTGGCCCGCGCCAGGGCCTTCAGGGCCTGGTCGGGATGGTTGCTGCGCAACTCCGCTTCCGCCAGCAGGATCCAGCCCCGCGGGTCATTGGGAATCAGCCGCACGGTGAGGGCTGCCAGCCGGGCTGCATCCTCGGCCTGGCCCATTCGCAGCAGGCGGGCAGCTGCCTGGGCGATCCCCAGTCCAGCCGCTTTCATCTCCTTGGCGGGGGGCAGGTAGACGTAGGGAACCAGGGCCCGGGCAGGGTTGCCAAGCCCAATCACTCCCAGCCCCAAGGCTGCGCCCAGCAATGCCGGAGCCGCCAACTGGAGCGAACCCCCGAGGGGCCCTGGCTCAGCCTGGGGTGGTAGAGGCATTCCAGCCAACTTTCCAGCCAGCTGTTTCGCAAAGCTTTTCGTTAACTTTTTAGCCAGCCGTTCGGCCCGGAATCCCCACCGCCTGCCCACGGATCACCAACGAATACGTCCCAGCCTAGGGATCAATCCCGCTCCCACCCATGGCGGCCTTCAGGTTTCGGCGCCACATCCAAGGACGGATCCGCCGCAGGGATGAGGCGCGCAGCCGTTCGTCCCAGGCGTCGTCATTCCAGCCCAGTGCCTCCTCGGCCCGCAGCTTCAGCAACCAGGGCCTGGGCTGCACATCGGGGTCCTGTGAGCTCTCCAGGGGTTTCCGATTCCAGGGGCACACGTCCTGGCAGATGTCACACCCCGCCACCCAGCCGTGCAGGGCCGCGGCGATGGCCCCAGGCAGCTCGGGATCCCGGTTTTCAATCGTGTGATACGAGATGCAACGCCGCGCATCCACCACGAAGGGTTCCACGATGGCGCCGGTCGGGCAGGCCGTGATGCAGCTGCTGCAGCGGCCGCAGAGGGGCTCCGCCGGCCGGTCTGGCGGTAGCTCCAGGGTCGTGAGCAGGTGGCCGATCAGCAGCCAGGAACCCCGATCGCGATGAATCAGGTTGCCATGTTTGCCGATCCAGCCAAGGCCCGCCTCCTCCGCCCAGGCTTTGTCGAGCAGGGGGGCGCTGTCCACGCAGGCCCGCCAACGGGTCCCTGGCACCCGGGCTTCCAGCCAGCGTCCCAGCCGCCGCAACCGGGCATCGATCACCCGGTGATAGTCCCGCCCCCAGCCGTAGCGGGCCACCGACAGACTTCCGGGTTGCCGCTCTGCAGCCACGTAGTAGGGCAGTCCCACCGCCATCAGGCTGCGCACCCCCGGCAGCAGGGCTTCTACGGAGCGGCGCCGGGGATCGGCCATCCAGGCCATCCCTCCCTGGTGACCGGCCGCCAGCCAGCGTTCCAGGGCGGCGTTGCGCAGGGCGAGGTTCGGACCGCCGGGCACGGCGGCGTAACCCACCGGATCGAAGCCGAGAGCGGCCGCTTCCTGCCGCAGGGCCGCGGCCAGTTCGGTCGGCCTGATGTGGCTCGCCTTGGGGATGGTGGGCTTGGGTGGTGCCATCGGGGGATGCCGGTAAAGTCACCATCTGTTCCTGTCTACCGCGTGGCTCTCTCGTCTTCCGGTCGTTTCAGTCCCCTGCTGCGTTGGATCGGCATCACCCTGGTGGTGCTTCTTCTGCTTCAGATGCTCGCGGTGCTGGGCCTCTGGGACTGGGGTTCGGAAGCCTTCCGCCAATTGGTGGTGGAACGCCTCATCCAGCAGGCGCCCATGGCCCTGGTGGGTCTGCTCCTCATGTATCTCTCCTCGCGGCTCGATGATGACCGCGAGGAGCGCACGCCGGTGCTCTGGGCCGTTTGCCTGCTGAGCGGTCTGCTGGCCGTGCTGCTCACCGCCTCGCTTCCGATCGCCTTTGGTGGCGACAAGCTGCTGCAGGATCAGGCCGATCAGCAACTGGCGGCCAAGCGCGGACAATTGGAGATGGCTCGCCAGCAGAGCAAGGAACCAGCGGTGTTGCAGCAGCTGATCAAGCAGGCTGAGTCAGCTGGACAGGTGCCGGCCAACGCCACCGATGCCCAGAAGACCCAGGCGGCCCGCTCCTTCATCGATCGGCAGCTGCAGCAGATGGAGGATCAGTTCAAGCAGGCGGACCAGACCAGCAAGGTCACCCTTAGCCAGCGCCGGCTGGCCGGCTCCGGTGGGGCTGTGGCGTTGATCGTGGCCTTCACCCTTCTCTGCCTGGGCAGCGTTCTCTAAGGGGGCAGCGGGTGACTACCGTTGGAGTCCTGCTTAGGTCGTCATCCCTTGGAGTCCTCCAGTCCCCGCCCGGATCAGCCGCTGGCAAACCGGCTGCAGCAGGATCTCAAAAATGATCTGATCGCCGGCCTTCTGGTGGTGATTCCCCTGGCCACCACCATTTGGTTGGCCACCACGGTTAGCCGCTTCGTGCTGGCTTTTCTCACTTCAATACCGAAGCAGTTCAACCCCTTCAACACCCTAAATCCACTCCTTCAGGAACTGATCAACCTCGGGGTCGGCTTGGTGGTTCCCCTGCTGGGCATCCTGCTGATCGGTCTGATGGCCCGCAACATCGTGGGCCGCTGGTTATTGGAGTTCGGTGAGGGCACCCTGCTCAGGATTCCCCTGGCCGGTTCGGTGTACAAGACCCTCAAGCAGCTGCTTGAAACCTTTTTGCGTGATAATTCAAGCCGCTTCCGCAGGGTGGTTCTTGTGGAGTACCCCCGGGAAGGTCTCTATGCCCTTGGTTTCGTGACCGGGGCAATCGGAACGGCCGTTCAGGCCAGTTGTCCTGAAACGATGCTGAGCGTGTTCATTCCCACGGCCCCGAATCCAACCACCGGTTGGTATGCCGTAGTGCCGGAGCGTTCGGTGCGGGATCTCGAGCTCAGCGTGGAAGATGCATTCCGCACGATCATCTCAGCCGGCATCGTCAGCCCCGACGATCGCGAAGCCCCCTCCAATCGCAGTTTCTCCACCCTGCTCGCCCAGCTGCGGGCGCCCCAATACTCTTAAAGCAGATCTGATGCAGAGTCGCACCCTCGCCCGTGAGCTGGCCCTGCTGATCCTTGGTCAGATCAGCGATCGCGCCTCCGCCACAGCTCCGTCCGCCGACACTTCCCTGGAGGTGGTTTTGCAACAGGCCCAGGCCAGTCTCGCTGAGCATGTGCGCGAAGCCCTCGACCGCTCCGCTGACGAGTTGCGGCGCGCCCAGCAGGAACTGCTCGACAGCGAACTTCAGGAAGCTGGCGGCGAGCGTTTGCCGCGGGTGCGCCAGCACCTGCAGACTGGTTTAGGACTGGGGGAGCAGGCGATCAACCGCCTCTCCGCCAGCCTGGAACTGCCCCGCCTGCTCTTGCTGGCCGATCAGGATGGCGTGCGACGCGACGCCCTGGCCCGGGCAGCCGCCGTGTTGCGCGGGCGCGCCAGCATTGATGGGCGGTTGGATGCAGTGATGGAGGGCTGGCGCCTCACCCGTCTGCCCCGCATCGATCGCGACATCCTGCGTCTGGCGGTGGTGGACCTCGAGACTTTCGCCACCCCTCCCGCCGTGACCTGCAATGAGGCGGTGGAGCTGGCCAACCGCTATAGCGATGAGCAGGGTCGTCGCATGATCAACGGCGTGCTTCGCCGTTTCACCACGGCGAAGGTTTAGGCGATGGTGTTCGACTGGTTCAAGCGGGCTGCGGGCCCATCGGAGCCGGTGTCTCCGGCCCCGGAAAGTGCCGCACCCTCCACAACGGCCGCTTCGGAAGATTCCCCCATCGAGGCTTCCGCTGCGGATTCCTCGCCGCCAGCACAGCCGATGGCCCCGGCAGGGCCGTCACCCACCTTGCCGCTTCCTTCGCCAACGGGGGTGGCCGCTGCTGCTGCCGTGGATGAGGATGCCCTCGCCTGGGCTCGACAGGCCTATGCCCGCCTGAAGGCCCAACAGGAGGCCACTGCCCAGGTCGCCATTACCTCGGCTCCGGCGTCAGCCCCGAAATCCGCTGATAGCGTTGCGGCTGTCCAGATAGCCCCTGCCGGCAGTCCGGTTTCCGCCCTGGCGGATCAGAGTTCGGCTTCGGCAGGGCCTGGTTCTCAGCCAGCCGAGCTGCTGAGCACCTCTCCGGAGCCGGCTGAAACGGCACCATTCGCTCCTGCCGAGCCATCTCCGGTCTCGGTCCCTGGAGCTTCGGCCCCACCGGCCCCCGGGCTCTCCCTGCTGGAGCTCGCCGCCGCCCAACGGGAGCAGCGTCGTCAGGAGATCCTCGCCGCTTCGCCCACCGCACCGGCGGCGGTCCAGCCTTCCGGGGGAGCCGTTGCGGCTTCCCCCGCAACAACGTCCGCCGCCCCTGCTACCGGCCAGGACGAGCCCAGCCTCGGGGCGTTCGATGCCGATTTCACCTGGTCCGCCGAGGTGCTGGCCGCCCAGGGTCGCCGGGTCGAAGACGTTTCCCTGGAGGAGATCGACTGGCTCACCCGCCTGCGCCGCGGCCTGGAGAAGACCCGCAAGGGCTTCGTGGCCCAGCTGCTTGACACCCTCGGCGATGACCCCCTCAGTAGCGAGAGCCTCGAGGAGATCGAATCCAACCTGTTGCGTGCCGATGTGGGAGTGCAGGCCACAGACCGGGTGCTGGAGGCCCTGCGGCAGCGCCTCAACGAGGAGGTGGTGGACCCTGCCGAAGGGCTGCGCTTCCTTAAGGAACAGCTGCGCGCCATTCTCGACGAGCCGATCACCGCGAGCGGCCGTGACCTGCTGGCCCCTGAGAAGGATCGGCTCAATGTGTGGCTGCTGGTGGGCGTGAATGGCGTGGGTAAAACCACCACTCTCGGCAAGTTGGCCAATTTGGCGGTGCGCAGTGGCTACAGCTGCCTGATCGCCGCCGCCGACACCTTTCGCGCCGCCGCCGTGCAGCAGGTGAGCGTCTGGGGTGAGCGCAGCGGTGTGCCTGTGGTGTCGAACCCCAGCGCCAACGCCGATCCGGCAGCCGTCGTCTATGACGCCATCGGAGCTGCTAAGGCCAAGGGCACCGAGCTGGTGCTTGTGGACACCGCCGGCCGGCTGCAGACCAAGCACAACCTGATGGAGGAGCTCAGCAAGGTGCGCCGTATCGTCGATAAGCTGGCCCCCGAGGCGGTGGTGGAGTCGCTGCTGGTGCTGGATGCCAGCCAGGGCCAGAACGGCTTGCGCCAGGCGATGGCCTTCGCCAGCGCAGCCGGTCTTACCGGCGTGGTGCTAACTAAGCTCGATGGCAGTGCCCGCGGCGGTGTGGCCCTGGCGGTGGCCTCTGAAGCCCGCCTGCCGATCCGCTTCATCGGCGCTGGCGAAACGATTCGCGATCTGCGGCCTTTTAATAGTTTTGAGTTCGTGGAAGCGCTGTTGGCGGGGTAGCCCGGCGGTGCCGGCAGCCTCCCGGCGAAGGGCCTAGAAGAAGAACTTCAGCCCGACCTCCACGCCGTTCTGGTAACTGGCGAAGCCATTGGGGCGGCTGGCGCCGTTGTCATAGGCGAGGCCCATGTAGCGCCAGGAGAGGTTGATGTCGGTGCTGTTGCCCACCGCGTAGCCGAGGCCCAGCTGGGCGTTGCCGGAGAGATCCTGGGCGCCGCCCAGGCCGAAGCCGCCGATGTCGGCCCGGCCGAAGGCCCGCAGTCGGGGGCTCAGGAACACGGTGGCCTGGGTGCCCAGCAAGGGCTGGGCCCAGGTGCGGTTGAGGTCGCCCTGGCGCTGCAGGCGCAGTCCGAAGGGTCCAGTGCCGCGCAGCTCGGCCTCCACCCCCAGTCCAATGTCCACCAGCCGCACGCCTGCGTAGGGGATCACGCTCCAGCTCCCTGGCGCGGCCACGGCGCTCTCCCGGGCGCCGAGGCGGTAGCGCAGGGCCAGGTCGTAGATCCCCAGGTTGGTGGTCACCGAGGCCTTGCCCGTGAGCAGACCCCGGGGCGTGGTGCGGGCCAAGGAATCGCCGATGCGGTTGTAGCTGAGGTCCGCCAGCAGGCCGAAGCGGCCCTGCTCCAGGCTGCCGCGGGCCGAGGCCGTCATCTGGATTAGGGGGATCAGATCACCCAGCCAGAGGTCCGTTTCGGCCGTGAAGCCGCGAACTGTGGTGTCTCCGGTGGTGCGGATCGGCGCGAAGCCGTAGAGCTCCAGGGTGGCGGTCCAGGGGTTGGGGGGGGCCGTGGAAGGAGCAGGAAGAGGGGCTTCCGCCGGTGAGGCCGGGTTGACGGCCGGCTTGGCCTGGGCCGTCGCCGGGAGTGCAAGACCGGCTAGGGCCACGCCCAGAGCCAGGCGGCAGCAGAGCCCTGGCCGTCCAATCACTCCCGTTTCGGGGTGGCGGTCGATTGGCTGGGTCATGAAGGCTGGCCTGGTGAGGAGCCAAATAGCGACAGGCGGACCTTATCGGAGATTGGCAAACGATGCCTTGCTGCAGTCCGTGCTCGAGTGGGCTCGGCGAGCAACACGCTGGCTTTCTCGGCCGATCGAGTTCAGCCTGCGTTGTCAGGGTTCGAGCCAGCTGAGCCCGAAGGGTGGCCCCTATCGCCGAGCAGGTGCACCAGCCAGCCGGGTCCGCTGAGAGCCAGCACCAGGATCGTGAGCGAGGTGCTCAGTCGGCTGGAGACGGTGCGGGCCTGATCGAGGCCGCTGTGCAGGAAGGTAAGACTCACCAGTACCGCGAAGATGCCGGTGGTGAGGGCGCTGGCGGCGCGCAAGGTGTCTTTGGGGGGGCGGCGGTTGGGGTGAGCGGCATCGAGGCTGAAACTGCGGCCGCCGATCGCCCCCGCCACCATCAGGCAGCCCACCAGTGCCAGCCGCAGGCTGAGTCCCTCGCGGGGGTCAGTGGCCTGGATCTTCTCGGCCACCACCATGGCGCTGCCCAGAAGGCTGCCGCAGCCGGCGCCGAGCATGCCCCACCAGGCCCAGGGAGCCAGGGCCCGGCCGCTGGCCACCGAACTCGCTGCCAGCAGCAGGGCCGTGAGGAAGGTGGAGGGCAGGGCCGTCAGATGGCGGCTGATCCCGTAGGCGGCCGCCACGCCGATCAGGCAGCCCAGCAGTCGCTGGAGGCGCGCCGGGAGTCTCGCGATCGGCCGGTGCTGCAACGCAGGAGCCGGCATGCGGGGATCGGGGGTTGGCATTCCTTCAGCCATCGTGGGGATCAGGATTCCATCCAGTCCTGGTGCCGGGTCCAACGGGTGCCGGCGCTGTTGGATCGGCTTGATCACCGTGATCGGAGCTCCCGGTGCTGCCGGACTCGGCGGGACCGGGGTGCGTCGGGCCCCGCCCCGAGAGTTTTGCCCTACTGCCGAGCCAGGATCTGGCGCATCTGCTCTTTCAGGTCGTCCATTGGGGTGCCGCTCACATCCACCAAGACCCTTTTGATGCGGCCGCCGTAGGCAAAGGGGGGCTTGTAATCCGGCAGGGCCGGCGAGCCTGGATCGGCCCCTACGGCCACCCCGGCGGCCAGGCCGAGACTGAGGGGAATGGTCACCGGCAGGTCGCCCTCGCCCACGGGCTCGCCATCCACGAATAGCACCACCTTCGCTGGAGTGCCCTTGCCGTTGGCGATGTCGGGCGCGCCGGTGGGAGTGAATTCGGCGCTCACAATGTGGTGACCGGCCGGAAGCGGGCCGTTGGAGCGAACGCGGAAGAACTGTTCGGCCACGTAGTTGTAGCCGTAGGTGAGCAGGCCGTTCTGCACGTAGAAGGCGAAGCCGCCGTCGTTGCCGCCCATGCTGAACAACACCCCCTCGGCGCCAGCTGCGGGCACCTCCACCTCCACCGAAATGGAATGGGGCCGGTTCAACACCCGCGGCGCCGCATTCAACGGCACCATCTGGGTACCGGGGTAATAGATGTAGCGCTGGCGGTCGGCGGTGATCTGGGGCCGCTCCACCGCGAAGCGCTGAGTGCCGCGGCTGTCGATCGGCAGCACGTTGTACTTGCCGGCCTCCACATACCACATGCCGATCATGGCGATCAGGCGGTCGCGCTCATTGGCGGCGAGGTTGTTGGTTTCGGCGAAATCCTCCTTGAGGTTGTAGAGCTCCCAGCCGTGGGCATCGAGCTGGATCAGCTGGTCGTAGCTGATCGGATCTCCGAAGCGACGGCCCGATTCCACAAACGAGCTGCCGGGCCAGGGGCACACGGCTCGCCAGCCATCGTGATAGAGCGAGCGGTGGCCAAACATCTCGAAGTATTGGGTGAGATGGCGGTTCGGTGCGGCGGGATCGGCGAAGCAGGAGGCCAGCGAGAAGCCCTCGATCGGGCTCTGGGTGACGCCCTTGATCGTGGTGGGGGGCTCGATGCCGAGGGCGTCGAGCACGGTGGGCACCATGTCGATGGCATGGCAATACTGGGAGCGCACTTCGCCCCGGGCGGCGATGCCCTTCGGCCAGCTCAGGATGAACGGATCGCTGGTGCCGCCCCGGTAGGTCTCGCGCTTCCAGCGGCGGAAGGGGGTGTTGCCGGCGTGGGTCCAGCCCCAGGGGTAGTGGTTGAAGTACTTCGGCCCACCGATGTCATCAATGGCGGCGAGATTCTGCGCGAGGTTTTCAGGCACATTGTTGAAGAACTTGCCCTCGTTCACTGATCCGGTGGGACCGCCCTCGGAGCTGGCTCCATTGTCGGAGATCACCATGATCATGGTGTTGTCGTACTCACCGATCTCCTTCAAGAAACTTATTAACTCTCCGATGTAGTGGTCGGTGTGCTCCAGGAAGCCGGCGAACACCTCCATCATGCGGGCATAGAGGCGCTGCTCCTCGGCCGACAGGCCGTTCCAGTCGGGCACATCGGGGTCGTGGCGCGAAAGCACGGTGCCTTCCGGGATGATGCCAAGTTCCTTCTGGCGCGCGAAGGTGTGCTCGCGGTAGGCGTCCCAGCCGCCATCGAATTTGCCCTTGTACTTGTCGGCCCACTCCTTCGGCACGTGGTGGGGCGCATGCATGGCGCCGGTGCAGAAGTACATGAAGAAGGGTTTGTTGGGCGCCACCTGCTTTGAATCGGCGATCATCGCCTTGGCCTTCGTCACCAGATCGGGGGTGAGGTGATAACCCTCTTCGGGGGTGGCGGGCGGTTCCACTTGGGCGTTGTCCTGCACCAGTTCGGGGTAGTACTGGTGGGTGTCACCCCCCAGGAAGCCGTAAAAGCGCTCGAAGCCACGGCCTAGGGGCCAGCGGTCGTAGGGGCCCGCCGCCGAGGTTGCCTCCGCCGGAGTGAGGTGCCACTTGCCGATGGCGTAGGTGTTGTAGCCGTGCTGCAGCAGGATCTCGGAGAGGAAGCCGTTCTCGAACGGGATGTAACCGTTGGAGCCGGGATAGCCCATCGACCCTTCGGTGATGCAGGCCAGGCCGTTGGAGTGGTGATTGCGGCCGTTGAGCATGCAGGAGCGCGACGGCGAACAGAGCGCCGTGGTGTGCATGTTGTTGAAGCGCAGGCCGTCGGCCGCCAGGGCATCGAGGTTGGGGGTGGCGATCGGGCTGCCGTAGCAACCGAGTTGCCCGAAGCCCGTGTCATCGAGCACCAGGAACAACACATTGGGGGCCCCCTCCTTGGCCCGGTTGGGCATCGGCCAGGCGGGGGTCGATACATCGGCGGTGCGGCCGATCACGCCGGGGAACGCGGCACCGGACTTGTATTCGTTGAGCGGCATCGGAGCGGCAGGGAAGCTCTGACGGGACCGTAGCGAGGGCAGACCCTTCTGGCTTCGGGCCGTTCGGCTCGTTGCGCATCCTGCCGGGCTCTGCGCGCAGTCCCGGCTTCCCACCCGGTTCGCTGGGAAGGGATCTGGTTGTCCCGGTGTTGCGTTTTTTGGTGACCTTTGCGTTTTTGGTGACTTTGGTTGGCAAAATACCCATAAGCTTTTTTAATAATCAACAATCTGCTGCTGGCCGTTGCGTTCAACGATGTCGAAGTCGGCCGCAGGGCTCGTTGAGGGCGTGGGATCACTCCCTTTTATCAAGCTTCCAGGGGCCTCACTGGCATCGAGTGATCCCTCTGGCCACGGCGCTGTTGTGGGCACATTTCTGCCCTTCCAGGTTCACCGCTGGGACCATCCGGGGCGTGATCAGCCTTTTGTCAACCATTCAGGTTTCCTTCGCCTCGGCGATCTCACCCTGCTCAGTACCTGGGGCTCCGGCATCGATGGAGAGGTGGAGCAAAAGTGCGAGGCCCAGCTGATCCTGCCTTACCTGGCGGGCGTCAATGCCTTCACGATCGACCAACAGACCTACACCACCCGCTCCGCCAGCTTTTTTATTCCTGCCACCCGGGCCAAGATCAGGGTCGTCAACACCATGTGTTCGGGTGTGATCATCAGTTTTGCGCCCGATTCCTTGCTGCCTGTGGCGCATGCCATCGGTGGCCCCGGTTTTGATCCCCTGCCGCTGCGCAAGGCCCTGGAGCAACCGGCCCTCTTGAGCCGTCGGGCCGATCCCCGCATCGAGCGCCTCCACAACCTGCTGATGGAGACCATGGCCTACACCGAGCGCTGCCTGGTGAGCGGTGGAGCCGTCAACCCGATGCTGCGTCTCGATGACCTGATCCGTCGCTTGGTGGTGATGCTCCTGGTGCCCGATCTGCTCGATGCGGGCACGGCGGCAGCGCCGATCAGCGAACCCTTCCTGCACCAACAACTGGTGGAGTGGCTGTTGGCCCATCTCGATCAACCGATCAGTCTGTCGGAGCTGGAGCAACGCAGCAGCTATAGCCGTCGCGCCCTTCAGTACGCCTTCAAGCAGCGCTTTGGTTGCGGCCCGATGCAGTGGCTGCGCCAGCAACGGTTGGCCAAAGCCAGGGCCCTGCTGGAGCAGCCCGGATCCTCCGGCGGCCTCGCCCAGGTGGCCCAGGCCTGCGGCTACCTCTGCCAGGGCTCGTTCAGCCGCGATTTTCTGGCCCGCTATGGCGAGCGTCCCTCCCAGGTGCAGCGGCGGTTCCGGGATGCCGACCTGCTGGAGCGGTTCGCCAGATCCGACGCCGCCGCCGGCTCTTGAGGCCGCGGATCAACCCGCAACCCGTTCAGTCGGCCGCAGCCGGCCGCACGATGCAGCGGAAACCGAGGTGGCAGGTGGAGGTGTCGATTCCCTGGGCCATCCGCGCGGCTGGCCGGTAGCGACGGCAGTAGCTGGGGGCGCACAGGAAGGAGCCCCCCTTCACCACCTTGCGCGGGATAGCGCCGTGCTGGGAGCTGGGGTCGATACTGGCGGTGGCGTTAACGGCCCCACGGGGGTTGCGCAGGGTGGCACAGCAGCCCTGAGGCAGGGTTTCGGCTGCGTGACCAGGCCCACGGTTCGTGGCGGGGCCGGATCGCGCCGCCGCCAGTCGGGCCCCGTGCTCCTGGTACCAGTCGTCGGTCCACTCCCACACGTTGCCCACCATGTCGACCAGGCCGTAGCCGTTGGGCGGATAACTGCCCACCGGCGCGGTGCCCTCCCAGCCATCGGCACGGCTGTTGTGGTGGGGGAAGTCGCCCTGCCAGGTGTTGGCCAGCATCCGGCCGCCCGGATGGAGTTCCTCCCCCCAGGCGAACTCCACCCCCTCCAGCCCGCCCCAGGCCGCTCGCTCCCATTCCGCCTCCGAGGGCAGCGCCTTGCCCGCCCAGGCGGCATAGGCCAGGGCATCGGCATGGGCGATGTGCACCACCGGATGGTGGTCGCGGCCTTTGATCGAGCTGCCGGGTCCTTCCGGATGGCGCCAGTTCGCCCCTGGCACGTATTGCCACCAGCGATAGGGATCGCCCTGCCCCACCGGCCCTGGCGGCGGCACAAACACGATCGAAGCAGGCTGCAGCAGCTCTGGCTGGGCTTCCGGGTAGGTGGCGGGATCGGCGGGCCGTTCCGCCAGGGTGACGTGGCCCGTGGCCTTCACAAACTTGCGGAACTGGGCGTTGGTCACCGTGATGCGGTCGATCCAGAAGCCATCCACCGCCACCGGGTGAGCCGGGGCCTCCTCGCGGTAGTGGTGGTCGGAGCCCATCTGGAAACGGCCGCCAGGGATCCACACCATGTCTCGTGCCGGTGGCCGGCCCGGCGGGCGGGCCGGGTTGCGCACTCCGTCGCCCGAACCGCTTGGGTCGATCGTGGTGGTCACGCCCGATCCTCCGCCCAGGTCCCCCGCCGATCCTGTTCCTCCTCCAGCCGCCGTTCCGCTTCGATTTCGCGGCCGAGAAAGATGTTGAGGAAGGTGCGGATCAGCGCCACCACCCCCAGCTGGATGAGGTGCGTGGGGGAGGGACTCACCGTGGTGGCCACGATGTCGGCGCCCAGCTGGAACTCCAGGGCCAGGGCCAGCCAGCTGCCGAAGGTGAGGCGGGCCCGGTTTGAGGGGCGCTGCGGCAGCCGCCCCCTCAACCGGGGCAAGGCATCGCGGCTGATCGCCAGCAGGCCGCTCAGCACCGTGAGCACCGATAGGCCCTCCAGCAGCAGGGTGGTGGCCTGGGCCAGGGGCAGCAGCACCTCCTCGGCCGCCGCGGTGGTGAATGCCATAGACCTCCTGGGCCGTCGTTGCACGCTAGGCGGGGTTCCCGGCCCGGCCAACCCAACGAACCCGGGGAACGCTGCTACGTTTCGGGTCCTTCGCGGCCGCTCCTTGGGCAGCCAGCCGCCCCACCGTTCACCGGCCCCCTCGCCGGCCGCATCCGCCGCAGGCTCGGTGCCCGTCGGTGGAGAGCTTGCGGCTGTTGGAACGGATGCGGATCAGTCCGGCCAAGGCGAGCGCAGTGGCCTCGCCAACGGCTCCGCGGCGCTCGAACCAAACCCTGTCTGCGCGATGCCTGCTGCGGTCGTGCCCGCCGCGGCGCCCGACCTTCGACCGGCGGCTCCTGCGGCCAGCGAGGCTTCCCTTCCCTTGCCGGCCTCCGCCCAGGGCCTTTCGCCTGGCGCCTCGGTGCGCCAGCTGCTCGACAGCCTCAACCGGGAGCAGCGCCGCAACCAGGAATTGCTGGCTTCCCTGGCCTTCGCGCTGCGCAGCTTCACCAATCTCCGGCGTTTTCTTGAGCTGGTGCCTGTGGTCGCCTCACGGCTTGTGGAGGCGGAGGGGTCCGTGCTGGTGGTTTTCCACCCCGATGGGCGTCTCTGGCGGGAGCAGCTGCAGGGGTCGCCTGGGGAGGGATGCGCCGAGGTGATCCGCCAGCTCGCTGTCCTCAGCGACAGCCAGCTCCAGGCCCAGTCTGGTGATGAGGCGGTGGTGGCCCTGCTGGACCCCCTGCTGCATCGCCTGCTCGGCCCGGCCCGGGTGATCGCCACCTCGGTGGTGGTCCGCAGCCGCATGCGGGGCCGGCTCTATGTGTTCAGCGCTCGGCGTGGCTTCAGCTGGAGTGAGGTGCACCGCCGCCATCTCCAGCTGGTGGCCGACCTCACCGGCGTGGCCTTGGAGAATGAACTCCTTCAGGAGGACATGCGCCGCCATGAGCGCATCGATCGCCAGCTGAGCATCGGTGCCGAGATCCAGGCCCAGCTCCTCCCCGACCACTGCCCCACGATCGAGGGGGTGGATCTGGCTGCCCGTTGCCGTCCGGCCTTCCAGGTGGGCGGCGACTACTACGACTTCATCCCCACCCGTCCCCAGGCGACCGGTCGGGGCCGCGAGCGCGGCCGCTGGGCCCTGGTGATGGGGGATGTGATGGGCAAGGGGGTGCCCGCCGGCCTGCTGATGACCCTGCTGCGGGGCATGCTCCGGGCTGAGGTGCTCAGCGGTCTGCCCCCAGACCGGATTCTCCATGATCTCAACCAGCTGGCCCAGGAGGATCTGGCCCATTCGCACCGGTTCGTGACCCTCTTTTATTCCGATTACGACCCCCGCAGCCGCCTCCTCCGCTTCGCCAATGCCGCCCATAATCCTCCCTTGATCTGCCGGCGTCAGGCCGGTTCGGTGGAGCGGCTCGATGCGCCGGGGCTGCTGATCGGCCTCCAGAGCGAGGCTGAATACGGCTGCGGCCAGGCGGTGCTGGAGCCCGGCGATGCCCTCCTTTATTACACCGATGGCGTCACTGAGGCCACCGGCCTTGGCGGGGAACGCTTCGATGAGGAGCGTCTGGTGGGGGCCTTCCAGGCCGCCACCCGCTCCGGTCTGAGTGCCCAGGGGATTCTGGATCAGCTCTTCGCCCGGCTGGACCGTTTCGTGGGCACGGATCGCCAGTTGGAGGACGACGCCTCGATGGTGGTGCTCAAGGTGCAGGAGGAGGTGATGCTGCCGCCCCTGCCGATCGGCTGAGGGCGGGTCGCGGAGGCGGCATCGAGGTCCCCCGGGCCCCGGTGGCAAGCTGAGGCCTGCCCCTGTGCCTCTCCATGGCTGCTGAAACCCCTGCTTCCCAGGGCCCCGCTGCCGGGGGCAGTGCCGGTGTGACCGGTGGTTCGGCGGCCGGCTGGAGTGATCGCTTCGAGGAGGGGCTCCATCCGGTGATCGAGCGCTTCAATGCCTCGATCGGGTTTGACATCGCCCTGCTGCAGCAGGATCTGGATGGCTCCATCGCCCATGCCCGCATGCTCGGGGTGTGCGGCGTGATCAGCCCCGAGGAGGCCGGTCGCCTGGAGGAGGGTCTTGAGCAGGTGCGCTCTGAGGCGGCGACGGGTCGTTTTCAGCCCGGCATCGAGGCCGAGGACGTGCATTTCGCTGTGGAGCGGCGCCTGATCGAGCTGCTGGGTTCCCTTGGCAAGAAGCTGCACACCGGCCGCAGCCGCAATGACCAGGTGGGCACCGATGTGCGCCTCTGGCTGCGGGACCGGATCGATGCCATCGATGGGGCCCTGCTGCGTTTCGAGCGGGCCCTGCTTGCCCAGGCCGAGGCCCACGCCGACACCCTGATTCCCGGCTACACCCATCTCCAGCGGGCCCAGCCCCTAGCCCTGGCCCACCACCTGCTCGCCTACATCGAGATGGCCGAGCGGGATCGCCAGCGCCTCGCCGATGTGCGCCGTCGCGTGAACATCTCGCCGCTTGGGGCGGCCGCCCTGGCTGGCACGCCGGTGCCGATCGACCGCCGCCATACCGCCGCCACCCTCGGGTTCGACGCCATCTACGCCAACAGCCTCGATGCTGTGTCCGACCGGGATTTCGCGGTGGAATTCATGGCCGCCGCCAGCCTGGTGATGGTGCACCTCAGCCGCCTCAGTGAGGAGGTGATCCTCTGGGCCAGCGAGGAATTCGGCTTCGTTTCCCTCACCGACCGCTGCGCCACCGGCAGCAGTCTGATGCCTCAGAAGAAGAACCCCGATGTGCCCGAACTGGTGCGGGGTAAGAGCGGCCGGGTGTTTGGCCACCTGATCGGACTGCTCACGATGATCAAGGGCCTGCCCTTGGCCTACAACAAGGATTTCCAGGAGGACAAGGAGGCCCTGTTCGACGGCGTGGCCACCTGTCTGGATTGCCTGGAGGCGATGGCCATCCTGTTCGAGGAGGGTCTGGAATTCCGTGCCGCACGATTGGAGGAGGCGGTGGGCCGCGATTACTCCAATGCCACCGATGTCGCCGACTACCTGGTGGCCCGGGGCGTGCCTTTCCGAGAGGCTTATCAGCTGGTCGGGTCGCTGGTGAAGACCTGCCTGCGGGAGGGTCTGCTGCTGCGGGAGCTGCCGCTGGCGCGCTGGCAGGCGCTCCATCCGGCCTTCGCGGCCGACATCTACGGCGCCATCGAGCCCCGCCAGGTGGTGGCCGCCCGCCGCAGTGAGGGGGGCACCGCCTTCGAGCAGGTGCGGCTCCAGCTGGAGCGGGCCCGCCAGCGGCTCGAGGCCCCGGAGGCGGGTGTGGCCTGAGGTCTACCCGCCGAGCATGACGACCCTCTACAGACGGATCGAGGCCTGGATTCCCGGGTCTAATCTGGAGAGGTCATTGGCGCATCTGCGCCCTCCGGTCCCCCCTGGACGTTACGTGAGCATCTTCGTCGGCAATCTTCCCTTCCGCGCTGAGCAGGAAGACGTGATCGAACTCTTCGCCTCCTATGGCGAAGTGGTCAACTGTTCCCTTCCCCTCGAGCGGGATACGGGTCGCAAGCGTGGTTTCGCCTTCGTGGAGATGGCCGATCCCGAATTGGAAACCAAGGCCATCGACGGCCTGCAGGGTACCGAGCTGATGGGGCGCCCCCTCCGCATCAATAAGGCTGAGCCCCGCGGCGGCGGCGGCGGCGGCGGTGGTGGCGCTCCCCGCCGCGGTGGCTACGGAGGCGGAGGCGGAGGCGGCTATGGCGGAGGCGGTGGCGGCGGCTACTCCCGCTCCGGCGGCGAAGGCGGCGGCTATGGCTCCGGGGCCCGCGGCTGGGAAGACCGCAGTGGTGGTGACCGATCCAGCGACGGTTTTGATGCTGGCCGTGCCCGTCGGCGCCGTAGTGGCGGCGACGATGCCGGTGGCTATGGCGGTGGTGGCGACTACGGCGGCTACGGCGGCGCGGAAGTCTGAGGTCTCGTGGGCGCTGAGCTGGGCAGCCCTGCGCGGCGGGATCATCAGGGTCAGAGGCCCCGCTCCTCCAGTTGCAGGGCTGCGGCTTCCAGCACCTCCGGCCCTGCCTGGCGTTGACCGGCAGCCTGGGTGAGATCGTTGCGCCAGTGGCGCGCTCCGGGAACCCCTTCCACCACATGCACCAAGTGGCGCGCAATGGCCCAGAGCCTGCCGCCACCGGCCCTCCAGCTCTCGGCGTGGGGGATCAGGCCGCGCACCACGCTGGAGGCCCGTGCCGGTTCGTGACTAGCATCATGGAAGAACGCGGCATCCACTCCCGACCACAACAGGGGATGGGCGTAGGCGGCCCGGCCCACCATCACCCCATCCACGTGGGCCAGCTGGCTCTGGCAGGTGGCCGGATCCTCGAGACCGCCATTGAGCTCGATCAGCAGCTGGGGGCGTTCCGCCTTAAGACGATGCACCAGGTCCCAGCGCAGCGGCGGGATGGTGCGGTTCTGTTTCGGATCCAGGCCTTCCAGCCAGGCCTTTCGGGCATGCACCGCGAAGCGGCGAGCGCCGCCGGCGGCCACCGTGTCCACGAAGTGGAGGAGATGGTCATAGGAATCGAGCTGGTCGATGCCGATGCGGTGCTTCACCGTCACCGGCAGGGAGGTGGCCGCCGTCATGGCCTCCACGCAGCGGGCCACCCGCTCCGGTTCGGCCATCAGGCAAGCGCCGAAACGGCCCTGCTGCACCTTCTCGCTCGGACAGCCAACGTTGAGGTTGATCTCGTCGTAGCCCCAGTCGGCCCCCAGTCGGACCGCCTCCGCCAGCAGAGCGGGGTCATCCCCGCCCAGCTGCAGGGCCAGGGGATGCTCCTGGGGATCGAAGCCCAGCAGCCGCTCCAGCCTTGCCTGGGCCTCCGCAGCCCGGGTTGAGCTCAGCTCGGCGCGGATGTGGTGCAGGGCCCGGGCCACCACCATCTCGCTGGTGAGCAGGCAGCGCCGGCTCACCTGCCGCATCAGCAGCCGGAAGTGGCGGTCGGTGCAGTCCAGCATCGGCGCCACACTGAAGCGGTAGGCGTGCTCCATCCCCCCATGCTGCCCAGCCGAGCGTCCGTGGTGGTGGCCGGTGGTGGGCCGGCCGGATACATGGCGGCAATCGCGGCGGCCGAGGCCGGTGCCACCGGCCTGTTGATTCTCGAAGCCACCCCCGAACCACTCCATAAGGTGCGGATCAGTGGCGGCGGCCGCTGCAATGTGACCCATGCCTGCTGGGATCCCCGCGCCCTGGTGGGTCACTATCCCCGCGGTGGCCAGGCCCTGCGGGGCCCCTTCTCCCGCTTCGCCACCGGCGACACGGTGGCCTGGTTCGCCGAGCACGGCCTGGAGCTGGTGGAGGAGGCCGATGGACGCCTGTTCCCCCGCTCCAATCGCTCCAGCTCCGTGGTGGACACTCTGCGGCGGGCAGCCCGAATGGCCGGCGTTCTCAGCGTGGAGGGCCAGGCCCTGCAGGCTGCCGAAACCCTGGAAGGGGGCGGCTTCCGCCTTCGCCTGCGGGGCGGCGGCCAGCTGCATGCCGATCGCCTGGTGCTCGCCACCGGCAGCCACCCCAGCGGGCTGCGGATCGCGGAGGCGCTGGGCCATGGCCGGGTTCCGCCAGTGCCCTCCCTGTTCACCCTTGCCCTGGAGCCCCATCCGCTGGCTTCCCTGGCCGGGGTGGTGGCCGATCCTGTGGTGCTGGAGCTGGAGCCGCCATCGGCCGCCGTCGTGGCAGTCGAGGGGCGGCGGCGGGGCGAGCGGCATCGCCAGCGGGGGCCGCTGCTGATCACCCACTGGGGCTTCAGCGGTCCTGCCACCCTGCGCCTCAGCGCCTTCGCCGCCCGCGACCTGCGCCAGTGGGGCTATCGCGCCCAGCTCCGGATCGACTGGACCGGAGGCCTCGATCCGGCGGAGCTGGAGGCGCGCTTCCGTGCCGTCCGGCTGGAGCAGGCCCGCCGGCAACTGGGAACGGCCCGTCCCTGGGCTTCGCTGGGACGGCGTCTCTGGCTCCATCTGCTCGAGGCCTGCGAGGTCGATGGAGGCCAACGCTGGGCCGATCTGGGGCGGAACCAGCAGCGCGACCTGATGACGGCCCTGCGGGACAGCCGTTATGCGATCAAGGGTCGAGGACCCTTCGGCGAGGAGTTCGTCACGGCTGGCGGGATTCCACTGGGAGAGGTGAACCTGGCCACGATGGAGAGCCGCCGGCAGGAGGGCTTGTTTCTGGCCGGCGAGATTCTCGATGTGGATGGGGTGACCGGTGGTTTCAATTTCCAGCATTGCTGGAGTTCCGGCTGGTTGGCTGGCCAGGCCCTGGCGGGATCCTGATCGCACCCAGCGGTTCGGCGAAGCGATCAGCGAATGTGTTCAAACACTGAGAACATCGGCATGTACATCGCCAGCAGAATGGATCCCACGATTCCACCCACGAGCACGATCATCAATGGTTCGATCAGGGAGGTAATTGTTTTGACGGCGGTGCTCACTTCGTCTTCATAGAAATCAGCAACCTTGGAGAGCATGATGTCCATTTCGCCGGTTTCCTCGCCGATGGCCAGCATGCTCACCATCATTTCCGGAAAGACACGCTTGAGGGCCAGAGCCGTGCTCAACGGCACGCCCTCGCTGATGTCATTGCGGGAATTTCTGATGGCGTCGCCAACAACGGCATTGTTGGTGGTGTCATGCAGGATTTCCAGCGACATCATGATCGGAACCCCGGCCTTGGAGAGGGAGCTCATGGTGCGGCAGAACTGGGCCGAAGCCGTTTTCTGAAGCAGGTCACCGAACAACGGCAACTTCAAAAGGGTGCCATCCACCTGGCGGCGTCCCACCGGTGTCGCATTATAACGAGTGAAGGCGTAGATGGCCAGGATTATTCCGCCAACCAAAAAGATGGAGAATGTGGAGCGCAGCAGCTTGCTCAGGTTGATCATCATCTGCGTGAACACTGGCAACTCGGCCCCGAGTTGATCAAAAATTTCAGCGAATGTGGGGATCAGGAAGATGGTCATCCCTAGAAACACCAGAATGGCAATCACGAGCACCGTGATCGGATACCCCATGGCGGCTTTCAACTGATTTTGCAAGCGGGCATTTTCCTCCAGGAGTTTGGCCAGGCGCTTCAGGGTTTCGTCCAGCACACCGCCAGCTTCACCGGCCTCCACCATGGCGATGCTGAGGTTGTCGAACACCTTGGGCCAGCGGCGCATGGCCGAGCCGAGGCTGCTACCTTGATTAACCTCAGCGGTCATAGCGGCTAGGGCGCGGCGGAACAGGGCGGATTTCTGCTGCTGATGCATCAGATCAAGGCTGCGCATGATCGGCACGCCGGCATCGACCAAGGCGGAAAGCTTGTTCGCGAAAAGGGCTTTTTCCTTGACACTAATCCTGCTTTCAAATAGGTGGCCCCACTCAATCGCCTGCGCTGGCTTGTTGGTGAGCACGGGCTTGTTGCTTTCTTTGCGGACCAGCGTGGCGGGGATAATGCCACGGCTGCGCAGCCCGCGTCGGGCTTCGGCGGGGCTGGAAGCTTCCAGGGTCATTTCCCGCATGCGGCCGCTGCGGGTGGCGTAGGTCACCAAGAAGGTGGTCATCGCTTCAGGGGGCGGGAACGGGGGTCAGGTTGATCAGAGCTGCCCGAGCAGTCTGGATAGCTCCTCGGGTCGGATGGTCTTCATCATCGCTTCTTCGGCGGTGATTCTGTTGTCTTGAACCAGGTTGGCCAGGGAGCGCTCCAGGGTCTGCATGCCGTATTGGGCACCGGTCTGAATCAGGGAGTAGAGCTGGGCGGTTTTGCCTTCGCGAATCAGGTTGGCGCAGGCCGGTGTGTTGACCATGATCTCGAGGGCCATCACCCGGCCCATGGATCCGGCCACAGGCCGGGTTGTTCTGCACAGGGTCTGGGTGAACACTGCCAGGAGACTGGAGCTCAGCTGAACGCGAATCTGGGTCTGCTGCCCGGCGGGGAACACATCCACCATCCGGTCCACGGTCTGAGAGGCGGAACTGGTGTGGAGAGTGCCGAAGACCAGGTGGCCTGTTTCGGCGGCTGTGATGGCGAGTTGGATGGTTTCCAGGTCGCGAAGTTCACCGACAAGGATCACGTCGGGATCCTCCCGCAGGGCCGCCCGTAGGGCGTTGGCAAAGCTGCGGGTGTCTTCGTTCACCTCACGCTGATGAATCAGTGACCGATCATTCTGATAGGTGAATTCGATCGGATCTTCGATGGTGAGAATATGTTCAGCGCGGGTGTGGTTGATGTTGTCGAGCAGGGAGGCTAATGTCGTGGTTTTTCCTGAGCCGGTCGGCCCCGTAACCAGCACCAAGCCCTTGGGTTTGCGGCTCATCTCCTCCACCACGGGAGGAAGGCCCAGTTTTTCGATGCCGGGGATGTTGTTGCCGAGGGCCCGCAGGCAGGCGGCATAGCTTCCCTTCTGGCGATAAACATTCACCCTGAACCGCGACACACCTCTCAATCCATAGGAGCAGTCGAGCTCCCAGGTCTGTTCAAGCTGCTTGCGCTGGGCATTGTTCAGCAGTGAAAAGATAAGCCGGTTGCAGCTGTCTTCGGTGAGGGTTGTGCCCTGCCGGATCGGACGCAGCTGCCCATTGAAACGGCCGTATGGAGGGTGACCGGTGGCGAGATGGAGGTCACTGCCGCCATCCTTAACCAGGTCGGTCATTAGATCTTCAATGGTGAAATCCATGCTCTACATGCGCACCCGCAGACAGTAAGGGCATTCCAGCCATTCGTCCTGAAGGCCGGCTCCGCATCCCTTGCAGGTGAGGGTGCTAAGGGCGCGGGCCCGCCGCTCGGATTCCAGGCCGCTGTCGGTGAGCAGCATCCGCTCCACCTCGTCGAGGCTGGTGAGCCCCTGGCGCACCAGATCGAGGCCGTAGCCGAGCAGGGTCTTCATGCCGGAATCGAGGGCCAAGCGCCGCAGCTCTTGGGTGCTGGCCCGCTTCGCCACGGAGGAGGAGAGGGTCTCGGTCATGGTGAGAACCTCGTAAACACCAACTCTTCCCGAATAACCCCTGCCCTGGCAGGAGGGGCAGGTCCCTTCGCTGCCGGGAGGCACGATGCAGCCCCGGTAGAAGGTGATCAGGGATTCGTTGCTGGCCACCAGGCCGAAGCGCGCCAGTTCTTCCGTGCTGGGGTGATGGGCTACGCGACAATCGGCGCAAAGTCGCCTTACCAGGCGCTGGGAGACCACCCCAAGCAGGGAGGCACTGACCAGGAAGGGTTCCACCCCCATCTCATCGAGCCGGGCAAAGGCGCTCACGGCGTCGTTGCAGTGGAGGGTGGTGAGCACGAGGTGGCCGGTGAGGGCCGCCTCGATGGCCGTGCGGGCGGTTTCCAGGTCGCGCGTTTCACCCACCAGCAGCACATCGGGGTCCTGGCGCATGAAGGCCCGCAGGGCGGTGCTGAAGTCGAGGCCCTTGTCCCGGTTCACCTGGGTTTGGGTGATTCCCTTGAGGGTGTATTCGATCGGATCTTCCACCGTGGAGATGTTGATCCCCGGGTTGTTCCGCTCCGCCAGCAGGGCGTAGAGCGTGGTGGATTTGCCAGATCCGGTCGGACCGGTCACCAGAATCATGCCGAACGGTTTGCTGCCGATTTCGCGCACGCCAGCCCGGGCCAGGGGGTCGGTGATCAGGGTGTCGAGTCCAAGCTGGGTGGCGCCGCTGTCCAGCAGCCGGAGCACGACCTTTTCGCCGTGGCGGCTCGGCAGGGTGCTCACCCTGAAATCCATGGTGCGGCCTCGGAACCCTCGCCGGATCCGTCCGTCCTGGGGCAGCCGGCGTTCGGCGATATCCAGGTCAGCCATGATCTTTAGCCGGGAGGTTACCGCCGGGATCAGGGTCTTGGGCAGGGTCTCGACCGAGCGGAGCACGCCGTCCTGGCGGAAGCGGATCAGCAGGCCGTTTTCCTGGGGTTCCACGTGGATGTCGCTCACGCTGTTGGTGAGCGCCTCGATCAGGATCCGATCCACCAGGCTCAGCACCGGGGAAAGGGTTTCTTGGCGGCTACTGGCTTCGAGATCCTCGTTGCCGATCGGATCTTCTGAGGTGTTGGCCGCCACGCTCAGATCGATGCCCGCGAAGAGGGAGTTTTCTCGATCGTTGGCGCGGGCCTGCATCTCGGTGCCGGTGATGGTGGGTGGGGCTGATCGTGCCTGGGGTTCGCCCCTGGTTGGGCCTGAGATCGGAACGGAACTTGGCCTGGAGGGTCTAGGAGCGGATCGGAGCCGGAGCCCGTCTGCCGGGGGTGATTCGTAACACTAATTTGAATGCTGGTTTGAATGCTGGTGGCTCTCCCTGTAGTGGGTTGGGAAATCCGGGCGCCTTCGCCGGGTTGCCGAGGTGCGGGCTTCCGCCGCTTGTGGGGGGGTGGCCCGGCGCAGCAACATGAATGAATCGAAACGCATGTCCTGCAAGCATGAGCGGCGACCCCACCCAGGCCGGCGGTGCCGGTAGTGAAGTCCAGGAGCCTTCCGGGCAGGTCCCGGCGTCCAGCGTTCCGGCTGCGGCGGAGGCGGTTCCATCCCAGGAGATTGGTGGGGTGGCCGGTTCCGATCAAGGAGGCGCCTCCCCGCAGTCTCCGGCGGTGGCTGTTGATCCGGTGCCCGATCAGGTGTCGGCGGAGCTCGGGGCCGAAGCCGGCGCTCCCTCCCGACTGCAGGCGCTGGAGTCCGAGCTTGCTTCCCTGCGGGTAGAACACCAGACGCTGCGCGATCAGTACATGCGGATCGCCGCCGATTTCGACAACTTCCGCAAGCGCCAGAGCCGCGACCAGGAGGATCTGCGCGTTCAGATCGCCTGCAACACCCTCAGCGAGATCCTGCCGGTGGTCGACAACTTCGATCGGGCTCGCCAGCAGCTCAATCCCCAGACGGAGGAGGCCCAGAGCCTGCATCGCAGCTACCAGGGCCTCTACCGCCAGCTCGTGGATGTGTTCAAGCAACTGGGCGTTTCGCCGATGCGGGTGGAGGGCGAACCGTTCGATCCGACCCTGCATGAGGCCGTGCTGCGCGAACCGAGCCAGCACCATCCCGAGGATGTGGTGATTGAGGAGCTGCAGCGGGGCTACCACCTCCATGGCCGCGTCCTGCGCCACGCCTTGGTGAAGGTGTCGATGGGTCCGGGGCCTGACGGCACGGTTGCTTCCGCCGAGGAGCAGGCCGGCTGATGGCCGACTTTTACGCCCAGTTGGGGGTCGGTCGCGACGCCGACGCGGACACCATCAAGCGGGCTTACCGCCGTCTGGCCCGCCAATACCACCCGGATGTGAACAAGGATCCCGGGGCGGAGGACCGTTTCAAGGAGATCGGCCGGGCCTACGAGGTGCTCAGCGACCCCCAGACCAAGGCCCGTTTCGACCAGTTCGGTGAGGCCGGTCTCGGGGGTGGGGGCGGCGCGCCCGACATGGGCGATATGGGCGGCTTCGCCGATCTGTTCGAAACCTTCTTCAGCGGCTTCGGCGGTGCCGCCGCTGGCGGCCCCCGCCGCCGGGGCCCGCGCCAGGGCGACGATCTTCGCCTCGACCTCACGATCGACTTCAGCGAGGCCGTGTTCGGGGTGGAGAAGGAGGTTCAACTGCGCCACCTGGAAACCTGCGGCACCTGCAGCGGTTCCGGCGCCAAGGCCGGCAGTGGTCCCACCACCTGCGGCACCTGTTCCGGCGCCGGCCAGGTGCGGCGGGCCACCCGTACGCCCTTCGGCAGCTTCACCCAGGTGGCCCCCTGTCCCACCTGCGAGGGCACCGGCCAGACCATCGCCGACCCCTGCGTCGCCTGCCAAGGCCAGGGTCTGCAGCAGGTGACCAAGAAGCTACGCATTAACATTCCCGGCGGCGTTGACACCGGCACGCGCCTGCGGGTGGCCAACGAGGGCAATGCCGGTCAGCGGGGCGGATCCCCCGGCGACCTCTACGTGTTCCTCGGGGTGCGGGCCCACCCTGAATTGCGCCGGGAGGGCACCACCATCCTCTCGGAGCTGCCCATTAGCTATCTGCAGGCCATCCTGGGCGACACCATTGAGGTGGAGACTGTGGACGGCAAGGAATCCTTGGAGATTCCGCCCGGCACCCAGCCCGGTGCAGTGATAACCCTCAAGGGCAAGGGGGTGCCGCGGCTGGGTAACCCCGTGGCCCGCGGCAACCACCAGTTCACCGCGAAGGTGCACGTGCCCACCCGGCTCAGCGGCGAGGAGCGCCAGCTGTTGGAGCAGCTCGCAGGCCATCACAGTCGCAAGGATCAGAAGCCTCCCCACAAGAGCGGTCTGTTCGGCGGCCTGTTCGGCGGTTGAGCGCGATGGAGGAGGCGCACCTCGATCTGCGCGGCACCCCCTGCCCGCTCAACTATGTGCGCGCCCGCCTAGCCATTGAGAAGGTGCCTGAGGGGGGGCATCTTCTCCTGGATCTCGATGCCGGAGAGCCCGAGCACATGGTGGCGGAGGGCCTTCGCGGCGATGGTCACGACGTGGAGCGGATCGAGATCGGTGATGCAGGCTCTGCTGGGGTGCGGTTGCGAATCCGTCGTGGTTGAGTCCCCGGGGGCTTCCCAGCCATACCGGCCCGGCCCAGCCGATGCCGGCCGGGCCTCCGGACGGGTGGTGGCTCTGCAGGCCAATTACTGCCGGGTCGAGCTCGATGCTCCCGGCCCGGAAGGATGCCGCCGGCTTCTCTGCACGCGTCGCAGCCGCCTCGACCATGAGGGCCTTCAGGTGTGGGTGGGGGATCGGGTGCGGCTGGAGGGCATCGACTGGACTGCCGGCCGCGCCGCCGTGGCCCAGCTGGAGCCCCGCCGCAACTTGCTGCAGCGTCCCGCCGTGGCCAATGTGGATCGGGTGGTTGTGGTTGCCGCGTTGGCGGAACCCGACCTCGATCCGCTGCAACTCACCCGTTTCCTGGTGGCCGCCGAGGGCAGCGGCGCCGCAGTGGACCTGGTGCTCGGCAAAGCGGATCTGGTGGCGGAGCTGGCCCTGCGGCAGGCTTGCGCTGACTTCGAAGCCTGGGGTTATCCGGTCTTTCCCCTCTCGACCCGCACCGGTCTGGGGCTTGCCGCCCTCCGGCATCACCTGCGGTCTGCGGCGGGCATCACGGTGCTGTGCGGACCATCCGGAGCCGGCAAGAGCAGTCTGCTGAATGCCTTGATTCCTGATCTTGATCTGCGGGTCGCGGCCGTCTCCGGAAGGCTGCAGCGTGGCCGCCACACCACCCGCCATGTGGAGTTGTTTGCAATGCCATCGGAGCCGGCGGCCGCGGATGCCCTCGCCTTGTTCCCTGTCGCCGCCGCCTTGGTGGCCGACACTCCCGGATTCAACCGGCCGGAGCTTCCCTCCGACCCGGTGGTGCTGGCACAGGCTTTCCCTGAGATCCGGCAGCGTCTGGCCCTTGGCCTCTGTCGTTTCCGGAATTGCCGTCATCTGGGGGATCTGGGCTGCGCCATGGGCACCGACTGGCCACGCTTTTCTCTATATCGCCAGTGTCTGGAGGAGGTGGAAGCCATCGCTTCAGTCCCTTCCCGCGTGGCCACCACCACCCGGCGCCGGACCTCCCGACGCCAGACCAGCCAGGGCCTCAGCCGCCCAGGCCGGGAAGATTCAGATCCAGACCACCCGTGAGGTCATCCATCCGTTCCCGCATCGTGCTGGTGGAGGTTTCGTAGGCGTTCTTGAGGGCTTCGTACACAGCCGTTTCCACCGTGCTCACCGGCTGGCTGAGCAGGGCTGGATCTAGCGACACCTTGAGGGGTTGCTGGTTCCCCGAGAGCCACACCTTGGCTAAGCCGTCGGAGCTGGACCCCTCAATCTCCATCGCATCGAGATCTTCCTGCAGTTTTTGAGCATCCTGCTGAATCTGCTGGGCCTTGCGGAAGGCCTCGGTGAGCTGACCAAAGTTGGGGAGTCCGAAGCCGGCCACGTCGCATTGCAGGAGGTGTAAAGGGAGGTTAGTCCCCGTCGGGTGGGAAGCCCAGCCTCTTGACCTCCGGATGCAGGTCGATGCCGGTGGATTCCCGCACCCGTTGCCGCACCAGGTTGATCAGGGCGTCGATGTCGGCGGCCGTGGCGTCACCGGTGTTCACGATGAAGTTGGCATGGAGCGGCGACACCTCGGCCCCGCCGATGCGGGTGCCCTTCAACCCCAGGCTCTCCACCAGCCGGCCGGCCTTTTCGGGTTCGGGGTTGCGAAACACACTGCCGCAGCTGGGCTGCTGGTAGGGCTGGGTGCTGGTTCGGCTGTGCAGGTTGGCGCTGGTGCGGGCGGTGACCGCAGCGGGTTCGTGGCCGGGTTCGAGCAGGAAGCGGGCGGAGAGCACCAGCAGGGGCTCATGCTGCAGCCGGCTGTGCCGGTAGTCGAAGTCGAGATTGGCGGCGCGGATGCGATGGGGTTCGCCCGATCCGCTGGGGTCGAGCACCAGCACCGAGTCGAGCCATTCGGCGGTGCAGCCCCCTTGGGCGCCGGCATTCATCACGGCGGCCCCGCCAACGGTTCCAGGGATGCCCACCGCCCATTCGAGCCCGTGCAGGCCTGCCCTGGCCACCTTGCGGGCCAGGGTGGGGATCGGTTCGCCGGCCTCCGCCTCCACCACCCCGCTCTCGCCATCCACCCGGCTGCCCTGCAGTCGCCGGACGCAGAGGGTGAGGCCCGGCAGGCCCCCGTCCGCGATCAGCAGGTTGGAGCCCGCGCCGATCACCCGCAGGGGCAGATCGCGCTCCCGAGCCCAACGGGCCAGGGCAACCAGCTGGTCGCCATCGGCGGGCTCGGCGAACCATTCGGCCGGTCCCCCCACCCGCCAGGTGGTGAACTCCTGAAGAGGCACTCCCGGCCGCAAGCCCGGCGGGGGATTGGGGCCCATCTCAGGCCACCAGCGGAGCCGTGGCCGCAGTGAGCCATGAGCCCTCGAGGCTCTGCAGGCGATCCCAGAGGCTGTTCACATCGCCGGCTCCCATCGCCAGCACCAGATCGCCCACCTCGGTGCAGGCGGCCACCCGCTGGGCCAGGACCGTGAGATCCGGGCTGGCCTCCACGGTGCTGGAGGGGATGCGCGCCTGCACCGCGGCGGCCAGGGCCTCGCTCGATACGCCCTCGATCGGGGCTTCCCCGGCGGCATAGAGGGGGGCCACCAGCACTAGGTCGGCGGCGGCGAGGGCGTCGGCGAACTCCTCAAGGAACTGGGCCGTGCGGCTGTAGCGATGGGGCTGGAACACCGCCACCAGGCGGCGGGGCTGGCTGGGCAGGGGGCTGCGGCCGCTCTCCACCATCAGCCGGGCCATTTGCAGGGTGGCGGCCACCTCGCTCGGATGGTGGGCGTAGTCGTCGACCACGATCCGACCAGCCCAGAGCCCGCGGCAGTCGAAGCGGCGTCCGGGGGGCTGGAGTCGCGCCACCGCTTCCTTCAGCGCCGCGAAGGGAACCCCTTCCAACCGGCAGGCGGCCATGGCGGCGGTGGCGTTGCTGAGGTTGTGGCGGCCCGGTAGGGGCAGATCGAAATGGCCCATCAGCTTGCCGTTCTCGAAGAAATCGGCCCGGGTGCCATCGCCCCGTTCCTCACTGGCAATGGCGGCGAAGGACACCCCATCGGCCCGCTCGGTCGACCACCAGCTGTCCGCCTCGAAGGATTCCCGCAGAATCGGGCAGTCCCGGTTGGCCAGTAGCCGGCGGCAGCCGGTCGCGAAGCGCTGGAGCGTGGCCACCAGGGCGGCCAGGTCGGGGTAGTGGTCGGTGTGATCGAGTTCGAGGTTGGTGATCACGCCCAGCTCGGCGGCGAACTTCACCAAGGAGCCATCGGATTCATCGGCCTCCGCCACCAGCAGGCGGCCATCGCCATGGCGGCCGTTGCTGCCGAAGGCGGGCACGATGCCGCCGATCACCGCGGTGGGGTCGTGGCCGGTGGCCTCCAACAGGGTGGCCACCAGGGTGCTGGTGGTGGTCTTGCCGTGGCTGCCGGCCACGGCGATCGAGGGCTGATCGGCGATCAGGGCGGCGAGCACATCGGAGCGGTGGCAGAGAGGAAAGCCCAGCCTGAGGGCTTCCTGCACCTCCGGATTGCTCTCAGGCACGGCCGAGCTGAGCACGACCAGGGGAAGCTGGGCTGCCGCGGTGGCACCGCCGGTCGTGCCCACTCCGAGGGCGTGGATGGTGGCGGCGTTCTGTTCGTGAAAGATGCGAACGCCGGCCTTGCCCAGGGCCGAGGTCACGGCGTTGTCGCGGGGGTCGGAGCCGCTGACGCTGAAGCCTCGGCTCGCCAGGATCCCCGCCAGAGCCGACATGCCGATCCCGCCCACGCCGATGAAATGGAGCGGCTGTTGGCGGTCGAGCTGCAGGCCCAAGGGCACCTCCGGAGGTCTGCCGAAAATACGGTGCCGGAAGGCTGCTGTCGCGCCCCAATGTCTTACGAATTTCATCGCTGCCTGCGCTCTCCCCACCGTGGACCGGTTCGGGCTCCGGCAGGACGGTTGGGGTATTGCACCACCTGCAGGGGCCTGCCCTGGGTTATGTGCCTGAACTTCGGTTCCGGGATGCGGAGCAGGCTGGGCCTAAGGCCACCATCTCGGCCAGATACCCCTGAGTCGGATCCTCCTCAGTCAGATCCCAAGAAAACATCAACGGACCGGCACCGCGTGGGAGGCTATGGATGCGCCTGCGGCGATCCCGACCATCTCACGAATGGGACAGGAGCCCCGTCGAAGGAGCCGCACCGCTATCTCTGTATGATCGGCGGCCGAATCACCCTTTCTAGCGGACCTCGCCGCTTTCTGCCATGACCCTGCGCGTAGCGATCAACGGATTCGGCCGCATCGGACGTAACTTCATGCGTTGCTGGCTGAGCCGTGGGGCCAATACCGGCATCGAGGTGGTGGGGTTAAACGACACCTCCGATCCGAAGACCAACGCCCACCTGCTTCAGTACGACACGATGCTTGGCCACATCCGCAATGCGGAGGTGAGCCATACCGACGACACGATCGTGGTGAATGGCAAGCACATCAAATGTTTCTCTGATCGCAATCCCCTCAACCTGCCCTGGAAGGAGTGGGGCGTCGACCTGGTGATCGAGGCCACCGGCGTCTTTATCGATCAGAAAGGTGCCGGTAAGCACATCGAGGCCGGAGCCCGCAAGGTGCTGATCACGGCCCCCGGTAAGGGTGAGGGTGTGGGCACCTTTGTGGTGGGCGTGAACGCTGATCAATACCGTCATGAAGATTTCGACATCATCAGCAATGCCAGCTGCACCACCAACTGCATGGCGCCGCTGGTGAAGGTGCTGGATCAATCCCTCGGGATCGTGAAGGGCATGATGACCACCACTCACAGCTACACCGGCGACCAGCGCATCCTCGATGCCTCCCACCGCGACCTGCGCCGGGCCCGTGCCGCCGCCGTGAACATCGTGCCCACCAGCACCGGCGCCGCCACGGCCGTGGCCTTGGTCTATCCGCCGATGAAGGGCAAGCTCAACGGCATCGCCTTGCGCGTTCCTACTCCCAATGTGTCGGTGGTCGACATGGTTCTGGAAGTGAGCCGAGCCACCACCAAGGAGGAGGTGAACAGCATCTTCAAGGCCGCTTCTGAGAACGGCATGAAGGGCATCATCAAGTACTGCGATCTTCCCCTGGTGTCCACCGACCACGCTGGTACCGATGAATCCACGATTGTGGATGCCGATCTCACCTTGGTGATGGATGGCAACATGGTGAAGGTGATCTCCTGGTACGACAACGAGTGGGGCTATAGCCAGCGCGTTGTTGATCTCGCCGAGGTGGTGGCGAAGAACTGGAAGTAAGGACTGGGCCAGTCTCGCCTTCCTGGGTCGTCCTGCGGGGCGGCCTTTTTTGTTCTGGCTGTCCGGTTACCCACGGCGCAGGGCACTCACGGAGGCGAAGGGGCCAGGCGGCGGACCTTCCGAACCAGCGCGGTCGTATCCGGTTCAGACTGCCCCCATCGCCCCGGAGCCATGCCGCCCGATATCCGCTGGCAGCAGCGCTTCGCCAATTTCTGCCAGGCCCTGGATCAGCTGGAGACCTTTTTTCAGCCTCCCGCGCTCAATGAGCGCGAGCGCCAGGGCCTGATCAAGGCTTTTGAATACTGTTTCGAGCTGGGCTGGAACACCCTGCGGGACCTGCTGTTGGCGGAGGGCAACGCCGGCCTGATCGGTTCGTGTGACACCCTTAGGCTGGCCTTCCGGGTGGGGCTGATCCGCGACGGTGAGAGTTGGCTGGCCATGGTCCAGGACCGCAATCTCACCAGCCACACGTACAACCGTGCCACCGCCGAGCAGGTGACTGAGCAGGTGGGGGCCCGCTACCTGCCCTGTTTCCGGGAGCTGCGCCTGGTGCTGAACGAGCGCGTTCAGGCCACCGCTGGAGAGGAGAGGGATGGCTGAAACTCAAGGCGCTGCGGCTGCCACCCCCGCCCCGATCCCGGGCCTGCCGCCGGAGGCCTCGGCCCGCCTGCTGGCCCTGTTCAGCGCCGAGCCCGCCGTAGAGGAGGTGTGGCTCTATGGCTCTCGGGCTATGGGCCGCCATCGCCCCGGCTCCGACATCGACCTCACCCTGGTGGCGCCAGGTCTCCGCCACGCTGATCGCCTGCGGCTGATGGGCGCCCTTGACGACCTGCTGCTCCCGTGGAGCACGACCTCTCCCTGCGGCACGAGCTGCCCGAATCCCTGGCTCAGCACGTGGCCCGGGTGGGGCGGCGGCTGGCGCTCTGAGGGCCCTTGCAGTTCTTTAGTCCCTGGCAGACGATGTGCTCTGCTTTGAGCGGCAGGGTCGGCAGCGTCGCCGCAACAGTAGTGAACTGACTCCAGCGGCCCAGTGCAGGCCCACTGCTCGGCGCAGCTCAGGCCTTATCGGCTGGCTCGGCAAAGGCTCTAACCATTCAGGTTGTTGTCGATACCGATTTCGTCTTATTCTCTGGAATCAGCACAAGTATCAATACTCTTCTTTATCAGAGTAACTGTGTTTGGCTATATGGGCAGGGAGGTCTTCAGGTAATAGCGGACGCGCTCGCGAGCGACAATATTTGCTATCTGTTGGCCATAGGAGGAGTTGCAGAAGAGGCTTTTGGCTCCATCGACATTATTAGTCTTACTACGGCATCGGGGTAAAAGTAAGCAACAATCTGGCAGGCTCTCAATCAGGTTATGGCTTGGCGCTGTTCCTGGCGGCTCCCAAGTAGCCAATCTTGTGGATGTTCAAGCTGCCTTCCCATCCCTCACATTTTCCGCTCCACCTGCCACGAGCTGCAGGGCTGTCTGTAATGACTTCCCAAGCCTCAGCAATGGCAAAAGTTTGGGATTCAGCGATGGATCTGCAGTTCTATACGCCATCCCCTATGGCCCCCCTGCCCCTGCTGCCCAGCAGACCCACCAGGGCACTGAGCTTGTGCCCAGAACGGGTGGCTTCCACGTCCGCCGGCAAAGTGGCGCAGGTGCTGGTGGAGCAGCAAGGGCACACCAAGCGCTGCAGTCGATGCTCGATCACCACCGGCGTGATCGGCGGGATCTCGATCACCTGGTGGGGCAACGGCGTTGGATCCTCTCCCTTCTCCCGTGCGCCAGGTCAACCTGCACGAGGCCAAGACCCAGCTCTCCCGGCTCGTGGCGGAGGCGGTGGCGGGCGAGAGCTTCGTGATCTGCAAAGCCGGCAAGCCGCTGGTGCAGGTCACCCGCCTGGCCGGGACCGACGACCCCGCCAATCCCCCCCGGCGCCGCCTCGGATTGCTGGCAGGGCAGTG
>BJHE01000004.1:51014-114146 GCA_014191755.1 Cyanobium sp.
GGCCTGGGGCAGGCCGGCCATGGCTGGATCCAGGGGCAAAGCGTCCCGATCCAGCCAGGCCGCGCAGTCGCTGCTTGCAGCGATCGCCGCCGCTGCCGCCGCCAGCCCATCGCTGCTGTCGCAGCCTCCCACCCGCCAGTCCAGGCCGACGGGCTGGCAGGCGATCAGGGCCCGCACGGCGTCGAAGCGGGGCACAGGCCGCCGGTGGGCTGCGATCGCCCGCTCCCTCAGGCCTGGATCCAGCAGGCCTCCCAGCGGCTCTCCAGGGGGTGCGGTTGGGATGGCTGGCGATGGGACGGGTGTTGACCCCAACGCTCCGGCCGCGGCCGGGGTCGTGTCTTGCGAAGGGTCCAGCGAGGCTGCCGATCCCCCCGGGAACTTGCCTTGCAGGAGGGCCAGCCCCAGCCGGCTCAGGCCGTGGGGCCCAGTGCACACCAGCCAGTCGCCTGGGCGGCCGCCCCCGCGGCGGATCGGGCCGGAGCTGGCGCTGGCGCCCGGCTGGCCGGTAGCGGTTGGTGGCCCTCCCAGCCGCCCGATCGCCGTGATCGCCAGGAGCCGCTGGGCGCCGCCGCTGCAGTCACCCCCCAGCAGCACCCCGCCATAGGTGTCCAGGGCCTCCCGCAGGCCGCCATAAACCCCGTTCACCCAGACCCACGGCGTGGAGGCCGGCGCCACCAGGCCCACCGTGAGCCCCACCACCTCGGTGCAGCCCATCGCGGCCAGATCGGAGAGGTTGGCCGCGGCGGCCCTCCAGCCCACGTCCGCCGGGTCCGTGGTGGTCTCGCTGAAGTGGATCCCTTCCACCAGAACATCGGTGTTCACCACCAGCGCGCCGCCCTGGGCGATGGGTTCGAGCAGGGCAGCGTCATCGGCGAACTGCCCCGCTGGCGCGAAGGCCCCCAGCCGCCGGATCAGCTCCCATTCCCCCAGGTCGGCGAGGGTCTGCGGTGGCGGTTGGGAGGGGCGCTGCCGAGTTTTGGCGCCGGCCTCGCCGGGTCCGCCGTTGTTCTGGTCTGTGGGGGTCTCGCCGGGGTGGGAGTTCCTGTTTCCCACGGGCTCTTGGGGGAGCTGATCAGGAGTGCTCACCGCGTCACCTCTGCGCCAGCCACCCAGCAGGCCCATGCCCAAGCCTGGGCGGTGTCCTTGTGTTTGCAGTCCTCTGAAGAGAGGGTTAATCCCTTGGCATCGCGATGCATCGAAGGTTGCCGTTGGAAAGCGGCCACATAGCTCAATTGGCCACCCGGGGCCTCAGGCGTGGGGCTGAAGGTTTTCGGCGCCGTCGATCACCCGCGCCGACACGATCCGGTCGTCCACGCCCAGTTCATGCAGCACGTCCATGCCCTCCACCACGTAGCCGAAGGCGGCGTTGCGGCCATCGACCAGGTTGAGGCCCGCCGGGGTGAGTTCGGCCTCGTAGAGGAAAAAGAAAAACTGGGAGGACCCGTCATCGAGCTGGCCGTCGGAGTGGGCCAGTCCCAGGGTTCCGTAGGTGGCGAAGGGCAGCACCGGTTCGGCCTTGAAGCGGCCGATGTCCTCAAAGGTTTCGTTGTAGATCGGTTCGGCGTCGCCGCTGATCAAGATCTCGAGGGGCACATGCCGCTCTTGGCCGGTGTTGGGGTCGATGAAGCCGGCGGCATCGCCCTTGGGATCGCCGCTCTGCAGCACGTAGAAGTCTTCGGCTCGGTTGAAGGGAAGGCCGTCGTAGAAATTTCGCTGCACCAGATCCACAAAGGCGCCGCCCGTGAGGGGAGCGTTATAACCATCGATCACGGCCGTGAGGTCGCCCTTGGTGGTGTTGATCTGCACCGTGGCCCGGCCCATCAGCCGGGGCAGGGCGTCGAACGCGGCCGGGATTGTGAAGGGGAAGTCGCCCACCAGCAATGCTTCGGCGTCTCCAATCGTGGTCAGGGCTGTGCGTCGGCTGGCCAGGAAGGCATCGCGGTCGCGGGATTCGGCGGCGGCGGCCACCTCCTGCAACTGGGTTTCGAGCCCATCCAGCAGGGCCGTGGCGCGGGGCAGGGCCTCCGGCGGGAAGCTGGCGAGGATTGCGGCTCGCTGGCCCGTGAGCTGCGATTGGCTGCGGGTCACGCTGCTGGCAAGGGGTTTCCACCGTTTGGCCCGCAGGTCGTCGCTGGTGGCCTCTAGGCGGTGCTGCAGATCCTGCAGCTGGGATGCCTTGATCGGCAGGGCGTTGCGCAGGATCGCCTCGGGATCCTTCACGGCATTGCCCTGAGGCAGTTCTGCCAGGGCCGCGGGCGGAGCGGTCAGCAGGGCGGTGCCCAGAACCAAAATTAGGGCCAGCATCATGCTGGTTAAACGGCGGCGGAGTCCGTTACGGTCGCCGCTTCGATCAGCTGCGCGCATGGCTGGAATCCACTGTTCTGAGCGGACTCTGGCACAACTGCGAGGCCCTCCGGCGGTGGGTTCCCGGAGTCCCTCGGTAGCCAGCCGTACAATCGGTCGGATTCGAACCGCCGGAATGATCTCCAGCAACGACTTCCGCACCGGCACCTCGATCGAGATTGATGGACAGGTCTGGCGTGTCATCGAGTTTCTGCACGTCAAGCCCGGTAAGGGCTCGGCCTTCGTGCGCACCAAGCTCAAGGCGGTGCAGAGCGGCAACGTGGTGGAGAAGACCTTCCGGGCCGGCGAGATGCTGGCCCAGGCTGTGCTCGAGAAGGCCACCCTGCAGCACACCTACATGGAGGGCGACGAGTTCGTGTTCATGGACATGGCTTCCTACGAAGAGACCCGCCTCACCGCCAAGCAGATCGGAGACCAGCGCAAGTATCTCAAGGAGGGTATGGAGGTGAGCGTGGTGTCGTGGAATGGCAAGCCCCTCGAGGTGGAGTTGCCCAATTCCGTTGTACTGGAGATCACCCAGACCGATCCTGGCGTGAAGGGCGACACCGCTACCGGCGGCACCAAGCCCGCGATCGTTGAGACCGGGGCCCAGGTGATGGTGCCCCTCTTCCTTTCGATCGGCGAGAAGATCAAGATCGACACCCGCAACGACAGCTACCTCGGTCGGGAGTCCTGATCCATGCAGCTCGACCACGATCAGCTCCAGCAACTCCTGGCCCTGCTCGGTGAGAGCGACATCCAGGAGTTCTGCCTCGAAGGGGAGGACTTCCGGCTCGAGGTGCGCCGCAACCTCCCTTCTGCCGCACCGGTCTCCCTGGTGCAGGCCCCGACCGCTCCGGCTGCTCCAGTGGCTCCCGTCGCCGCCGCTTCGGTGCCCTCCCCCTCGGCGCCGCCCCCGCCGGCTGCGGCCGCACGTAGTGATCTCCAGGCGATCAGCGCGCCGATGGTCGGCACGTTTTATCGCTCCCCCGCCCCCGGCGACCCCGCCTTCGTGGAGGTGGGCAGCCGCATCACCGCTGGCCAGCCGGTGTGCATCCTGGAGGCCATGAAACTGATGAACGAACTGGAGTCGGAGATCAGCGGTGAGGTGGTGGAGATCCTGGTGGAGAACGGCACCCCCGTTGAATTCGGCCAGGTGCTGATGCGGATCAAGCCGGGCTGAGCCGATCGTTTCAGGTCCGGGTTGTCGCAGCCGATGCGCTCCCCAGCTCCAGGGCCGCCGTGATCGCCGCCTCCATGCTGTCCGGTCGGGCCCTGCCCTGCCCCGCAATCGCAAACGCCGTTCCATGATCCGGCGAGGTGCGTAGGAAGGGCAGCCCGAGGGTGGTGTTCACGGCGGCATCGAAGGCCAGCAGTTTCACCGGAATTAGGCCCTGGTCGTGATACAAAGCCAGGTAGCCATCGGCTCCGTTCCCCTCGCCTCGCCAGGCCGCGGCCGCCTCCAGCCAGCAGGTGTCGGGCGGCAGGGGTCCGTCCACCACCACGGTTGGATGGCGCAGGCGCCAGGCCCGTAGGCAGGGCTCCAGCCACTCCACCTCCTCGCGGCCGAGGTGGCCCGCCTCGCCGGCGTGGGGATTCAGCCCCGCCACCACCAGCCGCGGGTTCGGTTCGAACCGCTGGCAGAACGCCAGCAGCTGATCCAGCTGGCGCTCCACGAGCGCTGGATTCAGCCGCCGCGGCACCTCGGCCAGGGGGATATGCGTGGTAGCGAGCAGGGTGTTCAGGCGCCAGCGGCCGTGTGGAGCCCGGGCAGTGAAAAGCATCGAGGCCTCCCCCACGCCGCAGAGCTCCGCAAGGCGTTCGGTCTGGCCGGGATAGCGATGGCCTGCCGCCTGCCAGCTGGCCTTAGCGATCGGCGCGGTCACCAGGGCCCGGCAGCGGCCCTCCAGCACAAGCTGCGTGGCCTGCGTGAGCCAGGCGAAGCTGGCCGCACCCGCCGCCGCCTCCGTCTGCCCCGGGGTGATCGGCTCAGCGAGCGGCAGATCCACCATGCAGATCCCGGCCGGATCGGCCAGGGCGGTGCAGCCCGCCACCAGCAGCTGCCGGTGCTGCTCCTCCAGCCAGCGGCGGCAGCCCACCAGCACCACGGGCGCGTTCAAGCCAGCACGGGCAAGGGCCTTCAGCACGATTTCGGCGCCGATGCCTGCGGGATCACCCAAAGCCACCGCCAAGGGACCAGACTCAAGGAGTGACCGGCGCTCCATGCTTTTGTATGCCTGGATCCCCATGCTCCGCCTGCTCTTCCTTGGGTTGATTGTCACGGGAGTTGGCCTTGGACTCCAGCACGGCTGGATCCAGCTGAACTGGGATAAGTTCTACCGAGATTTGGGCATCCGCCTCGACCCTTCCGGCCAACCCGACCTGTTGCGCTCTTATCCCAAGCCCAGGCAGTCCTTGTAGCCTTCCCGATAGGTAGGAAAACGTAGTCGATACCCCAGCCCCTCCCGCAGCAGAAGACTGCTCACCCGGCGATTTTCGCTCCAGAAACTGCGGGCCATCAGGCTCATGGCGGTCTCGATCGCCCCCCACGACTGAACCTCCGGCAGTTTGCAGCCGAGCAGATGGGCGGCGTAGCCCAGGGTTTCGCTGGAGGGGCTCGGGGCCTCGTCCGCCAGGATCAGGGTGGGCGGACGCCGCTGGGGCGGCAGCCCAATGCAGTGCAGCAGGGCTCCCACGATGTCATCCACATGGATGCGGCAGAACACCTGCCCCGGTTTGTGGATCAGCCGGGCCGTGCCCTGGCGGAGATCCCGGAAGGGGGTGCGATCGGGGCCGTAGATCGCTGGCAATCGGAACACCTGCAGGGGCAGGTCCTGGCGCCGCCAGGCCATTTCGCAGGCCAGGCGGGCGCGGCTGCGTTCCAGGCCCGGCGCCTCCGGCGTGGCTTCATCCACCCAGCCCCCCCCGCGATCCCCATAGACACCGGTGGTGGAGAGGTAGCCCACCCAGGTGAGCGGCAGGGTCTTCAGCAGGCCGGCCAGGTGGGTCAGCACGGGATCGGCGCCGCTGCCATCCGGAGGAATCGTCACCAGCACGTGGGTGGTGCCGGCCAGAACCTCCGCAGGGGGCACCACACCGGCGGCGGGATCGAAGCGCACCCAGCGCTCACCACCCTGATCGTCCCCGTTGCCAGGGGAGGTCTCCCTGCGCGTCAGGGTTACCGCCAGTCCGCGTCCGGCCAGGGTTCGACCGAAGCGCTGGCCGGTGTAGCCGCCCCCCAGCACCAGCAGCCGTCCCTCCGGAAGGGGCTGCGCCCCCTCCTCGGTGTTGACAGACCCGTTGACAGAAGCCGTGTCCATGAGTACACCTGTATCAGTGCTTTGCCAGCAAGCCCATGGCCGCCTCGCTTCTGTTTACATCACGCCTCTCCACCAGCGCTCTCCCGGCCGACTGGACCTTGCGGGCGCCCGCCGTCGGCTCCACCCGTCCTGCCTCTGTTCTGGGTGAGCCCGTTCCGCTCCGGGGCGGCCATGGTTTGAGGGTTGCCGCACCGGCCCGTGGGGTAGCGCCCGAATCGGCAATGCCAACCCTTCCGCTTGTGTTGGTGGGGGTGCTGGTGCTGCTGGCGGTGCTGTTTGCTCCGGAGCGCCCCCGGGATCAGGCGGCCATCTGCCAGCGCCACGCTGGGCCAGTGGCCTGTCGCGTCTGGTGACGGCGCTCGGCGCCTGGAGTATCCCGTGGCGCGGAGTCCGTGATCACCTCGGGGGAGGCCCAGGCGAGCAGCCGCAGCGCCAGGCGAAGATCTCCTTCGGTCCAGGCCCTCAGGGCCATGGCCCGACGCGGGTCGTAGAACCGCTGGCGTCGATACCAGTCAAAAGCGTCCGCATCTCCTTTCTGACCGTTGCAGGCCAGACAGGCCGGAACGCAGTTTTCGGTCACGCTCAGTCCCCCCCGGCTCAGGGGGAGCACATGGTCGATCGATTCCGAGCGGTCTCCGCAATACAAGCAGCGTCCCTGGGTCACCCCATGTAGCGACTGTCGCCATCGCCTCGCACGAAACTTGGGGCAGAGATCCTCAAGGAAAACTCCATCCCTGGCCCGCATGCGACAGCGTCAGTTGCGAGCAGTTTGCCTGTGGCAGCAGGGATGTCAATGTAGTCCTCGCTGCTTTTCGGCTCCTTGGCCGCGTCTTCGGTCGCGATGCGGTTGGGCCCCACCGGGCTGATCGAGGTGGTCTCCCCCTACGACGCCGTGACCCAGGCTCAGCTGCGTGCGATTCGTCCCGCCGGTATCTGGCAGACCCGGCGCCATTGCTGGCAGTTTCCGCTGGAGGCCGCGGCGATCCTTGAGCTTCAGCTGGCTGGGCGCATTCCGCCCACGGCGGAGCTGCAGGAGTGGCTCGCCTGGTTGCGGCAGCCCCTGCCACCCTTGCCTCCCCATCGGGAGCTGGTGGTGGCGGCCGCTCCGGCTGAGGTTCTGCCGGATGGGCGGGTTTTACTGGCCCATCAGCGGGCCGCCGTGCGCTGGCTGCTGGCCCGCCGTGGTGCGGTGCTCGCCGATGCCATGGGTCTGGGCAAGACCCTCACCGCCCTGGTGGCCGCCCGTGCCCTCGTGCGTCTGGCGGATTGCCGCATCCTGGTGATCGCTCCGGTGGGTCTCCATCCCCACTGGCGACAGGAGGCGGCATCCCTGGGCCTGCGGCTTGAGTTGCACAGCTGGGCCCGGCTTCCTACTGCCCTGCCGGAGGCCGGCACCCTGGTGATCGCCGATGAGGCCCACTATGCCCAGAACAGCTCCTCTCGCCGCACCCAGGCTTTCCTGCGCCTGGCGCGTCATCCCCGCCTGCGGGTGATCTGGTTGCTCACCGGCACACCGATGAAGAACGGCAGGCCGGTGCAGCTCCTGCCCCTCCTGGAGGCGATCGGCCATCCCCTCGCTCACGATCGGCGGCTCTTCGAGGAGCGCTACTGCCAGGGTCATTGGCGGGACCAGGGGGGAAGAAGGATCTGGCAGGCCAACGGCGCCACCCGGCTCGAGGAGCTGCAGCGGCTGCTGCGGCCCTTGGTGCTGCACCGCCGCAAGGACCAGTGCCTCGATCTGCCCCCCAAGCAGCGTCGCCTCATCCCGGTGGCCCTGTCGGAGGTGGCGGCGCTCCGATTCGAGACCCGGCTGCAGGCCTGCGTCGACGATTACCGCCGCCGGGCTCGACGGGGTGAGGTGCGCCGCGATGCCGAGGCCCTGGCGGTGCTCACCGCTCTCCGCCGCATCGGGTCCCGCGAGAAGCTGCCGCGGGCCCGCGAGCTGGTGTCGGATCTGCTGGTCCGCGACGGGCCGGTGGTGGTGTTCACCGCCTTCGTGTCCACGGCCCGTTTGCTGCATCGGGTTCTGGGGGGAGATCGGCAGGGGGCGCTGCTCACCGGCGCCGTGCCCGCCGCTCGCCGCCAGGAGCTTGTGGATCGCTTCCAGGCCGGCGCCGTTCCTCTGCTGATCGCCACCTTCGGCACGGGCGGCCTCGGGTTCACCCTGCATCGGGCACGGCATGTGGTGTTGCTGGAGCGCCCCTGGACCCCGGGGGACGTGGAGCAGGCGGAGGATCGCTGCCATCGCATCGGCATGGGCGCCATGCTTACCGCCCACTGGCTCCAGCTCGGTGTGGCCGATCAGCTGGTGGATGATCTGATCGCCAGCAAGCAGGAGCGAATCAGCCGTGTGCTCCACGGGGGGCAGGTTCGTGGCCGTCGGGCCTCTCTACCGGTTCTTGTGCGGGAGCTGCTGGAGCGCTGGTGAGGGCGCCATCCCAGCACCCAGACCGGCGGTGACGCAGTCGGTCCGGCGGATCTGGAGGTCGTGGCGGAGGATCGGATCCAGCCGTCCCGCAGGAATCCGGCCGGCCAGCGCTAGGGCCTGGGCCAGGTCGCGGCAGGCGGCCTTGTCGTCTTCGGCGAGGGTGTGGAGCACATAACGCTCGTTGAGGGGCAGCGGGTCGTTCGGATAGGCCGCCACCACCTTGTCGCAGCGCTCGAGTGCCTCCTTCAGCCGCTCCATCCGCACCTCGCTGAGGCAGTCGTCGGCACTGATGCGCCGCTGGGGCAGGGGTTCCTCGGCGCAGGCCGTGAGCAGGCCCGTCACCGCGAGCGCCAGGGCGAGGGATCGGGCGGCTGCAGCGGGCCCCCTTGAGCCTAGATGCCGGCGGATCCGATCGAGAGGGTGCGCTGCAGGGGCACTCACCAGCGGCTCTGGCCGCCGCCCACGGCCGTTCCCGCGGCTGGAGCTGCCGCTGCGGGAGCTGCTGTCGCGCTTGGGGTGATCACCACGGTGCGCCGGCGGGTGTAGAGATCCCCCAGATAGCGCCCACAATCGGGAAAGGCATTGGGGTTCTGCACCACCGCTTCGGTGATCATCACCGCGGCATGCTCCGGCGAGGTCTTGAACAGGTTGGAGCCCTGGCGCTTGACCAAGGCATAGGCGGCGGCCCAGCTCACCTCGTGGATATTGCCGTTGTTGCGCATGTAGCAGTAGACCTGCGCGCCCTTGTTGCCGGCGATCGAGGCTTCCGAGGCCTGGGCGGCAACCTGGGCCGGCCCGGGGGCGGGGGCTCCGAGTTCCAGGGCAGCGGCGAGGCCCGCTCCGGCGATCAGGCCAGCGGCCAGTCCACTCCGGAGGCGGTGGTGGGCTAGACGAACACGAGCAAACATCGCTGAAGGCGCCGGACGGGTCGGGGCCAAACCTTATCGAGCCTCGGCCGTCTGTCCAGCCGCGGAGGGGGGGAGGGCTCAGCCAGAGGGGCCGTGGCCGCCAGCTGGCAGCACCAGCTTCACGACCAGGGGTAACACGAGCAGCACGGTGATCAGCCGCACAGCGTGTAGAGCAGCCACGGCGGCCCCCACCCCGAATTCGGCCCCCACCAGGCTCATGCCGCTGATGCCGCCGGGTGCCGCTCCCAGCAATGCCACCACCGGATCGATGCCCAGAAGCCGGCTGCACCACAGGCCCACCACCAGGCCCGTGAGCACGAGGCTGAGGGTGATCAAGAGGGCCGGGCGCCACAGCTGGCGCAGTTCGCCGAGGGCTGCCGCCGTGAGGCCGCTGCCGATCACGGTGCCGATCGCGATCTCCAAGATGGTGCGGGTGCCGTGGGGCCATTGGGCTGGTTCCACCCGGCCGCTGAAGCTCACCAGCGCCGCTCCGATCAGGGCCCCCGCCAGCGGGGCCGCCGGGATGCCGGTGCCCAATGCCAGCAGCCCCCCGGCAAGGCCGGCCAGGGCCAGCAGCAGCAGGTGCCAGGGGTGCGTCATGGTCGGGAGCAAGCTGGCCCCAGTCTGCGTGGTGTGTTGTCATGCAGGCCATCCGCTCCCGAGCAATGGCCTCCCCTTCGGTTTCATTCCGGATCAGCCGTAGCGCCGAGGATCTCGCCGGCACGCTCCATCTGCTTTCGCAGCGTCTGGTGCAGTTGGAACAGCGGCTCGAAGCCCTGGAAGGCCAGCGGCAGGCCTCCCAGCGGGAGGATCCCGCCCTTGAGAAGAGTCTCGGCAATGCCGAGCGGCTTCTCCTGGATTGCCGGGCCCTTCTGGGGGGCGCCCTCGATCCGCAGGCCGGGTCCGTTGATCGCCACACCGGCAGCGCCGGGTCAGTGATCCATGGCAAGCCAACCTTCGAGGACAAGACTCCGGAGGGCCAGGGCAGTGCTGTTGCAGGCGACGACGGTGATGAGAAGAGTGAGAGGGAAACCTCCCTTTTCTCGAATGGACCGATCGACAGCGCTGCAGCCTGATGGCGCCACACCTGGCTGGGGTGGCAGAATGGAAATAAAGTGAGCAATGTCCTATCCCGCCTCCCACCCTTCCGGACATGCCTCCGGTCCCTCCTTGGGAACGCCCGCGAATCTGGGTTATCGGCGCTGTCAGGCCTCCAGCCCATCAGAGGGTGAACATCAGCTCGAAAAACTGGAATTCGCTTTGGCGGTAGCCCTCACCCGGGGTGATCTCCAGCGTTCGGAGCAGTTGAGGCATGCCATCGCCGCCTTGGGCGGCAACCTGGAGGAGCCTGGCACCTGAGTGGTGAGTCGAGATTCACACTCACTGCCGCGTGAAAGTTCTCCGTAGATGAGCCAACCGAGGCCGCCTTAAACGTCAGGCAGTGCCGCTAGGATACAATTAAGTTGTTGATGGATGGAATCGGATCAACGATTCCGATCTGGAAGATTGACGTCGACTCCGATCTCTTCTGGATGCGGACCGTGCAGACCCAATCCTTGCCTTCCATCCCGGTCAGACCCGGTGATGGTTGGCGTGAATTCGTGATCTGCCAGGCCGCCTTCCGGCGCCAATCCTTCCAGGCTCCTGTCTCCATCGCAATCCGTTCTCTCGATTCGCTCGCATCCGCGTGCAACCCATGACTGGCATGAGATCCCTACCCGTTCCTTTTCCCTTGAATCCTGCCCGAGGGGGGCCGAGGCCTTCACCGATTCGCTCCCATCAGGCGGAGGGTGACCGTGACACCCTGCTCACCCAGGCCTCCCGCCTGCAGGAGCGGGCCAGGCTCAGCGCCCAGGCCGGTGACATCACCAGCGCAGCCCAGTTCATTCTTCAGGCCCTGGATCAGGAGCGCCGTGCCGGTGGCCTGGGTCCCCAGGTGCTCCAGTTGATCAAACCTCGTTAAGGGGGTCGAGGTCGGGGGGGGGCTTCGGCATAGCAAGCGGTTGAGCTGGTTGTTTGCCAAGGGATTCTCGGAGTAGTTCCGAGGGTTTCACGTGAAACCGTTGCTGGAAATCCATCGAAAACAGATTCAGGGAGCGGTAGCCACAAGCCTGGGCGATATGGGTCACCGTTTCTCCTTGCTGGGGCTGCTGCAGCCAGCGGCGGGCCCGCTCCAGTCGCATGCTGCGGATCCATTGGGTAGGACTGCAGCCGAGCCGCTCTAAGAAGGCGTATTGGAGCGCGCGGCGCGAGTAGTGGCTCCTGGCCTCCAGCTGGTGCAGGCTCAGGGGTTCATGGAGGTGTTCCTCGAGATAGGTGATCAATTCCTCGAAGCGGTCGCCACCTTCGCGCCTTCGGGAGCGCAACCGGCCCAGGGAATCGCTCTCCCGCAGCTCCGGCACCACCAGTGCCGCCAGCAGGCGGTAGATCAGCAGATCCAGCTCAAGACGTTCCAGCAGGGCCTCGCTCTGCTCGCTCAGTTGGCTGGCTATGGCCAGCACCTCCCTCAAGCTGGTGAGCAGTGCCTGGCTGGCGCTGCTGTCGTCGGGTTGCCAGGGCCCTCGGGGTTCGAGGCGTTCCCGCCAGCTCTGGGGGAGGGAACGCTGCTCAGCCATGGCCATCGCTATCCGCTGTAGCCTTTCTCGCTCTAGGTGGAGTATCACCAGGCTGCAGCTGCTGCTCTCACCGCTCCATGCCGCCCCTGGAAGAATCAGCAGTCCCTGATCGGCGCAGGACAGCCGCCTGCCCGCCTGCTCCACATTGAGGCTGCCGGCGTAGATCACAACGGCTGTCAGATCGGCCTGCCCATTGATGCTCAGCCGCATCGGCGCCAGCACCGAAGCATTGCTCACCAAGGAACCGATGCAGGGATTGTCGTGGTGGTGCCACCAGGGTTCGCTGGGGTTCGCGGCCGCGAGCGAGGCGATCGGAAGAACTGTCTGAAGCGACGCTTTGCTCTGCTCCAGGCTGTTGGTGAGGCGCAGGCGGTGCTGAAATGGGTTCTGCAGCGGCGGTTGGCCTTGCATTGGATCCAGCGCGATCCTTTGACCTTAGACCTAAGGGAAGCCCATCAATTTTTCAGGGCGTTCTCCAGGATGTAGGCAGCTAGGTTGGACAGGGAGCGGCCCTCTTGATCGCTGCGATCCGCTAGGGCTGAATGGGTGCTGTGGGGCACGGTGATGGTAATCCTCACGGGTTTGCGGAAGCTGACTTGCAGATTGGGAGGCGGATTGGCAGAAAGCATGGATGTCGGGGCCTCATGGAGCATGCAGCTTACCGTTTTTGCGATGCGGCTTTGCTGCTTTTATCGGGGGTTGTGCTTGTATGTGCGCCATTCTGATCCTGCTGCGCGTTCAAGAGTTGACTGTGATGGGCAGTGATGGCGTAAGCTGAATGCAAGACTTCATTTTTGGACATGTCTAGCGATATTCATTGCGATTGACTGGGTTCAATTGAGCTTGATTTAGGTGAGTTGATTTCATCCGTTCGATCGGAATGCAACCGAAGCCAGATTGATTGGCTGGCTAAGCCAGCCTGGACGCAACCATCTTCAGCTAATCTATTTAGTTGAATACCCCTGGCGGTACGGCACGGTGAAGCATCCGCCTGAAACGGCTCCGCCCCCTAGTTCCAATCCCGATCCCTCCGGGCCGGAAGGTTCCCCGTCGTCCGATGGAGTGGGGCTCCGGCACGTGGTGGGCATCGGCGCATCCGCGGGCGGTCTGGAGGCGTTGCAGCAGCTGGTGGGCCAGCTGAAGCCCACTGGGTCGGTGAGCTACGTGGTGGCCCAGCACCTCTCCCCCGACCACCCGAGCCTGATCGTGGATCTGCTGGCCCATGCCACCACCCTGCCGGTGGTGGCGGCGGCCGAGGGCGATCTCCTGGCGCCAGGCGTGATCGTGGTGGGGCCTCCCAACCGGGACCTTCGGGTGGAAGGGGATCGACTGCGACTTCTGGATCCCGAGCCCCGCTTCACCCCCAGCCCCTGCATTGACCAGCTGTTCGAGTCGATTGCCGAGCACTGGGGCCAGAACGGCGTGGCGGTGGTGCTCTCCGGCACCGGCTCCGATGGTGCCCGGGGGCTGCTCTCGGTGCGGGCCTGCGGTGGCCTCACCCTGGTGCAGACTCCGGAAACGGCCCGCTTCGATGGCATGCCCCGCTCGGCCATCCACCTCGGCGGAGCTGATCTGGTGCTCGATCCGGCCGCGATCGGCCAGTTGCTCGCCAGCCGGGTAGCCGATGGCGGCGAGTGGATGGCCAAGCCCTTGCCAGGGGAAGTCATGCCTCTGGCTCCGATTCTCCAGGGGCTGCGCCAGGTCAGTGGCATCGACTTCAGCGAGTACAAGGACTCAACCTTGCAGCGCCAGTTGCGACGGCGCATGGCGATCCGCCAGGCGGTGGATCTGGATGCCTATCGCGAACTGCTGCTCCAGGATCCCCAGGAGTCGGCGGCCTTGGTGCGCAACCTGCTCGTAACGGTGACCACCTTTTTTCGGGATCCGGCCTCCTTCGATCGGCTGGCGGCGCGGCTGAGGGACAAATTTCAAGAGTCTGGGAATCGCTCGTCCCTGCGGGTGTGGGTGCCGGGCTGTGCCACCGGCGAAGAGGCTTACACCATCGCCATGGTGGTGAGCCAGGTGCTCAGCCATCCCGCCGATCTGGCCAGCCGGCTGCGGATCTTCGCCACCGACCTGGATGAGGCGAGTCTGGTGATCGCCCGCCGCGGTGAGTACCCCCTTTCCGCCGCCACGGCGATTCCGCCGGAGTTGCGCGACCGTTTCGTGACCGTGGGGCTCGATGAGATCACGGTGTCCAAGGGACTGCGCAGCTGCGTGGTGTTCGCCCGGCACAACGTGGGCGAAGACCCCCCCTTCCCCAACCTGGATCTGATTTCCTGCCGAAACACCCTCATTTACTTCAAGCCGGCCCTGCACGACCGGGCGCTCGATCTGTTCCGCTTCGCCCTCAAACCCGGTGGCCTCTTGCTGCTGGGAAGTTCCGAGACAATCAGCTCGAACACCCCTGGCTTCGCGCCGGTGGATGCGGCCCAGCATCTCTATGGGCGCATCCCCGAGGAGATGCGGCCGGCCCGCTCGCCTGGTTCCGGCTCTCCGGTCCTCCGGTTTTCGCCCCCTGGGCGTCAGCTGATGCGCTCCTCCCTGCTGCCGGAGGCGGTGCCGGAGCAGCATCTGGCCCTGCTGGAGGCCCTCGTGCGAACCCTGGCGCGGCCTTCCATGGTTCTCGATGAGCATCATGAGCTGCTCCAGGTGATCGGGGAGGTCAGCCCCTACTGCCGCATTCCCGAAGGAAGGATCACGGCGGCCGCCACGGCTCTCCTGCGGCCCGAATTGCAGGGTGAGGCCCGGGCTCTGTTCCTGATGGTGCGTGCGGATGGGCGGCCGGTGATCAGTCGCTCCCTCACCCTGGCGGATGACGGGCGGCGGCTGCATCTGGAGGCCCGGCCGCTGGTGCTCGGGGATCGCTCCCTGCTGCTGCTCTCCTTTGTGTCCCAGGATGCCGAAGTGTCCGAGCCCGATGGGGCGGGCGGTGCGATTCCCCGGGAGCTGGGGGAGAGGGATGGGGCCTTCGATGCCACGATCGAGCGCCTGGAGCGCGAATTACTCACCAGTCAGGACCATCTGCGCCGCTCCCTGGTTGAACTGGAGCAGGCCAATGAGGAACTGGAGGCCTCCTCCGAGGAGTTGCAGGCCTCCTCAGAGGAACTGCAATCCTCCAACGAGGAGCTCGAGGCCTCGAACGAGGAGCTTCAGTCCACCAACGATGAACTGGCGAGCCTCAACCAGCAGCTGCGCAGCCGCGGCGATCAGCTCGAACAGCTCAACATCGAGCTTGAGAACATCCAGGCCTCCCTCAGCCAGGGCATGGTGATCCTGGACGGGCAGCTCCTGATCCGTCGCTTCTCACCCCTGGCCGTGCGGGTGTTCGGGCTGGTGGAGGCCGACATCGGCCAGCCCCTGCTGGGGGTGCCGACCACCCTTCCCCTACCGGATCTGTCCGAGGCCCTGCGGGCGGTGCTGGCCGGGGAAGCGTCCCGTCGCGCTTTCGAGGCTGCCAGCGGTGAGCTGGCCTATCTGGTGCAGGTCCTGCCCTTCCAGGAGCGGGATGGTCGCCGCTGCGGGGTGATCGTGACGCTCACGGAGGTGTCCGAACTGGTGTCCCTGCGGCGGGTGGCGGAGGCCTCTCTGGCCGAGTTCGCCAGCCTCGCCGATGCCCTCGAGGAGGTGGTGTGGAAGAGGGATCGGGCCATGGAGCGGCTGCTCTATGTGAGTCAGCGGGTTCAGACCCTCACCGGCTGGAGCCCGGAGGAGCTCACCCAGCAACCCCACCATCTCGATGCCCTGGTGCATCCGGACGACCGCAGCCGCCTGGCCTCCAAACGCGACCTGGGCCGTGGTTCCTGGAGCGTGGAGTATCGCCTCGCCTGCCGGGATGGGGCATACCGCTGGTTGCGCGAGTCGGCCCGGCTGCTGGAGGAGGGTGATGAGAGCTTCGTGGTGGGCACCCTCACCGATCTCACCTCCCAGCGGGACCTGGAGGAGCGGAGCCGTGATCTGGAGGCCGTGTTCGAAGCGGTGTTCAATACCGGCCGCTGGGGCGTGGCCCTGTTTGACGATCAAGGCCGCCTGGAGCTGGCCAATCGGCGCTTCTGCGATCTGGTGGAGCGGGATCCGGGCGGGATCGCGGGGCTGGCCTGCACGGAGTTGGAAGCGGATCCTTCCGCCGGTCTCTGCGCCGCCCTGCGGGAGGTGCTGGTGCTCGGCGCGGCGGGAGGCATTGTGCGCTCCCTGGAACTGCGCAGCGCCCAAGGAAGGCTGCTGCCGGTGGTGGCTGAGATTCGGTCGGTGGCGCGGGAAGCGGCTTCGGACCGAGCCCTGCTGCTGGTTCAGGCCGAGGGCTCTACCGTGCCGCAGATCCTGTCCCAGAAGGTGAAATAGAGCCCGTAGTTGCGGCCCGGTCGCAGGTGATGCAGGCCATGGTGGGTCGGGCCAATCAGCCACCGACCCAGCCACTCGCTTCGGGGCGCCCCGCTCTGCTGGACCGGATCGAGATGGTTCACAACCGCCCAGGCGCTCATTGTGAGCAGTAGGGCCAACAAGGTGGCGCTCTGCAGGGGGATCAGGAACACCACGCCCACCAGGAAGCCAGCCTGCAGCAGGCCTTCGCCTGCATCGAAGGCGAAGGCGGTCCAGCCGGTGGGGTGGCGGCTGTGGTGATGGCCCTGGTGCAGCCAGCGATAACAGAGGCGATGGTGCATCAGGCGATGCAGGCCGTAGAAGAGGGTGTCCTGCAGCAGCAACACCGCCACGAACTCCAGCGGTGCCAGCCACCAGGGGGAGCCAGGTTCATGGATCAGCCGGGTGAGTCCCAGCCCATCAGCCTGGATCACCACGGCACCGGCGAGGGCGAAGATCCAGCTCGATCCGAGCGAGAGGGCGATGTCGTGGCCGCTGGGCCTCTGGGTCCGTTGCGTCGGCGCTGGTCTGGTGAAAGACATGGCCCCGGGCAGCATCTCCACCAGGGGAGGGATCATGGCGATGAGCACCAGGGTCCGTGCCAAGAGAATCGCCTCAAGGCCCAGCGTGAGTGAAAGCAACGACCGAAGCATCATCACGGAACCGTTGCCCGATTATGGAGGCAAGGAGCTCTCCTGGCAGGTGCTACCGCCGATCCGCGGCAACACCTGCCAAGGTCTTGCGGGCTGCCTGCCGCCGCTGTGGGGACCGTCGCGCTTCATACCGCCTAGAGCGAGGCACGAACCGCCGCGAAGCATTCCGGGCCTGCGGCACTCCCGCTGCTGATCGTTCTGCCTGGCGCCAGGCTCCATAGAGTTAATTCATCACCCTGCGCCGCGGGGCACCATGCCAGGCGCTCGCCGCTACTCCCTTCGTGATCTCAGCACGAGGGATTACTGCCTCTATCGCGTGATCTGTATGGAGTTGGAGAATCTCGAGCATGAGATTCAAATTGAAGGCAAGATCGGCCTGGATCTGTCGGCACTCTCCACCGCGATCCAGGATCGGCGTCTGCTGGTGGAGTGGTTGCGGGAACTCCTCTTCCCACCGGCTTCGCTCTACAACGACTGCGGCATCACCGAAGCAGTGGAGGAACTGCTTCTGCGCGAAACCTTGTGAACGCCGTGCCGGATCACGCGGCGGCTCCTCTGGCACGCCGGGCTGCTTGGGCTGGGATCAGCCGTCGAGCACATCGGCGTGAAGGAGATCCATGGCGGCGAGCACGGGGGCGGTGTCGGCCTCGGGCAGATCCAGGGTGGTGGCGAGGTTGGTGAGGATGTTGCGCTCGTCGTCCTGCAGGGGCCCATCGGAGCGCATGATCTCGGCAGCCACTGCATAGGCCGTGGCCCGTTGGCGGGGGTTGAGTTGCTCGGCGGCCTCCACCATCAGATGCTGGGGACCGACCTGGCGTAGTTCGGCCAGCAGGGAATCCATCAGGGACACCATGGCCTTCTGGCCGTAGTGCTGGTAAGGCTTGCGGTAATCGAGCGAGTGGCGCAGGGCCCGGGAGCCGGCCATGGTGAGCACCCCATCCCAGGACACGGCCGCCAGGGCAATGGCGGCAAAGGCGGTGGCGGAATCCATGCTCAGGTTGCTGGCGGGTTGGGCTGCCCCAGTAGGGGAGGCGCCGCTGGAAGTGGCAGGGTTGAAGGGGAGGGCGCTGACCATGGTCTGGAAAGGGCTGAAGCCGTGGAAAGTCCTATAGCGTCCAACATTGATCAGGCTCTGCTCCACCCGTGGTATCCATCCCGACCGGTCCGGAGCTTTGAGGATTCGTACCTAGACGGCTGCCGGCCGCGATGGTCCGGAGTGGGGTCTGGTTGCGGCTTGGGCTTGAGACGGTCTGGCAGGCAAAGGGGGAGCCCGGCGTTGGTCGCTAGTCCGATTCTTCTGCATCGAATTCATCGAAACGGGTGTGGGGCAGTTGGATGGCGTTTTGCTCCTTTAGGTGGGCGTAAAGCCTGTTCCCCCGGCCTTCGGGGGATGGCGGAACGATCTGATTATTTGTAGAACTTCCCACGTCTAAATGAAAGCGGGTGACCGGATTCGAACCGGCGACGTTCAGCTTGGGAAGCTGACATTCTACCACTGAATTACACCCGCATGGCACAACTTGATTGGTTGTGCTTGCTCAAGCCTCTAATGTCTGACGAGAATGAGAGGGCTCGATCTCGCTGTTCGTGTTGGAGGCCTTTTGCTGCCGCTCTTGTCGGAAGCTTGAGCTATTTGTTTGTCCTCGGAACCTTAGCAAGCTCTGGCGGCGTCGATCGGCCGGGGTGCGCATCCCCCGGCCCCCCGCGCTCCCGCCTCAGCCCTTCGCCAGCTCGGTCGCCGCCGCCGCCACGCCGGCGCCGGTGGCCACCTTGCCCAGGCCCAGGTCCTGCAGGGTGGCCTCGATCGCCGCCACGGCCGTGAGGATGTCACGGTCGGCGACAAAGCCCAGGTGGCCGATGCGGAACACGTGGCCCTTGAGGTGGTCCTGGCCGCCGGCCAGCAGGATGTCGAAGCGGTTCTTCACCTCCTTGCGCAGTGATTCGGCGTCGATGCCCTCCGGTGCCACGGCCGTGATCGCCGGGCTGCCGTGGCCTTCGGCGGCATAGAGGGGCAGGCCGATCGCCTTCATGGCGGCGCTGGTGGCCCGCTGGTGGCGGGCGTGACGGGCGAAGATCGCCTCCAGACCCTCCTTCTCCATCATCTGCAGAGCCGCCTCAAGGGCGAAGTAGAGGTTGATGGCGGGGGTGAAGGGGTTGCTGTTGTCGGCGGCCGCTTTGCGGTATTTGCCCAGATCCAGATAAAACTTCGGCAGGTCGGAGCGCTCGTAGGCCTGCCAGGCCCGAGGGCCCATCGCCACGAAGCTGAGGCCCGGCGGCATCATGTAACCCTTCTGGGAACCGGAGCCAATCACGTCCACGCCCCAGTCGTCCATCGGCACATCGGTGGCTCCGAGGCTGGTCACGCAGTCGGCGATGGTGAGGGCGCTGCCGTGGGCCCGCACATAGGCGGCGATGGTCTGCAGGTCGTTGATCACCCCGGTGGAGGTTTCCGAGTGGGTGAGGATCACGGCCTTGATCGCCTTGGCGGTGTCGGCCTCCAGGGCGGCTTTGAAGGCTTCTGGGTCGAGGGGCTGGCCCCACTCGGTCTTGATCACCTGCACATCCAGCCCGTAGGCCTTGGCCACCTTCACCCAGCGTTCGCCGAATTTGCCGTTGTCGCCGCAGATCACCCGATCGCCCTGGCTCAGGGTGTTCACGATGCCGGCCTCCATGGCGGCCGTGCCGCTGCCGGTGATCACCAGCACCTCGCTCTTGGTTTGATGCAACCACTGCAGCTGCTCAGTGGTGCGCTTCACGATCTTCTGGAAATCGGCGCTGCGGTGGCCGATCGGATGGCGGCCCAGCGCCTGCAGCACGGTTTCCGGCACCGGCGTGGGGCCGGGGATCATCAGGGTGAGTTTGTCCTGCATGGGAGGCGGGGCGTCGCGGACGCGTAGGGGTGGCCCCGAAGGGGGCGTGGCTGGGGGCTTGCGGCGCCGGCTGGGCACGCAATCGACCACCATAAAAAATCACGTTCCCCGGGCCATGGACTTCTGGGCCATGGATCCCCCGTTCCTTCCTTCCTCCGTGACCGGAGTTCCGTGCGATGGCTGTGTCCGATCCGGCCGGCCCCGTGGCGTGCAACCCAGGTCCGGTGATGTCGCCGTTGGCCCCCTCGGGGGTGGATCCCATGACTGACATCACCCCTGCGCCCCGCGGCTACACCCTGCCGGTGTGGGTGGCGGCCGCCGCCCGGGCGGCCCTCGGCTCGCTCTTGGGGGAGCCGGTGGCCCCGGCGGTGGCTCTCGAGTTGCTGGAGCCACCGGGCGTGGGAGCCGTACCTGTCGAGACTGCGGCGCTTCTGGGGGATGGCTGGGCCCTGGGCCAGGCCCGCTGTGATCCGGGCGAGGGCCTCGATCTCACCCGCGGCTTGGTGGTGTGGGTGCTACTGCGCTGGCGGGAGGCGGTCCCAGCCCCAGCGCGGCTCGAACCCAGCCTGCAGGACTGGCTGTTGATCGAGGCGGGCGAAGGCGTTGGCATCCATGCCTCCAGCGGCGATGCCTGCCTTTCGGATTACGCCCGCCGCCTGCTGGCGGCCAACCTGCGGCCGCTGGTGCCCTCTGGCCAAGGCTTGCAGCTGCGGGTGGTGCTGCCGGCCGGCCGGGCGCTGGCGGAGCGCACCAGCAATGCCGCCTTCGGGGTGGTGGAGGGCCTGGCCCTGATCGGCACCCGCGCCGCCGTGCAGGTCGGTGCCTCGCCGGATCAGCTGGAGGCCACCCTGGCGGCCCTGCGTCAGAGGGTGGACGAGCCAGGCTTTCGCGGTGATCTGGTGCTCGTGATCGGTGAGAACGGCCTCGATCTGGCGCCCCGGCTCGGGCTCCCCCATCAGCTCCTGCTGAAGGCCGGCAACTGGATCGGCCCGGTGCTGGTGGCGGCGGCCGAGGCGGGGGTGCGGCGCCTGCTGCTCTTCGGCTACCAGGGGAAGTTGATCAAGCTGGCGGCGGGCATCTTCCACACTCACCACCACCTGGCCGATGGCCGCGCCGAAGTGCTCACCGCTTTTGCGGCCCTGGAGGGCCTGGCCGGCCCGCCCCTGCGGGCGCTCCACAGCGCGGCCACCGTGGAGGCTGCCTTGGCGGAGCTGGAGGCCGCCGATTCGGCCCTGGCCCAGCGGCTGCGCGACCGGCTCGCGGCCGCAGTGGAGAGCCGCAGCGCCTCCTACCTGGCCCGCCACGGGGGTGGCTCCATGGCGGTGGGGGCGGTGCTGTTCGACCGCAGCCGCCGCATTTGCGCCGCCGGTCCGATCGGCGGACCTCTGCTGGAGGCGCTGAGTGAGGTTGTCGCCGCCTCCCCGCCTCCTCCGGAATCGAGAGCCTGAGGGCCAACGATCCACGGGCCAGCCGCGGGCCCCCCGGCAGTGCTGCCGGCGACAGGAGCCTCTGCAGCGGGGGCCTTTAGGGTTAGGCAACGGTTCTGAGTTGCGATGGTCCACGTGAGCGGTGCTTCCCCGCAGGCCGCGGGCCGGGACCTCACCAGCGGATCAACCCGGGCCCCCGGGCTGGTGATCCTTGATTTTGGTTCCCAGTATTCCGAGCTGATCGCCCGCCGGGTGCGCGAAACGGAGGTGTTCTCCCTCGTGCTTCCCTACACCATCACCGCCGAGGAGCTGCGGGCTCTGGCTCCGAAGGGAATCATCCTCAGCGGCGGCCCCAGCTCGGTCTACGAAGAAGGCGCACCCCGCTGCGACCCGGCCCTGTGGGACCTGGGCATCCCGGTGTTGGGGGTCTGCTATGGCATGCAGCTGATGGTGCAGCAGCTGGGTGGGGCGGTGGTGGCGGCCGGCCGGGCCGAATACGGCAAGGCGCCGCTGCACGTGGATGACCCCACCGACTTGCTCACCAACGTGGACGACGGTTCCACGATGTGGATGAGCCACGGCGATTCGGTGGAGCGCCTGCCGGAGGGCTTCGTGCGCCTGGCCCACACCGACAACACCCCCGAGGCGGCGGTGGCCCACCTCGGCCGACGTCTGTATGGCGTGCAATTTCATCCGGAGGTGGTGCACTCCAGCTGCGGCATGGCCCTGATCCGCAATTTCGTGTATCACGTCTGCGATTGCATCCCCGATTGGACCACTGCCGCCTTCATCGACGAGGCGATCGCCGATGTGCGGGCCCAGGTGGGCGAGAAGCGGGTGCTGCTGGCCCTCTCCGGGGGCGTGGATTCCTCCACCCTGGCCTTCTTGCTGCACAGGGCGATCGGCGATCAGCTCACCTGCATGTTCATTGACCAGGGCTTCATGCGCAAAGGGGAGCCCGAGTTTCTGGTGGAGTTCTTCGACAAGCGCTTCCACATCAATGTGGAATACATCAATGCCCGCGAGCGCTTCATCAACAAGCTGGCTGGCGTCACCGATCCGGAGGAGAAGCGCAAGCTGATCGGCGCCGAATTCATCCGCGTGTTCGAGGAGGAAAGCAAGCGCCTCGGCCCCTTCGATTACCTGGCCCAGGGCACGCTTTACCCCGATGTGATCGAGAGCGCCGGCACCAATATCGACCCCAAGACCGGTGAGCGGGTGGCGGTGAAGATCAAGAGCCACCACAACGTGGGCGGCCTCCCTAGGGACCTGCAGTTCAAGCTGGTGGAACCCTTGCGCCGCCTGTTCAAGGACGAGGTGCGCAAGGTGGGTCGCAGCCTCGGCCTGCCCCAGGAGATTGTGGGCCGCCACCCCTTCCCAGGGCCTGGCCTGGCGATCCGCATCCTGGGGGAGGTGACCAGCGAGAAGCTCAATATCCTTCGCGATGCCGACCTGATCGTGCGCGAGGCAGTGCGCGATGCCGGCCTCTATAACGAGATCTGGCAGGCATTCGCCGTGCTGCTGCCGGTGCGCAGCGTGGGGGTGATGGGCGACAAGCGCACCTACGCCTTCCCGGTGGTGCTGCGTTGCGTGTCTTCCGAAGATGGCATGACCGCCGACTGGTCGCGCCTTCCCTACGACCTGCTCGAGCACATCTCGAATCGGATCGTGAACGAGGTGAAGGGGGTGAACCGGGTGGTGCTCGACATCACCAGCAAGCCCCCTGGCACGATCGAGTGGGAGTAGGGCCGCGGGTCCGGTCTTCGCTCACGGATCGGGCTACTGATCCACCGGGCTGGCCCGGCCCGCCCGCTCCCGATACCATCGGGCACCTGAGCTCGGCCCCGTGACAGCCGTCGCACCTTCCACCGTCAGCACCGATCCGGATCCCCAGCTGCAGCGCCGTCTGCAGCAGGACAGCATCTTGGTGGGTGGCAAGACGGTGTACCTCAACCCCTTCCTCTATTGGCGCCGCTTCGATGCCAACACGGACCGCTGGCTGCGGGAACCCGGCCAGCTCCCCGAGGAGCAGATCCAGGCCAACCGTCTGCGCTTCTACCCCGAGCTCGACTGGTCCCTGCTTGATGACCACGAACGCCCGATCAAGGATGGGGCTGTGGAGATGTTCCTCAAGACCCTGGAGCTGATCTGCACCTTCAACCCCGAGCTCAACCCCGGCCAGCTGCTGGAGGTGGAGCGCAAGATGGCCGTCACCAAGAAAAAGGCCTTCGAGCGTTGGGTGGAGCGGGCCTTGAGGCGGCGGGAACAGCAGGGGCTTCGGGAACGGCGCCGTTTCGACCGCGACAGGGTGCTGCGCGACTGGATGGAGTGGTTCGGTCTGCCGGCCACACGCCGGGCCCTGCTGCCCCTCTCCCTCCTGCTGGTGCTGGCAGCTGCCGGTGGCTGGTGGGTGGGTAGCCAGCGTCCGTGCCAGGCGGTTCTGGTGGATCCGGGGATTCAGCGACCGGGCCGTTGACCGCCCCGGGGATCTTCACGGCAGACTGGAGAACCAGTTCCGGGCCCCATGGCTGCCGACCCCCTCGACACCCTGCGCCTCACCCTCATGCAGGACGTGCTGCCGGTGGGGCTCGCCGTGGTGGAGAGGGCACGCAAGGGTGGCCCCAAGGAGGTGCTGGCGGCCTTCGGGGACGATCCTTCCACCTCCCTGGACCGCCTCCGTCAGGAGGGTGAACCGGTGGCCAGTCAGGTGCGCCAGACCCTGGACCGCTTCCAGCCCGGCCTCGGCAATCCCGTGGTGAAAGTTGAGGTGGAGGTGCGGGAAGGTCAGACTCCCGCTCCAGCGGATGATCGAGAGGGCTCGTGGGCCGCTGGCCCGGTGCCGGTGCCACCGCAGCCAGGGGCGGATGACGGCACGGAACTCCACAGCACCCTGGCGAAAATTTCCGCCCGGCTGGCTGAGCTGGAGCGGCGACTCGTCTGATGCCCCTGATCAGCTACGGCCATGTCCGCCAGACCGGTGTGGGTCGGCAGCCAGGGCTGCTGATGGCCCTGGTGTTGTTGCTCTGCTCGGCCATTGTGCTACGGCTGGCCTGGCTGCAGCTCCTCCATGGCCAGGAGCACAGGGCCATGGCTGATGAGAACAGGATCCGGCTGATCCCCCGGGACCCGGTGCGCGGCCGGCTGCTCGATCACACCGGCCAGGTGCTGGCCACCAACCGCCTCACCTATCGCCTTTATTACCAGCCCCGGCTCACCCAGGAGCGGCTCTGGCCTTCGCTGCGGGATCGGTTGTCGGGGTTGTTGGGGATTCCGGCCGAGCAGCTGGAGCTGCAGCGCCGCATGCATCAGGGGGATGACGATGGTTTCCATGTGCCCCTGACGGGGCCCCTCACACCCCTGCAGGTGCTCCGATTCCGCGAACAGGCGGCCTCGATGCCTGGGGCGGAGGTGTCGATCGACGTGCTGCGCAGTTACCCCAACGGCAAGCTTGCGGCCCATGTGATCGGCTACACCAGCAATCTCACCGAGGAGGAGTACAGCAGGCTGAAGGAGAAGGGCTATCGCCTCAGCGACCGCATCGGTCGGTCGGGCCTGGAGCGCACCTATGAATCCCACCTTCGGGGCGAATGGGGCGGCCAACAGCTGGAGGTGAATGCCGCCGGCAGGGTGCAGCGGGTGCTGGGCGACAAGCCGGCCCGCCCCGGCCGTGATCTGCGGCTCACGATCGATCTCAATCTTCAGCGCGCCGCCGAGCGGGCCCTCGACACCGTGGCGAAGGGGGCGATCGTGGCCCTCGATCCCCAGACCGGAGCGATTCTGGCCATCGCCAGCCGCCCCACCTTCGACCCCAACCTGTTCGCCAATGGCCCCACCACGGCCCAGTGGAATGACCTCAACCGCCCGCAGGCTCCCATGCTCAACCGGGCCTTCCAGGCATTTCCTCCGGCCAGCACCTTCAAGATCGTTTCCACCATCGCCGGTTTGGAATCGGGCAAGTTCAGCCCCGGTTCCACCCTGCCCACCATGAGCAGCTTTTGTTATGACGGTCAGTGCTACAGCGACCATGGCGCCTATGGCTCCATCGGTTTCGAGAAGGCTCTGGCGGTGAGCAGCAACAGTTTTTATTACCTTATGGGCCTCAAAGTGGGGCCCGATGAGCTCTTCAAGGCAGCCCGCCGCATGGGCTACGGAAGCCATACCGGCGTGGAGATCATTGATGAGGAGAGTGCCGGCCTGCTGGGGGATCCCGCCTGGAAGAAGAAGGTGATCGGTGAACCCTGGAACTCGGTGGATACGATCACCTCCGCGATCGGCCAGGGCGCCGTGACCGTGACACCGATCCAGATGGCCCGGCTATACGCCGCGGTGGCCAATGGCGGCTGGCTGGTGACGCCCCATCTGGTGGAGCGTCCAATGCCCCGCCGCTGGCTGGGGCTCAGGCCCGAGACCCTCAGGGTGCTGCGGGAGGGCCTACGGATGGTGGTCACCGAGGGAACGGCCAAGATCCTCAACGACTCCACCCTGCCGCCGGTGGCCGGCAAAACCGGCACCGGCGAGGATCCGCCCCGCCCCGACCATGCCTGGTTCGGTGGCTATGCCCCGGCCGGTAAGCCCAACCTGGTGATCGTGGCCTTCGGTGAGAACTCCGGCGGTTACGGCGGCACCGTGGCGGCGCCGATGGTGAAGATCATGATGGAGGCCTGGTTTCATCCGCCTGCCGGCAGCAACTCGGGGGAGGCGGCACCCCGGACTCCCTGAGGCTGTGGACTTTCGCGTTGCCTCTGCACCGGAGGGCTCGCAAGCCTGCAGCGGGGCTCTTGGGGACCGATGTCAGGCAGCCAGCGCCAGGGGCCTCTGCTTCAGAACCTGTCGGTAGTAACCCCTCAGCTGGGCCGTGGCTCCGGCCCAGCCCCAGCGTTCAGCCTCGAAGCGGGCCGACTGGCGCAACTGGCCGCGGCTGGCCTGGTCGCCCAGCAGCCTTTGCACAGCGGTGATCAGGCTGGAGGGCTGGTCGGGTTCGTAGAGGCGCCCGTTGACGCCATCGGTCACGATGTCGGGGATGCCGCCGCGGTTGGCACCCACCACGGGGCAGCCGGCCGCCATGGCCTCCAGCAGCACCAGGCCCAGGGTCTCGGTGCTGGAGGGAAACACGAAGGCGTCGCCACTGGCGTAGGCCGAAGCCAGAGCATCGCCGCTCAGGTAGCCCACGAAGGTGGTGGCCGTTCCCTCGAACACCCGCTCCAGTTGCTGGCGGTGGGGGCCATCGCCTACCAGGGCCAGGCGGGCTTCCGGCAGGGCCTCCAGCACAGGGCGGATCCTCTCGATCTGCTTTTCGGCCGAGAGGCGGCCGATGTAGAGGAGCAGGTTGCCCGTGTCGCTGTGACCGCCATGGAGTCGCTCCCGCATGGCCGGGCTGGCCAGCTCGGGCCGGAACAATTCGGTGTCGACTCCCCGCTGCCAGAGGGCGGTGTGTTCAATCCCCTTTGCGGCTAGTTCGTCCACCATGGCGGTAGAGGTGCAGAGGTTCAGCTCGGCCTGGTTATGGGCGGCCTTGAGCAGCTCCCAGAGCAGAGGTTCCAGCATGCCCATGCCGTAGTGCTCAAGGTATTTGGGCAGGTGGGTGTGGTAGCTGGCCACCAGGGGCAGGTTGCGGGTCTTGGCTAGCCAGATGCCTCCCAAACCCAGCACCGCCGGGTTCACCACATGCACCAGATCGGGCCGGAACCGTTCGAGGGCTTCCGAGACTGCCGGCCGGGGGAGGGCCAGCTTGAGTTCGGGGTAGAGGGGAAGGGGCATGGCCGGCACCCCCACCACCTGGGCACCGGCATGGTTGTCGGGGGCTCCTTCCGGGCAGAAGATCAGCACCTCGTCGCCGGCCTCCACCAAGTGGGGCAGGGTCTTGGTGAGCCGTGTGACGATGCCGTCAACCTTTGGCAGGAAGGTTTCGGTGAAGAAGGCGATCCTCACAGGGTTCGTGTGGTCAGGCGTGGGTGCGGAGGGCTTCCGCCTGGCGGCTGGTCCAGGCGGAAAGGCAGGGGATGCGGGAGCGGTCGCAGCGGTCCGCCCAGCGGCGGGCCACGTCCACCACTTCGGCCAGCAGCCCGTCGTCGAGGGTGGTCGGCTGGAGCCCGAGCTCAATGAAGCAGCGGTTGTCCACGATCAGGTCGTTTTCGATCGCCTCCTTGCGAGGGTTGGCCTGGAAGCGGATCTCAGCACCGGTGAGGTCCGCCACTTTCTGGGCCAGTTGACCCACCTGATGGCTCTCGGTCATTTGATTGAAAATCTTCACCTTCTCGCCGATGGTCGGTGGATTTTCGAGGGCCAACTGCACGCAGCGCACCGAATCCCGGATGTGGATGAAGGCGCGGGTCTGGCCGCCGGTGCCGTGCACGGTGAGGGGATAACCAATCGCCGCCTGCATCAGAAAGCGATTGAGCACGGTGCCGTAGTCACCGTCGTAATCGAAGCGGTTGGTGAGACGGGGATCCCTGTCGGTGAGGGCCGTGTTGGTGCCCCAAACAATCCCCTGGTGCAGATCGGTGACCCGGATCGAATCGTTCTTGTTGTAGTAATAAAACAGCAGTTGATCGAGCGTTTTGGTCATGTGATAAACGCTGCCGGGATCCGTGGGGTGCAGGATCTTTTCGGTGAAACGACTGCCATCGGCCTGGGGCACCTCCACCGTGAGGTAGCCCTCGGGAATGGTGGCGCCGCGATGGGAGCCGTAGCCATAAACCCCCATGGTGCCGAGGTGCACGATGTGCACATCAAGGCCGCTCTCCACAATGGCGGCCAGCAGGTTGTGGGTGCCGTTGACGTTGTTGTCAACCGTGTAGCGCTTGGTGGCGCTGGATTTCATCGAATAGGGGGCCGCCCGCTGTTCGGCGAAATGCACGACCGCCTCCGGTCGCTCGCTGCGCAGCAGGCTCAGCAGCCTGTCGTACTCGCGGGCGATGTCCAGGTGCACAAAGCGCATCGCCTTGCCGCCCACCTGATCCCAGGCCCGCAGCCGCTCGTTGATCGTGGTAATCGGCGTGAGGGATTCCACCTCCAGATCGATGTCGATCTTGCGGCGGCTGAGGTTGTCAACGATCACCACATCGTGACCGGCGTCCGCCAGGTTCACCGCACAGGGCCACCCGCAGAAGCCATCGCCGCCGAGAACGAGAACCTTCACCCCTGTCTCCTAGTCGAGCCATTGCCCGCAGGCAAGCTACTACAGGCCTCCAGCTCGGCCCCCTCGGAGGGTCGCCGTTTCGGCCAGGCACGCTTCGCAGGTCGCCGCAGGCACAGGGCGTTTCCCTGGCTCCACGGGTTTTCCACCGGCGTTGCAGGATTCAGCAGGGTTTGCTGGATCAGCTGATCCCTGCGGCCACGGCCACCAGCACCACCACCAGGACCACGCCGCCGATTAGCAGCAGGCGGCTCTGCCCGTTGGCTTCTCCCTTCTCGATCACCACCATGCGGGGTTCGCGGGCGAAGGCATTCAGCTTGCCGCCGTCTTCTTCGGTGACCTGCATGGTGGAACGGATGGGGTTCGGGAAACCTTATGGAGGGTTTCCGGGCCCCCTTCCATCCGCCTCGGATCTGTCACCAGACGCTTCACACTCCTGCGCCCGAGACAGCCGCCCCCAGCCGCCCCTCGTGGGGGGAGCTGGCGCTGGCCTCCGCCCGGACCGGCAGCCGCCCGGCCCGGAAGGCGATTCGCCCGGCCTCGCAGGCCAGGGCCATGGCACGCGCCATCGCGGCAGGATCATCCGCCAGGGCGATGGCGCTATTGATCAAGAGGGCATCGGCCCCCATCTCCATGGCTTGGGCGGCCTCGCTGGGCACGCCGATGCCGGCGTCCACCACCACCGGCACCCGCGAGTTCTCGATGATCAAGGCGATGTTGGCTGCGTTGCGGATCCCCTGGCCCGAGCCGATCGGAGAACCCAGCGGCATCACCGTGGCGCAGCCGGCCTCCTCCAGGTGGCGGGCTAGAAGGGGGTCGGCATTGATATAGGGCAACACCGTGAAGCCCTCCTTCACCAGTTGCTCGGCCGCCTGCAGGGTGCCGATCGGATCCGGCAGCAGGTGGCGGCTGTCCGGGATCACCTCCAGCTTCACAAAGGTGTTGTCCTCCTGGCCGGCGAGTTTCGCCAGCTCGCGGCCGAGCCTGGCCACCCGGATCGCCTCCTCGGCGGTGGCGCAGCCGGCGGTGTTGGGCAGCATCCAGATCCGGCTCCAGTCGATCGCCTCCATCAGGCCGCCGTGGCCCGCGGCCTGGCTCTGCACCCGCCGAACCGCCACGGTCACGATCTCGCAGCTGCTCGCGGCCAGGCTGGCCTGCATCACCTCCAGAGAGGGGTATTTGCCGGTGCCCGTCATCAGGCGGCTGCGGAAGCTCCGGCCGCCGATCTGGAGCGGTGGCTCGCTGGCCACGGTGGTGGCTGGCGAGCTCGCGCCGAGGGTTGTCTGAGCCGCAGGAATGGGCGCTGCGCTGGGAAGGGGAGCGGAAGAGTTCAAGACCGGAGGACGCGGGGCGCTCAGCACCCTTAGTCTGCGGTCTGGCCCCGTGATCCGAAGCCATGCCGCTGCCGCTCGTACCCACGGCTCTGCCCATGCTGCTGGCCCTCTCGCCCCTGCCGAGCGATGCCTATGCGCCCGTGGTGCCCCCCTCCAGCCGCCTTGGTTCCCCTGCTCGGGATTCAGGAGCCCTGCTGATCGAATCCTCGCCGGTGGAAACCTTTGATCCGATCGCCCGCGCCGGCCTGATCGCCATCGAGATTCCCCGCCTCTGGAATGGCAGCTACACGCCGTTCGACGGTGGTGTGCCGGTGCCCGTGAGTTTGTCGCTCGGCTCCACCAGTTCCGCGGGTCAGATGGTGGTGATGCGGGGCACGATCACCATCGGCGGTGTCGCCTCCCCGGTGCAGGGCAATCTCAATGCCAAGTCTGATCAGCTGGATCTGCTGGTTCTCGGGGAGGCTCCAGGGGCGGATCTGGGCACCGGTGGAACCTTTCAGGGGCTGCAGGGTTTGAGCCTTTCGGGCTGGAATGCCGATCGGCTAACCATGATGGGGGGACGCCTGCAGTTGCTGCCGGTTCCCGGTTCCCAGAAGCTGGCCTCCGATACGGGCCCGCAGGCAGAACCGATTCGCGGCCTGTGGTGAGAGGAACCCCGGCTTGTGGCTCCTCATCGACGGACCGCACAATGGCTCGCAGCAAGTAGACGCACAGGGCCTGAGTTGCTGTTGAACCGATGCTGCAGCAGGCCTCTATAAACCGCTCTTGTTGATGCCCTTGCCCCCTCGCTTGCCGCTGGCGGCGGATGGCACTTCTTTGCCTTTGGGGGCGGCTTTGGTTGGGTCACCCACACGCCGATCCATGGTTTTGATGCCCTTGCGGGCCGTGCTGTTGGCCGGTTCAAGATCAAGCACCCTCGCGTAGGCGTCCCGGGCCTCCTGTGGTTCCCCCAGTTTCCCTAGGGCGTAGGCCAGGTTGTTGAGGGCTACCGGATAGTCGGGCTTGATCTGCAGGGCGCTCCGGTAGTGGCGAATCGCTTCGGGGAACTTGCTCTCGGCTGCCAGGGCAAAGCCGTAGGCATTTTCGATCAAGGCCCTGGCCTCATCAGGCGCCTTTTCGGCTTGGGCCTTGCGCAGGGCCAGCTTGAGATTGTCCACCGCCTGGCCGTAGAGCCGTTTGCGCAGCTGCACGGAGGCCAGCTCATAGAGGCCAACCGAATCGTTCGGCGGAGCACCACCGGGACCAGCGGAGCCGAGACGGGCGAAGGCCTGTTCGTCCTTACGGACCCGCAGGATCTGCCGGCCCACGAGCACGGCGGCGGCGCCTAGCAGCACGATCAGGCCGATCAGATAGGCCTGGGGAAGCAGTTCCTGCATGGGATGCCGGCGCTCAGCGTCCGGCGGCGCTCACCACCGTGGTGAAGCTGGCGGGGTCGGCCACGGCCAGCTGGGCGAGCATCTTGCGGTTGATGCGGACATCGGCCTTCTTCAGACCGCCGATCAGGCGGCTGTAGCTGGTGCCGTTGAGCCGGGCCGCTGCGTTGATGCGGGCGATCCAGAGGCGGCGAAAGTCGCGCTTGCGGCGGCGACGGTCGCGGTAGGCGTTGCACAGCGCCTTCATCACCCGCTGGTTAGCGGTGCGAAAGAGGCTGCCGTTGCTGCCCTGGAAACCCCGGGCGAGACGAAGGATCTTGTTGCGGCGTTTACGGGCGACGTTGCCCCTCTTGACGCGGGCCATGGATCAGAACGAAGGGTTGGGGAAAAGCTGGGATGAGAATGTTTTCTAGCGCGGTTTCAGCGCCTCAGGATCCCGGCGGGGAGACGATCAGGGATCGCTTCAGGCGTAAGGCATCATCAGGGCCACATTGTCGGCGTCGCGCTCGTCGACGACCGCCATGGTGCCGAGCCAGCGCTTGCGCTTAGGGCTCTTGTGGTCGAGCAGGTGGTTGCGGAAGGCGTGCCGGCGCACGAACTTGCCGCTGCCGGTCACCTTGAACCGCTTGGCGGCCGCTTTGCGGGTCTTGAGCTTCGGCATTGCGATCGGCGCAGGCACAAACAAGCAGAGTACGACGCGACTCAACCTTTCTCCAAGTCCCATCCGATGGCCCGCTGCCACCCATCCCGTCCAAGCCCGTCTGCCACCGTGCCAGGGCAAAGGTCGCTCCGCTGGCTGCTGGGGCTGGTGCTGTTGCTGAACGGTGGCTGCCAGGCTTCGGATCGCGCTCCCCTTCCAACGGTGATGCCGCCACCTCTGCCTTTCGGCAGTGGTGCGGTGGAGCCGGCTCCTCTCAACTGGTCCGTGCCGCCACCGCCAGCCGTTCAGGCCGGCAACCCCGTGCTCTGGGTGGCGCTGGCATCCCGTTTGGGGCCCCGCCATGGCAATTCTTCTCCCGAGCCACCTGCTGCACCGATGCGGCTCCGTGCCGCCACCGGGGAGCTCAGCCTGGTAGATGGGGCCGGCCAGCGCTTCATGGCGCCGGCCTTCACGCTGCACTGGCGCTGGCTGCCCCTGCCCCAGCCCTTCACGCTGCGGCGACGGGTGTTAGGGCCCTTCGCCAGTTACGAGAGCGCCGAGGCAGCGGCCCGCCGCTGGGCGGCCGCCGGTGCCCAACCCCGGATCGCCCGGCCGGCGGAGTGGGAGGTGTGGGCCGCGCCCGACAGCCCGGCTCCGTCCGATCTCTCCACCCGCCTGGTGGAGCGTCGCGAGAGCCGGCGCCTGATGCTGGAACTGCGTCGTCCCGAGGGTGCGGTGGTGCTGCAGGGGCCGATTCGGATCGAGGCCCCTGCCGGACTCCTATGGCAGGACGGCCGCTACGGCGGACCCTTCCGCCTCCAGTCCGATGCCCACGGCGGTTGGACCCTGCTGGAGGAGGTGCCCCTGGAGCGTTACCTCGAGGGGGTGGTGCCCCATGAGATCGGGGCCGGCTCCCCGCCGGCAGCCCTGGCCGCCCAGGCGGTGCTGGCTCGTACCTGGGCCGTGAAGAACCTCATCCGCTACGGCGTGGATGGCTACCACCTCTGCGCCGATACCCAATGCCAGGTGTATAGCGATCCCGGCCAGGCCAGCGCCTCGGTGCGGGCGGCGATCGTGGCGACCCGAGGCCAGGTGCTCACCGCCGCCGGAGGGCCCATCCAGGCGGTTTATCACGCCACTAACGGTGGCGTGACGGCGGGTCTGGAGGAGGCCTGGGACGTGGAGCCAGTGCCCTATCTGCGTCCCTTTGTGGACGCGCCGCCCGCCGCGGCCCTTCGCTGGCCCCTCCCCCTGGCAGCAAAGGCCCTGCCGTCGTTGTTACAGGGCGATGGCGGGGCCTATGGAGCCGACCATCCCCGCTTCCGCTGGCAGCGGCAGCTCACGGCCGGCCGCCTCGCCGAGGCCATGGCGGCCCGGGGAACCGCCGTGGGGGCAGTGGGCAGCATCCGGGTGCTCGAGCGCGGGGCCAGCGGCCGGGTGGTGGCCCTCGAGATCGGTGGCAGCGCCGGCCGGGTGGTGCTGCGGCGTGATGCGATCCGCCGCACCTTGCGGGAGTTGCCCAGCACCTTGTTCACCCTCACGCCGGCTGGAGAGGGAGTCTGGCGCCTGGAGGGCGGAGGCTTCGGCCATGGGGCCGGACTTTCCCAGGCCGGCGCGATCGACCTGGCCCGCCGCGGCTGGAGCAGCGACCGGATCTTGCAGCACTACTACCCAGGCACGGCGCTGCAGCCCCTGGAGGCGATCGGATCAGCCCTTCAGGGCGGGGGCTGATCGAGTGGGGAAAGACCTTTGCCGAACCCCGTTCCAGGCCCGATCACCTGCTGACAGAGTCCTTCCTGGCTCCGTTTTGGCAGGTTCAGCGCCTGCCTGATCGATGGCCCCGATGCCTGTCCCGATGCCTGTGTGGAGAGGAGCCTTCCCATCTCCCGGCAACAGAGCTTTAAAGTTGCTCCAGTTTTGTTGATGGCATGGGAGGCGGCAGCTCCGATAATCGCCGCCGCCCCAAGGCCGCCCTTTTCCTTTTGGCCTGTGGGGTGGCGGGAGTTCTCCCCCATGGGCTGGGCCCCGTCGGCAGGTTGCTGCCGGCCCTTGGCCTGGCGGGGTTGCTGGGTGTTTACGCGGTGCGCACGGTGTTCTTGAGGCCTCAGGGGGCCCCTGCGTTTACCACGGCCGCATTGGAGGGGTCGCCTCCGGCCGTGGATGTGGTGGTGGCCGCCCGCGATGAGGAGGCGGTGATCGGTCGGCTGGTGGAGCGGGTGCTTCGCCTGCGTTGGCCCACGGAGCAGCTGCGCCTGTGGGTGATCGACGATGGCAGCGAGGACCGCACCCCCCAGCGCCTGGCCGACCTCCAGGCCCTCCATCCCCAGCTGCGGGTGCTGCGCCGCAGTCGCGATGCCGGTGGCGGCAAATCCGGGGCCCTCAATCTGGTGTTGCAGCAACTCCAGGGCCGCTGGCTGCTGGTGCTCGACGCCGATGCCGACCTCCAACCCGATCTGCTCGAGCGCCTGATCCCCTATGCCGAATCAGGCGGCTGGGCGGCGGTGCAGCTGCGCAAGGCCGAGGTGAATGCCGAGGCCAACTGGCTCACTCGCGCCCAAGCGATGGAGATGGCCTTCGATGCCTTCATCCAGGAGGGCCGCCTGGCCCGCGGCGGCGTGGCCGAGCTGCGGGGCAATGGCCAGTTGCTACGCCGCGATGCGGTGCACGCCGCCGGCGGTTTCAACGAGGCCACCATCACCGACGACCTCGACCTCAGCTTCCGCCTCTTGCTGGCTGGCCAGCCGGTGGGGGTGCTCTGGAATCCGCCTGTGAGCGAGGAGGCCGTTCTGAGCCTTCCGGCCCTCTGGCGCCAGCGTCAGCGCTGGGCCGAAGGTGGCCTGCAGCGCTTCCTGGATTACGGCGTCCAGCTGGTTTCCGACCGCCTCAATGGCGCCCAGAAGCGCGATCTGGCGGCCTTCTTCGTGCTCCAGTACGTGCTGCCGGTGATGGCCGTGGCGGATCTTGCCGGTGCCCTGCTCACCGGCACACCGCCGGGGATGTGGCCCTTCTCAGTGGTGGCGCTGGGCCTATCAGGCTTTTCGATCGCTGTGGGCTGCGGCCGCTCAGCCGAGGGTCCACCGCTGCCCAAACCCACCCCTCTCAACATCGCCCTGGCGATGGGCTATCTGATGCACTGGTTCGTGGTGATCCCGTGGGTGGCGTTGAAGATGGCCCTGCTGCCCAAGAACCTTGTGTGGGCGAAGACGTCGCACGGGGCTGCTGGGGTGGAGCAGGAGGAGGACCTTCTGGTCGGCACTCTTGAGGAGAACCTCGACTCCGATGGGATCGCTCCTCTGGCGGCCGAGGGTCCCTGAATCGGCTCGCCGTTGTGGCGATCCTCCAGGCAGAGGCTGCTCACGGTCGGTTCAGGGATCGGGTGATGCGTTGACCACGTCGCCATTGAAGAAGTCAGCCAGTTGGCGGGCTTTCTGATCCAGTTTCGAAGGTTCATGGAAGGCTTGCTTACCTGGAGGTGCTGGGGCTGGAGCTTCTGGCTCCCCAGGACTTCCCACCGACTCCGCCGGGGCGGCTCCCGTCTCCGGTGCCGCCGGGACTGGTGAGGGGCCGGGTCTGGCCGATTGCTGGCCGACCTGCGGCTCGCCTGCCGCACCAGCCTCGATGGCGGCCGGGGACGCGCCCGATCCAGCCGGAGCTTCCGGCGCTGTTGCCGCCTCGACGACCGGTGGCCGATCAGGCGCCTGAGCCGGGGTTGAACCAGCCGGAGGGGCTGCATCGCCGGCTTCCAGCGTCACCTGCCTGGAGCTGCCGAGGGCCCTGGCCAGGGCACCTTCCAGCAGGGGAAGCCGGCTCTGCACCATCGCGATCCAATTACCGGATACCCGCACCACGGCACGGCGATCGTCGAGGCGATGCAGATGGGCCTGCTGGGAGAGCAGCATCCGGGTGGAGGGCAGCTCCAGGCCCGCCAGGATCTGCTGCCAGAGTTCGCCCAGGTTCTGAGGGGCCGGGGCCGCGGCAGGTTCGGGAATCGGGCTGCCCGAGGAACCCTGGGGTGTGGGGGGTGGTTCCGGTCTGATCCCGCTGCCGGGATCGCTGGCTAAGGCCGGAGCGGGTCGCGAGCCTGGGGTGGCCGTTGAAGCCGCTCTGGTTTCCGTGGCCTGGGGAGCCACCGGGGTCGGCGCCGGTTGGGGTGCCATCCCTGGGGAGTGGGCTCCAGCGGCTTCCCGTCCCTGGACTGCCGCAACTCCGGCGCCTCGGCTGGGTTCTGCCCCTGCCGCGGGATCGGCCAGCAACCCCAATAGCAGCACCTCCAGCCAGAGCCTCGGCTGCACGCTGTGGCGCAGCTGCTGCTCGCTGCCCTTGAGCTGGGCCTGCCAGTGGAGCAGGCGGGCCTTGCCGATCGATCGAGCCACGGCAGGTAGTTCCGGCCGTAGGGCCGGCGACACGCTGGTGAGCTCCAGGCGATCCGGCGCCACTCCGGCCAGCAGCAGATCCCGGAGCAATCCGGCCAGGCCCTGCAGCACGGCGGAGGGTTCGCGGCCCCGCTCCAGCAGCTGGCGGCAGGCCTCGATCACCCCCAACGGCTCAGCATCGGCCATGGCCCGGGCCAGCAGCAGCAATTCCTGTTCAGGCACGGCCCCCAGGAGTTCCCACACGGCCAGGGGCTCAATCGGTGGCGGTAGCAGGCTGAGCTGATCCAGCAGGCTCTCGGCGTCGCGCAGGCCGCCTTGGGCCCGCTGGGCCACCACCTGCAGGGCTTCGGGGGTGATGCCGATCGCTTCTTGTTCGGCGATCCAGGTGAGGTGCCGTTCAAGGGCTTCCAGGGGGATGCGGCGAAAATCAAAGCGCTGGCAGCGCGAAAGGATGGTGGGCAGCACCCGCTGGGGATCGGTGGTGGCCAGCACGAACACCACCCGCGGTGGGGGCTCCTCCAGGGTCTTGAGCAGGGCGTTGAACGCTGCAGTCGAGAGCATGTGGCACTCGTCCACTACATAGACCTTCCAGCGGGCCTGTACCGGCGCGAAACGGGAGCGCTCGATCAGCTCGCGGATGTTGTCGACACCGGTGTTGGAGGCGGCATCGATCTCGATCACGTCGAGGGCGTTGCCAGCGGCGATCGAGGTGCAGAGCTCACAGGTGCCGCAGGGCTCGGGCGTGGGCCCCTCGCTGGCCACGCAGTTGAGCGAGCGGGCCAGGATGCGAGCGCTGGAGGTCTTGCCGGTGCCGCGGGGGCCGCTGAACAGATAGGCAGGTGCGATCCGCCCGGTGCGCAGGGCGTTGCCCAGGGTGGCGGCGATGGCCTCCTGGCCCACCAGCTCCGAGAGCCGCTGGGGGCGGTATTTATGGTGGAGGGGTTGGTAGGCCGGGGTCATGCCGACAAACTCGTGCAGCGAAGATACTGAGCTCCGCTTGGCATTAAAATTCTTGATCGGGTTGGGAAATTACCACCCACGCCAGGAGGATCCTTCAGGAAGGGTACAGTGCTTATTTGGTCGATCATCATTTCTCAAAAGTGTCAATACCTTAGTGACAAAGAGCGCTTTGCCGTCCGTCCGATGGCCGTGGCATTTGCTTTCTGCTTCCGGGTCCGGCTTGCGCTTTGGCAGTCAATCAGTCCTTCTGGCCGCCCGCTCAGTCAGTGCACGGCAAATGGTGCACGACGAACAGTGCACGTCAAACAGTGCACGACAAAGGGGCTTTGGACTACGGGTGGCGTGATGTTTGCTTGTTATTTTGCTTGATGTTGCACGTATTTCCGATTGCCTCAGTCTAGGGGGTCGAGGTCGATAACGGTGTTCGCTGTTGTTTCCTCCTGGGGTCTCAGTATCTTCTCTAACTTCGCCTCCAGCTCCTCCACCTGGCTGAGCTGGTCCGCCAGCTTCTGGGCGGCGAGCCGCAGCTGCATGAACTGATCACTGGGTTGCTCGCTGCTGCCCCAGCGCAGCTCGGCCTTGGCGAGCTCCTCCTCCAGCTTTCCCTGCAGCTTGGCCCGCAGGCCATCGAGCTGTTCAAGGCTTTTGAGGGCCAGGTCGCGGCCTTTTTCCAGCTGTTCCGGCTCCACGGTGATGCCCTGCCGCAGCAGCATCCGCACACCGGTGAGCAGGGCGGCCGGCACGAATTGGCCGAAGGCCAGGGCGCCGAGGCTGCCGGTGTGGAGCCAGCCCTCCACCTGGTTGCTGCGGTGGCGGCCGGTCTTGCACCAGTGGGCGAAGTGCTCGCAGTTGTTGAACAGTAGGTTGTAGTTCTGCTCCCCCAGCCGGCCCATCGCCCGCCGCACGGTGACCCCCGGCGCTGAAACCTCCTCCTCTGGGTACTCCACCACCGTGATCTGTTGGCTGCGGCTGAACTCTTCCAGAGGGCTGCGCAGGATGGCGCGGCCCTCCAGGTAGTGGGCCACCGTGCCGTCGCCCAGGTCGATGCCGTGATGGTTGAACAGGCCGTGCTGGCGGGGGGCCTGCAGGTGGTCGGCGAGGGCCAAGGCTGGGGTGGTCTCCGGGGAGTCGGACGCTTTCCAGCATCGCCCCGACCCCGGCTCCTGTGCCCCCCCAGTGCTGGTGGGGATTGCACCACCCCAGCGCCCCAGTCCCAGCAGAGGTGCTGCGTCTCAACGAAGGCCCATGGGGCCAGGTCGAGAACGGGCCCTCCCGTGGTTCACAACGGCTCGGGTTTCTCCTGAGGTTCCCTGATTGGGCCCAGAACTCAGGCGCTCGCCTGCTCCTCCAGCTCGCCGCCGCCCAGGGGCACCACCTGGGCGCGGCTGCGCTGCTCCACCAGTTCCCGCGTGATCGTGAAGCTCTTCACGTCGCGGCGGGAGGGGAGGTCGTACATCACATCAAGCATCAGCTCTTCCACGATGCCCCGCAGGGCGCGGGCGCCGGTCTTGCGGCGGTGGGCCTCGGTGGCGATCGCCTCGACGGCGCCGGGCTCGAACTCCAGGCGCACGTTGTCCATGCTGAGGAGGGTCTGGAACTGCTTCACCAGGGCATCGCGCGGTTCGGTGAGGATCGCCTCAAGGGCCCGCTGATCGAGGGGCTCAAGCACGGCGGTGACGGGCAGCCGGCCGATGAATTCCGGGATCAGGCCGTAGCGCACCAGGTCGTCGGGTTCGAGGTGGCGCAGGGCTTCGGCGGCCTGACGCTCCTTGCCGTGGCGGGGACGGCTCTGGCCGCCCTCGGGCAGGAAGCCGATCGCATTGCGGCCCATGCGCCGCTGGATCAAATCCTCGAGGCCCACGAAGGCGCCGCCGCAGATGAACAGGATCTGGCTGGTGTCGATCTGGATGCAGTCCTGGTAAGGGTGCTTACGGCCCCCCTGGGGAGGCACGTTGGCCACGGTGCCCTCCAGCAGTTTCAGCAGCGCCTGCTGCACCCCCTCGCCCGACACATCGCGGGTGATCGAGGGGTTCTCGCTCTTGCGGGCGATCTTGTCGATCTCATCGATGTAGATGATCCCCCGCTGGGCTTGCTCCACATCCATGTCTGATTTCTGAAGCAGCCGCAGCAGGATGTTTTCCACGTCTTCGCCCACGTAGCCCGCCTCGGTGAGGGTGGTGGCATCCGCCACGGCGAAGGGCACATCCAGCATCTCTGCCAGCGACTGGGCCAACAGGGTCTTGCCGCAGCCGGTGGGGCCGATCAGGAGGATGTTGGATTTATGCAGGCGGGTGGCGCAGCGGTCGGTCTCGCCCTTGCCATCGCCCTGCCAGGCCAGTCGCTTGTAGTGGTTGTAAACGGCCACCGCCAGCACCTTCTTGGCGTCCTCCTGGCCCACCACTTGGGCATCGAGAAAGCCGCGGATCTCCTGGGGCTTGGGCACTTGGGCCAGGGTGGGGACCGGTTTGCTCTGTTTTTTGCTGGCCCCTTTGCGATTCGTTTCCGGGGCGGGCCGGCCGGCCGGATGGCCATGGCCTTCGACCAGCTCTTCATCGAGGATCTCGTTGCAGAGGTCGATGCACTCGTCGCAGATATACACCCCTGGGCCGGCGATCAGCTTGCGCACCTGGTCCTGCGACTTGCCGCAGAAGGAGCACTTCAGGTGGGCATCGAACTTCGGCATCAGGCGACGGGAGCGGTGACTGGCGGTGGCTGACCGGGATGGCTAGGAGGGTCAGCCTTGGAGGGCGTGGGCTTCGGGAGGGGGAGCCACCCTCGCTTTCAGGATCACCTGGAAGCGAGGGTTCGTCAGCGGTTCCTTAAGAAAGTCACCCAGGCGGGTCACCAGCGGGCTCCGAATGCAGAGCCCCGAGATCGCTGGTCCGATCAGGAGGCCGAGTCGTCGACCACGCGATCGATCAGGCCGTATTCAACCGCCTCAGCGGGGGAAAGGAAGTAGTCGCGGTCAGTGTCCTCGGCGATCTTTTCCAGCGGCTGGCCGGTGTGTTCGGCCATCAACCCGTTGAGGGTGTCCTTGAGAAAGAGGATTTCGCGGGCCTGGATCTCGATGTCCACGGCCTGGCCCTGGGCGCCTCCGAGGGGCTGGTGGATCATGATTCGGGCATTGGGCAGGGCCAGGCGCTTGCCCTTGGTGCCGCCCGACAGCAGGAACGCACCCATGCTGGCGGCCAGCCCGTAGCAGATGGTCACCACGTCGGGGGCCACCTGCTGCATCGTGTCGTAGATGGCCAGGCCCGCTGTCACCGAACCGCCGGGGGAGTTGATGTAGATCTGGATGTCCTTCTCGGGATCCTCGGCTTCTAAGAAAAGGAGCTGGGCCACTAGGGAATCGGCCACTTGGTCGTCGATGCCAGTGCCCATAAAGATGATCCGCTCCCTCAGCAGGCGGGAGTAGATATCGAAGGCACGGTCGCCCCGGCCAGATTGCTCCACAACGGTGGGCAATACACCCGGGTTTGCCATGGGCGCTGGGGTGAGGCTGTTCCAGGGCCGCGACCCGGGCCAGCGGCTGTGGACCGGGTAGTGGCGGAGTCCACCGATTTCCTCGGTCGACACAATCCCGCTGGCATCCAGCGGGCTCGCGATGGGGGTTCGGTCGTCGGTGCGGGGATGGATCACGCGGCGGAGACTCGCAGGGCAAAACCTCAAATCAATCTATGGGCTACGCCGCTGGGGCGGCTTCCCCTTTCCGGCGGTCGGAGCCGCCGGTTCAGTCGGCGCCTTACTTGTCGCCCTTGGCGGGCTTCGCGCCGGCCTCCTTCTTGGTGGCCATCTCCTTGCCTGCCTGATCGCCCTTGGCCGCCTTCGCCGGGCTGTCGCCGGAGGCCTCAGCATCCGCATCCTCAGGCGTGGCCGGCGCCTTTTCCGTGACCGTGCTGTTGGCCTCCAGCCACTCCAGCAGGGCCTCGCGCAGCAGGTCGTCGGCCACGGCGGCCCGCAGGCGGGCCGGATCGATGCGGTTGCCGTCGCTCAGGCCGCGGCTGACCTCCCGCAGCTTGGCTTCCAGATCCTTTTCGGCCAACTCGATCTTTTCGGCGGTCGCCAGGGCCCGCAGGGCCAGGTTGCGGCGCAGGCGCTGCTCCGCTTCCGGCCTTGATGTGTCCACCAGGCTGCGCACCAGATCCGGTGTGAAGAGCTTTTTCACATCCATGCCCTGCTGGGCGATCTGGCCGGCGGTCTGCTCGATCAGGGCGCGCACTTCTTCCTGCACCAGTGTTTCGGGCAGTTCCACCTCCAGCTGCTCAACCAGCGCCTCGAGCAGGGCCTCATGGCGGTTGCCGCGGTGGCGCCGCTCGGCGTCCTCCTTCAGGCGGGCTTCCAGGTCAGCTCGCAGCTCGGCCAAGGTGAGCTGGTCGCTGGCCTGTTGGGCGAAGGCGTCGTCGAGGGCGGGCAGTTCGCGGCTCTTGAGGTCCAGCAGGGTGATTTCAAAGGAGGCTGCGCGCCCGGCGGCGTCCTCCTGGGGGTAGGACTCGGGGAAGGTGCAGCTCACGGTGCGGGTCTCGCCCGCGGCCAGGCCCAGGATTCCCTCCACGAAGCCGGGGATCATGCGGCCCTCCTCCAACTCCACCTCCATGCCGTCGCTGCTGCCGCCCTCGATCGCGGCACCGGTGTCGGTGAAGCTGCCGCTGAAGGCGATGCGGGCCACGTCCCCGCTGGCGGCGGGGCGCCCCTCCACGGGCACCAGGGTGGCGAGCTGGCGGCGGGACTGTTCCAGCAGCTCATCCACCCGGGCCGGGTCGTAAGCCACCGCTTCGGCCTCGACCTTCAGCCCCTTGGTGGCCTTTAAGGTCGGTGTGGGTTCCACATCGAGCTCGAGGGTGAAGCTGAGGTCGATGTCGGGCTCGAACCGTTTCAGCACCGCCTCGAAACCCCCTTCCAGAACCGGGCGGCTCAAGGCAGCGATCTTCTCCTGCTCCAGGGCTTCGCGCAACACACTGTCCACCAGTTCCTCCAAGGCGGTGGCCCGAACCCGCAGGGGGCCAATCTGCTGCAGAAGAACCGCTCGGGGCACCTTCCCTTTGCGGAATCCGGGCAGCTTCACGCTGCGGCTCAGTTGTTCCAGTGCCTGGTCGTAGCTGCTGCGGCAGCGGCCGCCCGGCACCGCCACCTCAACCGCCAGGCGGCTGTTCGGGCGCGGCTGGGTGCTCACCTTCAGACCTGCGCCGGTCGGGCTGGCGGCCGAGGCGGCGGGAGCGGGGCTGGCGGCAGGACTCATGAACGGGGGCCGATCGGCGGAGCAATCCACAATCCTAGAAAGTGGCCGTTTCGGCACCAGGGAGCGTATTGTGGCTTCGACGCACAGGCGAGTCGATATTCACATCCGCTGCAGGTCTGTTTCGGGGCGGAGCTCTTTCCAGGCGTGCGGTTTCAGCCGCATCCCTGCTCGGTGCAAGTCATCCGAGGTTCTCAGGGTTCCATCAGGGCATCTGCTCTGAGTTTTTTCCAAGCTCCCGCCAAGTCCGGCTTCCTCCACCAACACCACCCAATCCCTCCCTCAGAGCTCGCCCAACCCAACCCACCGTTCGTTTCCGCCAACCCCATCTCGGCAGTTCACAGAGCTCCCGCCCTCCCCCCCCATTGCATTCAGCACAGGAACGGCAGCTGAGCCAGCCAGTTCAACCCCGCATCATCGCCGGCCCCACCTCCTGAGCCCTCCAACCTCACCGCATTTTCTTTATCCATTTCAGGTCCGTTGACAGCCCCATCTCCTTCTGCCCTCCAGCGCCCCGTAACCAAACTTCCCCGCCGTCCCCTGCGGGTCGCCGTGCTCGGCGCCACCGGGGCCGTGGGCCAGGAGCTCCTCGCCCTGCTGGAGGAGCGCCGCTTTCCTGTCGCTGAGCTGCTGCCCCTGGCGTCTCCCCGATCGGCCGGTCAGGAGCTTTCTTGGCAGGGCGAAAGTCTCACGGTGCAACCGGTGCAGGCCGGCTGTTTCACCGGGGTGGATCTGGTGCTCGCCTCGGCCGGGGGATCGGTGTCGCGGGCCTGGGCCCCCGAAGCGGTGGCCGCCGGGGCCGTGCTGATCGACAACTCCAGTGCTTTTCGGCTGGATCCCGATGTCCCTCTGGTGGTGCCTGAGGTGAACCCCGAAGCGGCTTTCCGCCACCGCGGCGTGATCGCCAACCCCAACTGCACCACGATCCTGCTCACCGTGGCGCTGGCGCCTCTGGCGGCCCGGCGGCCGATCCGGCGGGTGGTGATCAGCACCTACCAATCGGCCAGCGGCGCCGGTGCCCGGGCGATGGAGGAGCTGCGCCAGCTGAGCCGCACCGTGCTGGATGGCGGGGAGCCGGTGAGCAGTGTGCTGCCCCATTCCCTGGCCTTCAATCTCTTTCTTCACAATTCGCCACTCGAGCCGAGTGGCTACTGCGAGGAGGAGTTGAAGATGCTCCACGAGACCCGCAAGATCATGGAACTGCCGGATCTGCGCCTCTCGGCCACCTGCGTGCGGGTGCCGGTGCTGCGGGCCCATTCCGAAGCGGTGAACATCGAATTCAGCGAACCCTTCCCGGTGGAGGAGGCCCGGGCTCTGCTGGCGGTGGCCCCCGGCGTGGAACTGATCGAGGACTTCGGCGCCAACCGCTTCCCGATGCCCACCGATGTAACCGGCCGCGATCCGGTGGCGGTGGGCCGCATTCGTCAGGATCTCAGTGAACCCAACGCCCTGGAGCTCTGGCTCTGCGGCGATCAGATCCGCAAGGGGGCTGCTCTCAACGCGATTCAGATCGCCGAACTGCTCTGCGGGGAGGACGAGGGTTGACCGCCATCTCCCTTACCGCGATCAGCACGGCGCCCAGTGCCGAGGCTCCTTTCGGCCGCATTGTCACCGCGATGGTCACCCCCTTCGCGCCGGACGGCTCGGTGAATCTCGATCTGGCCGCCCGACTGGCCGACCACTTGGTGCGGGAGGGTTCCGATGGCCTCGTGCTCTGTGGCACCACCGGCGAATCCCCCACCCTCAGCTGGGCCGAGCAGCACGCCCTTTTCGCTGCCGTGAAGGAGGCGGTGGGCGATCGGGCTGCCCTGCTGGCTGGTAGCGGCAGCAACTGCACCGCCGAAGCGGTGGAGGCCACGGCCGAGGCGGCCGCCCTCGGAGCCGATGGCGCCTTGGTGGTGGTGCCTTATTACAACCGCCCCCCCCAGGAAGGTCTGGAGGCCCATTTCCGGGCCGTTGCCGCGGCTGCCCCTGGTCTGCCTTTGATGCTTTACAACATTCCCGGCCGTACAGGTTGCAGCCTGGCGCCGGAGACCACGGCCCGCCTGCTGGATCTGCCCAATGTGGTGGCCTACAAGGCCGCCAGCGGCACCACCGAGGAAGTGAGCCGCCTGCGCCTGCTTTGCGGAGGTGAGCGGCTGGCGATCTACAGCGGCGACGACGCCCTCACCTTGCCGATGCTGGCCGTGGGCGCCGTGGGCGTGGTGAGTGTGGCCAGCCATGTGGCTGGACCGCAGATCCGCGAGCTGATCCAGGCCTTCCTGGCCGGCGATCACACCCTGGCTCTGGCCCGGCACGAAGCCCTGTTGCCCCTGCTCCAGGCCCTCTTCTCCACCTCCAATCCCATACCCGTGAAGGCCGCCCTGGAACTCGGCGGCTGGCCGGTGGGTGCCCCCCGTCTTCCCCTCGTCGCCGCCGATAGCACCGTGCGTGAACGCCTCTCTTCAATCCTGGCTGCCCTGCGTCCCACCTGACGCCACGGCTCCCAACGGGCCCGGCGATCCTCGCCAGTCCCTCACCATCGGTCCCCCTCAGCCAGCCCGAACGGGTCCGATCCCAATCCAGCACCAGTCCAGATCAAGTTTTTCACTCTCCGGTTCCTAAATGAGCAATTTGAACGGATCCCAGCCCGGTAACAACGGCCAAGCCAAAGGCCAGCCCGCCCTTCGGGTGATCCCCCTCGGCGGCCTGCATGAAATCGGCAAGAACACCTGCGTCTTTGAGTACGGCGATGACCTGATGCTGGTGGATGCCGGCCTGGCCTTCCCCAGCGATGGCATGCACGGCGTGAATGTGGTGCTGCCCGACACCAGCTACCTGCGCGAGAACCAGAAGCGGATCCGCGGCATGATCGTGACCCACGGGCACGAAGATCACATCGGTGGCATTCCCCACCATCTCAAGAACTTCAATATTCCGATCATCTACGGGCCCCGCCTCGCCCTCTCGATTCTCACCGGGAAGATGGAGGAAGCGGGGGTGATGGATCGCACCATCCTGCAGACCGTCTCCCCCCGCGAGGTGGTGAAGGTGGGTCAGCATTTTTCGGTGGAGTTCATCCGCAACACCCACTCGATGGCCGACAGCTACACGCTGGCGATCACAACTCCGGCTGGCGTGATTGTTTTCACCGGTGACTTCAAGTTCGACCACACTCCTGTGGACGGCGAGCACTTCGACATCGCGCGTCTTGCCCATTATGGCGAGCAGGGAGTGCTGTGTCTGTTTTCCGACTCCACCAACGCCGAGTTGCCGGGCTTCTGTCCGCCGGAGCGTTCGGTGTTCCCCCATCTGGATCGCCATATCTCCCAGGCTGAGGGTCGGGTCATTATCACCACCTTCGCCAGCTCGATCCATCGGGTCTCGATGATTCTCGAGTTGGCACTCAAGAACGGCCGCAAGGTGGGCCTGCTGGGTCGTTCCATGCTCAATGTGATCGCCAAAGCGCGCGAATTGGGCTATATGCGTGCCCCGGATGATTTGTTTGTGCCGATCAAGCAGATCCGCGATCTGCCCGATCGCGAAACCCTGCTGCTGATGACCGGTAGCCAAGGGGAGCCGCTGGCGGCCCTTAGCCGCATCTCCCGCGGCGAACATCCCCAGGTGCAGGTCAAGAACAGCGACACGATCATCTTCTCCGCCAGCCCGATTCCGGGCAACACCATTTCCGTGGTGAACACCATCGACCGGCTGATGATGCTCGGCGCCAAGGTGGTTTACGGCAAGGGGGAAGGCATCCACGTGTCTGGTCACAGCTTCCAGGAGGACCACAAGTTGATGCTGGCCCTGGCGCGGCCCAAGTTCTTTGTGCCCGTGCATGGCGAGCACCGCATGCTCGTGGCCCACGCCAAGACCGCCCAGTCGATGGGGATACCGGCCGACCACACTCTGATCATCGACAACGGCGATGTGGTGGAACTCACCCCCGATTCGATTCGCAAGGGGGATCCGGTGAAGGCCGGCATTGAATTGCTCGATGCTTCCCGCAACGGCATCGTTGACGCCCGCGTGCTCAAGGAGCGCCAGCAGCTGGCCGAGGACGGTGTGATCACCCTGCTGGCCGTGATCACCACCGATGGGGTGATGGCGGCGCCGCCCCGGGTGAACATCCGCGGCGTGGTCACCACCGCCGATGCCCGCAAGCTCTCGATCTGGGCCGAGCGCGAGATCACCTGGGTGCTCGAGAACCGCTGGAGCCAGCTTTCCCGCAACACCGGTGGCAAGGCCCCCGATGTGGATTGGGTAGGAGTGCAGCGGGAGGTGGAGCTGGGCCTGCAGCGCCGCCTGCGCCGCGAGCTTCAGGTTGAGCCGCTGATCATCTGCCTGGTGCAGCCTGCCCCAGCCGGCACGCCGGCCTACAAGGGCCGTGCCGATGCCGAGCCGGACAACCGCCCCGCCCCCCGCGGTCGTAAGGAGGTTGGCCGTGATGGCGGACGGGAGGCAGGCCGTGAGCTCTCTCGGGAACTGGTTCGGGATCCCGCCCGTGTGGCAACGGCGGCACCAGCCCCTGCAGCCGCTGCCCCTGAGGCGAAGGACACCGCCCCAAGCGCCGAAGAGGCCGATCCCTCTGGCCGGATCCGCCGCCGTCGCTCAGCCGCTGTGGCCGGCTAGATCGGCCTCAAGGCGTCACCACCACCCGGAGCAGGCCAGCGAGCAGCTCCGGGTCCTCCATCAGATCGTCCGGCTCCGCCAGCGAATCGGCTGGGCCCGGGGGCGTCAGCTCCTGGGTCGCTGTTTCATCCCCTTGGTGAGAGGCACGGCGCTCGCGGATGCGCGTGAGTTCAATCTCCAGTTCCTCGGCCAGGCTCGGATCAGCCTGCGCCACCTCCATCAGTTCCGGTTCCTCCACCACCTCCACCTCGAGGCTGGGCACCAACTCCCCGATGGTCGTGTCTGGCGCGGCGATCATGCCGTCTACCCCGGTTTGGATGGCTTGCTCCTGGCGGATCGGTCCATCCAGCCAGGGGGTGGCGGCCTCCGTGATCGGCTCCGATGCGGTGCCGGCCTGATGAATCCATTCCCCCTGGGTAGCGAGGATCCGATCCCCCAGCGGTTCGGCTGTGGCTTCGATCGCCGCCCGGGGGAAAAGCTCCTGGGCCACCGTGGGCGAGGCGGCGGCAGCAGCGGTGGCGTCAGTCGCAGTTGTTGGGGCCGTGGCGGACACCCCAGCGGCGGCCTCGGGGGCCGCTGGCTCGACCGTCGACCGGCAGTAGGGCAGGGCCTCCTCGGCGATCCGCCGCAGTTCTGGATCCGCCGACCCGGCGAGTAGCGCCTGGTAGTGAGGCAAGGCGGCGGCCGGGTCGCGGCGGCCGTAGAGGTGGGCGTGGCCCAGCAGCAGGTGCGCCCGGCTCGCCAGATCAGCGGCCACTGGATCGGGATCGTTGCTCAGATCGGCGATCAGCTGGCCTCCCTGCTCCAGCACATCCGGCCACCGGTCTTCGGTGTAGGCCCGTTCGAGTTCCGAATAGCGCTCGCTGGGATCATTCGCCAGGGGGGATGGGGCCATGGCCGGGATCGGGGATTGCGGAGAACTGGAGAACCAGTGTGCTCTGATCCCAGCGCAACTGCCATCCGTCGGCCAGATTCCACGCACCGGAACCCGGTTGCCCGGCGAGCCGGCTGGCGAGATCCTCCAGCGCCCGCGCCGACTGGGCGGGAACTCCATGCAGCGTCAGCCAGCGCTCTAGCAGCAGGCGCCGGTTGCCGCGGCCGAGCCTGCCCAGACCGTCACGCCAGAGAACCCGGCTGCTGTCCCCTGGGGCCGCGATCAGGCCCTGCAGGGCGAGCGCCACAAGCTCATCCTGAGCGGCGAGTTCCTCCCCCAGGCGCCCGGTTAGGGCGCCGATCCGCCGGACGGCGCCGGGATGGAGGGCCTCCAGCACAGGCATCACCTCGGCCCTGATCCGATTGCGCCCGAACCGGGTGTCGAGGTTGCTGCTGTCCTCCCAGATCGGCACCTCCAGCTCGCGGCAGATCCGCCCGGTGTCCTCCCGGCTGAAGGGCAGCAGGGGCCGCACCAGCCGGATTGGCTCCCTTCGCTCGCCATCCCCGAGGCCTGCCTGGTTTCGGCCTGGCCCGGTTTCTGCGTTTAGGGAGCGCACGGGTTTCAGGCTGACCAGGCCGCGCCGGTGGCTGCCCCGGGCCAGGTTGAGCAACAGGGTTTCGGCACGGTCGCTGGCGGTGTGCCCCGTCACCACGTGGGGGATACCAAGGGCGGCCGCCTGGCGCCGCAAACAGTCGTAGCGCCAGCGGCGGGCGGCCGCCTCCCCGCTGGGCGGCTCCCCGGCCTGGTCGAGCAGAAACGGCAGCTTCTGGGTGTGGGCCCAGGCCTGCAGCTCCCCGGCCTGCTGGGCTGCCTCGGCGCGCCAGCCGTGATCGCCGTGCCACAGAGCCAGCTGCCAGTGGTGCAGGCGGCGCAGGTCGGCCAGCAGCACGGTGAGGGCCATCGAATCCTGGCCTCCCGATACGGCCAGCAGCAGCGACGACCCAGCGGGTAGCAGCTCCGGATGGCGCAGCAGGTGATGGTGCAGGCGCTGATGGTGGTGGCTCCAGGGGGTTGGAGAGGTCTCGGATGGGAGAATCACGCCAGCACTGCCGATTCGGTCCAATGATGCGTTCCACCAGCCTGCCCCCGACCCTCCGGGTTGCGATGACCAGCCGCCGGCTACTTAAGGTGATTGCTGGTCTTACCAACCTGGATCCGGTAGCGGTGCTGAAGATCGCCCGGGCCGCCGCCGCAGGGGGCGCTGATCTGGTTGATATCGCCTGCGAGCCCGCCTTGGTACGCGCCGTGGCAGCGGCCTGTCCCCAGCTACCGATCTGTGTGTCGGCCGTAAACCCCGAGCTCTTCCCGGCCGCCGTGGCCGCTGGTGCCGCCATGGTGGAGATTGGCAACTTCGATTCCTTTTATCCCCAGGGCCGCATCTTTGGGGCCGACGAGGTGCTGGAACTCACCCGCCGCACCCGGGCTCTGCTGCCTGAGGTGGTGCTTTCGGTGACCGTGCCCCACGTGCTGCCCCTCGACCAGCAGGAGCTGCTGGCCGTGGATCTGGTGGCTGCCGGGGCCGACCTGATCCAGACCGAAGGGGGCACCAGTGCCCGACCCTTCAGCGCCGGCAGCCTCGGCCTGATCGAGAAGGCCGCCCCCACCCTGGCCGCGGCCCATGCCATCAGCCGGGCCCTGGCTGCGGCTGGCCCCAACCCCGCTCCGGTGCTCTGCGCCTCGGGCCTCTCCGCGGTGACCGTGCCGATGGCCCTCGCCTCCGGTGCCGCCGGGGTGGGGGTGGGTTCCGCCGTGAATCGCCTCAGCGATGAGCTGGCCATGGTGGCGGTGGTGCGTGGGTTGCGGCAGGCCATCGATGCCGTGGCTCCGGCTGCCGCCCTGCGCTCGAGTTGATCAGAGCGAGTCCCACCAGGCCTGCCGCTGCCTGAGCGTCGCGGCAGGCCTGGTGGGGCCCGGCTCCTGCGGGTTGTACCCCGGGTCAGAGCCGCTACCGTGGGAGCTGCTTCCGATCGCGAAAGGGTTTCATGGGCCATAGCCTCGTGTGGCTGCTGCAGTGGCCCGTACGGGCAGCGATCTTGCTGTTCATCACCCGCCTGCCGATCGGGGTGGAGATGGTGAACTTTCCGATCGCCTTGGTGTCGGCCCTGGTGATCAGCCTGGCCGGCACCTTGCTGGTTTGGCCCCTCCGCCTCATCCTGTCCCCGCTCAGGATGGTCACCACCCTCGGCGGCCTGATCCCTGTGGGCTTTCTGTTTGAGTGGCTGATCTCGATCCTGTTGTTTGGCTTCACGGCCTGGCTGATTCAGGGCTTCCGCCTGCGCAACGGCCTGTTCAGTGCCGCCCTCGGAGCCCTCGCCTACAGCGTGCTCTGCTTCATCGCCCTGCGTTCCCTCGGCCTGGAGGTGCCCCTGCTGCGCGGGTCATGACCCTGCTCAATTCCGGATCCTCACTCGGCTGATCCCCTCTTCCTGGGCCACTTGGTCGATCGTTGGGTGCTAGCCCTGGAGCTATGCAGCCAGAGCCTCAGGGAGGATTTCCGCTGGCCCCGAAACCACGGCGCACGGCCCAGTCAAGGACAATGGATTGATGGTTTCGTTCCAGCTCCACGCCCCCTACGAGCCGAAGGGGGACCAACCCACGGCGATTGCCGCCCTCACCGCCGGTGTTGAGGCCGGCGAGCGTTATCAGACCCTGCTGGGCGCCACGGGCACCGGCAAGACTTTTTCAATCGCCAATGTGATCGCTCGCACCGGCAGGCCGACACTGGTTTTGGCCCACAACAAAACGCTGGCGGCCCAGCTCTGCAATGAGCTGCGGGAGTTCTTCCCGAACAATGCCGTGGAATATTTCATCTCCTATTACGACTACTACCAACCCGAGGCCTACGTACCGGTTTCGGATACCTACATCGCTAAGACGGCGTCGATCAACGAGGAGATCGACATGCTGCGCCACTCCGCCACCCGCTCGTTGTTTGAGCGCAAGGATGTGATCGTGGTCGCCTCGATCAGTTGCATTTATGGCCTCGGCATTCCCTCGGAATATCTCAAGGCGGCTGTGAAGTTCCAGGTGGGCGAAACCCTCGACCTGCGCGGTTCGCTGCGAGAGCTGGTGAACAACCAGTATTCCCGCAATGACATCGAGATTTCCCGCGGTCGCTTCCGGGTGCGGGGCGATGTGCTCGAGATCGGGCCCGCCTATGAAGATCGGCTGGTGAGGATTGAATTGTTTGGCGATGAGGTGGAGGCGATCCGCTATGTGGATCCCACCAGCGGTGAGATTCTTCAGAGCTTGGAAAGCATCAATATTTATCCGGCCAAGCACTTTGTGACCCCGAAGGAGCGGTTGGAGGGGGCGATCAAGGAGATCCGAACCGAGCTGCGCGAGCGGCTTGATCTACTTAATCTCCAGGGGCGGCTGCTGGAGGCCCAGCGGCTGGAGCAGCGCACCACCTACGACCTCGAGATGCTCGAGCAGGTGGGCTACTGCAACGGTGTGGAGAACTACGCCCGCCACCTGGCCGGCCGCCCCGCCGGCACGCCGCCGGAATGCCTGATCGATTACTTCCCTGACGACTGGTTGCTGGTGGTGGACGAGAGCCATGTCACCTGCTCCCAGCTACAGGCTATGTACAACGGCGACCAGAGTCGCAAGCAGGTGCTGATCGAGCACGGCTTCCGCCTGCCCAGCGCCGCCGACAACCGGCCCCTCAAGGGCGATGAGTTTTGGGAGAAGGCAAGGCAAACGATCTTCGTGAGCGCCACCCCGGGCAACTGGGAGATGGCCCAGAGCGTGGGCAAGGTGGCCGAGCAGGTGATCCGACCGACCGGGGTGCTCGATCCGATCGTGGAGGTGCGCCCCACCGATGGCCAGGTGGATGATCTGCTGGGTGAGATCCGCGTGCGGGCCGAGAAGCAGGAGCGGGTGCTGATCACCACCTTGACCAAGCGGATGGCCGAGGACCTCACCGATTACCTGGCCGAAAACGGCGTGCGGGTGCGCTATCTGCACTCGGAAATTCACTCGATCGAGCGGATCGAGATCATCCAGGACCTCCGTAATGGCGCCTACGACGTGCTGGTGGGGGTGAACCTGCTGCGGGAGGGCCTGGACTTGCCGGAGGTGTCGTTGGTGGCGATCCTCGATGCCGATAAGGAGGGTTTTCTGCGGGCCGAGCGCTCCCTGATTCAGACGATCGGCCGCGCCGCCCGCCACATCGAGGGCAAGGCACTGCTCTACGCCGACAACCTCACCGATTCGATGGCCAAGGCCATATCGGAAACCGAGCGCCGCCGCGCCATTCAGCACGCCTACAACGAGAAGCACGGCATCACGCCTACCCCCGCCGGCAAGCGCGCCGGCAACGCGATCCTGGCCTTTCTGGAGGTGTCGCGCCGGCTCAACGACGAGCAACTCGAAGAGGCAATCGATCAGGCCGAGCACAACGCGGTGCCCCTCGATGCCCTGCCGGAGCTGATTCAGCAGCTCGAGGAGAAGATGAAGGTGGCGGCGAAAAATCTGGAGTTCGAGGAGGCCGCCAACCTGCGCGACCGGATCAAGGGGCTGCGCCAGAAGCTGGTGGGGAAGGCGTAAGCCCAACGCCTTGGTCCTGAAGCACCGTTATCGAGCCTTGTATCGAGCCTTGCTGCCGTTGGCCCTCAGGCCGGCGCGGGCGCCTCGCTGCCTTCGGCGCGGTTGAGCACCTCGCCCCCCAGAGCGAAGGCCCCATGCACCGCCTGCAGCGCCCGGATCCCGTCGGCTTCAGCCACCACGCAGCTGGTGCGGATCTCGCTGGTGGCGATCAGTTCGATGTTGATGCCGGCCTCCGCCAGGCTGCGAAACATGCGGGCCGCCGTTCCCGCCGTGCAGGCCATGCCTGCCCCCACGGCGCTCACTCGGGCGATGGCGGGTCCTTCCTCGAAGCCGGCTCCGCTCCAGCCGGCCAGCACCGGCCCCAGGGCCCGTTCGGCGCCGGGGCGGTCGTCACGCTTGAGGGTGAAGCTCATGTCACGGCTGAGTTCAGGAGCCACCCCATGGGTGCGCTCCGACTGAACGATCGCGTCGAGGCTGATGCCGGCATCCGCCAGCGCCCGGCAGATCGCCGCTGCGGCGCCCGGCCGGTCCGGCACGCCCCGCACCACCACCTGCACCTGGTCGCGGTCAAGGGCCACGCCCCGAACGGCGGGACTGTCCGGGTTGCAGGGTCCGGCGCCATGCCTGATCTGATGGTCGGCCAGCTCGAAGGCCGTGGCGGCGGCCCGCAGGGCCTTGCCCCCCTGACTCCCCTCCACCAGGCAGCTCACCTTCACCTCGCTGGTAGCGATCAGTCGCAGGTTGATGCCCAGCCGGGCCAGGGTGTCGAACAGCCGGGCCGCCACCCCGGGTCGGCCCATGATTCCGGCGCCTGAGATGCTCAGCTTCGCCATACCCGCCTGGGCGCTGAGCTGGGCCCCATCCGCCCCGAATTCCTGCAACAGCCGGCGGCAGATCGTGGTGGCCAGCTCCAGCTCGCTTTCGACCAGGGTGAAAGCGATGTCGTTGCTGTTCCCCTGGTGGGTGGCCTGCACGATCAGATCCACATTCAGCCCCGCCTCCCCCAGGGCCTCGAACAGGCGGGCCGCCACTCCCGGCCGATCCGGTACGTGAGCCAGGGCCAACACAGCTTGCCCTTCGTCCAGTTCGACCCCGTCAACCGGGCGACCTAGCTCCAGCCCCTCGCTGCCGATCGGCCTAGGAGCGCCGCTGGTGAGCCGGGTGCCTGGCGCCTCGCTCCAGCTGGAGCGCACCACCAGGGGGACGCCGTAGTTGCGGGCGATCTCCACGGCCCGGGGGTGGAGCACGGCGGCGCCCAGGCTGGCCAGTTCCAGCATCTCGTCGCAGCTCACCGACTGCATCAGCTGCGCGTCGGCCACCTTGCGGGGATCGGTGGTGAGCACTCCGGGCACATCGGTGTAGATCTCGCAGGCGTCGGCGCCGAGGGCCGCTGCCAGGGCCACCGCCGAAGTGTCGGAGCCGCCCCGGCCGAGGGTGGTGATCTCCGGGGTACCCGCGGCGCCGCTGCTGGTGCCCTGGAACCCCGCCACCACCACCACCTGGCCCTCCTCCAGGAGGCGCAGCAGCCGATCGGTTCGCACCTCCAGGATGCGGGCGCGGCCATGGGCCGATTCCGTCACGATTCCCACCTGGGCTCCGGTCATCGACACCGCCGGGATCCCCTGGGCATGGAGGGCCATCGCCAGCAGCGCGATCGACACCTGCTCCCCGGTGGCCAGCAGCATGTCCATCTCCCGCCGGGGCGGATCGGCGCTGATCGCCCGGGCCAGCCCCGTGAGTTCGTCGGTGGTGTGGCCCATCGCCGACACCACAATCACCAGGTCATGGCCATGTTCCCGGCTGGCGGCGATCCGCCGGGCCACCGCCTGGATGCGTTCCACATCGGCCACGGAGGTCCCTCCGAATTTCTGTACGAGCAGGGCCATCGGCGGTGGATCGCGATCGGGCGATGAATTCCCGCGATTATCGGAGCTGGTTGGTGCCGGGTCCGTTGTCGATGCTCCCGGCTTCGGACCGGGGTTCAACGCTTCTTGGCGGCTGGGTCGGATCGGCGTCGCCGGGCGACGATCGAAGCGTGCTGGCTGCCGAACCATCCCGGCTGGGGTGCCGCCAGGCTTCGATCGGCCGAATTCAAGCGGCGGTTCCTGGCACCAGGAAGCCATCCCGGAAGGCCTCGCCGGGCTCGGCACCGCGCTTGAGGGCCGCTTCCACCTCCAGCACCTGGGTCAGCAGGGTGAGCAACTGGCCGGGGCGGCGGCCTCGCAGCTGTTTGCGCATCACATAGATCCGCTTGGGGTTGGCGATGCCGGCCGCCTTGGCGACCACGGCGGTGTCCTGCTCGCCCTGCTGCTCCAGCAGGCTCACCCAGAGCCAGCCGCGGATTTGGCTGGTGAGGGCGGCCACGATCCGCAGGGCGGGCTCATTGGCTGCCAATAGGGCATCGGCGCGGGCGATGGCCTCGGCGCCCTGGCCGGCCAGCAGGGCATCGCCCACGGCCAGGGCGCTGGTGCTCCGCCCGCCCACCAGCGCCTCCACAGCCGCCGCGGTGATCGGCGCCGGCGAGCCGGACTCCGAAGCGGTGGCATGCAGGGCCAGCTTCTCCAACTCGCTGGCCAGCCGGGCGCTGTCGCTGCCGATCGCTTCGGCCAGGGCCTCGGCTGCGGCCGGCTCCAGCCGCAGGCTCAGTTCGGCGGCGGTGCGCTGCACCAGATCCACCTGACCCGCGCCATCCCAGATGGCCGGTAGGAGAAAGCTCTTCTCCTCGGCCACCTTCCGCAGGGCCTTGGTGCTGCGCAGCCGGGCATCGGGTTTGCCCGGACTCACCAGCACCAGGTGGCAGGTTTCGGGGATCAGGGTAAGGCTCGCCTCCAGTCGTTCCGCCAGTTCGGCGGGTCCGGGGCTGCAGAAGGGACTGCGCTGCAGCAGCACCAGGCGTGCCCCAGCGCCGAAGGGCGGCGTGCGGGCCTCCTCCAGGGCCTGGAGGGCCTGGCTTGTGTCGTTGCCGTCGAGCCGGCTGAGGTTGATCGAGGCCCAGGCCGGATCCACCAGCTGTCCCACCAGGCCATCCACGGCCCGGGAGCGGGCGGCCTCGTCGTCGCCCCAGTAGAGGTGGATCGGCATCAGAGGTGGATCGGCATCAGAGGTGGATCGGCATCGAGCCAGACTGGTGCAGGGCGATCATGAAATGTCCACGGCCCCATCGCACCATGCCCCCTACGCTCGTTATTGGTGGTGCCGGATTCATCGGCATCGAAGTCTCCCGCTTGCTGCTTGAGGCCGGTGGCGATGTGGTGATTCTCGGCCGCGGCAAGGAGCCCTTGGCCCTGCCGGTCGGCTGTCGCTATGTGCAGGGAGACTATGCCAATCTCGGCCTGCTGCGCACCCTCTTAATGCCGGGGTGCGATGTGGTGAACATGGCCTATTCCACGGTACCCAAGACGAGTTTTGGCGATCCAACCTTCGATCTGCTGTCTAACCTGCCCCCCAATGTGGCCCTGCTTCAGGAGGTGCAGCGGGCTGGGGTGCGCCGCCTGGTGATTGTGTCGTCCGGTGGCACGGTCTATGGGGCTGCCTCCGAGCTGCCGATCCCGGAGGATCACCCCACCAATCCGATCAGTCCTTACGGCATCACCAAGCTCACCATTGATTCCTATGCCCGCATGTTCCACGCCACCACCGATCTACCAGTGCTGATCGCCCGGCCTGCCAATGCCTATGGCGAGGCCCAGCGAACCGGGGTGGGACAGGGTTTTATGGCTGCGGCCATCGATGCGATTCAGCGGGGCCGCGAGGTGGAGATTTATGGTCCTGAAGGCACGATTCGCGACTACATTCACGTGCATGATGTGGCCAGCGGAATTGTGGCGGTTCTTCAGCAGGGAAAGGAGGGACACATCTATAATGTCGGCACCGGCATCGGTGCTTCCAATCTCGATCTGATCCGCCTGCTGCGGGGCCTGGCCGATGCCGATGGTCTTTCGGTGCGGGTGAGCCACCTACCGGAGCGGCGTTTTGATGTGGCCGCCAACGTGCTCGATTCTCGCAAGCTGTCTGAGGCGACCGGATGGGCGCCGCGGATCTCCCTCGCCGAGGGGCTGGCGGCCATGTGGCGCCATGGTCTGGAGCGCGAGCTCCAGCGGGAGCCTAGGCAATGAGCCTGGCCACCACCGACTTTGATCACCCGATCTTTCTTGAGAGCATCCGCCGCATCCGGCTGCTGCTCGGTGAGAGCGCACTGGTGGGGGTAGAGCGGGAGCTGCTGGAGCGCCTGGTGCACAGCAGTGGCGATCCCGCCATTGCCTCCTTGCTGCGCTTCAGCCCCGGGGCCTGTGCGGTGGGGCTCCAGGCCCTGGCATCCGGAGCGGTGATCCTCACGGACACCGCCATGGCGGCCAGTGCCGTGGAACCGATGGCGCTTCGCACCTTCGGCAATCCTGTACGTGCGGTGCTCGACTGGGCCCCCGCCGCGCCACCGGTGGGGGGAACCCGGGCCGCCGCGGGGATGGAGCGGGCCCTGGCGGCCCATCCCGGAGCGGTGGTACTGATCGGCAGTGCCCCCACCGCCCTGGAGCTGCTGCTGGAGCGGGTGGCGGTGGGGGCCCTGGCTGCGCCCGCCCTGGTGATCGGCATGCCGGTGGGGTTCGTGGGTGTGGCCGAGAGCAAGCGGCATCTGGCCGCGAGTGATCTCCCCCAGATCCGGCTGGAGGGCAGCCGGGGCGGGGCCGGCCTGGTGGCCGCGGCGGTCAACGCGCTGCTGCGGCGGGCCTGGCTGGATCGGCAGGGCGATCGGCCGAGCGCGTAGTTCATTCACACCCTGCCCAGGTTCTCGGCCTGCAAGCCCACTGCCACATGGCTGTTGGCCTCGATCCGGCCCAGCACCTGGCGGGCCCGCAGCACCACCGAGGGGGGCACGCCGGCCAGCCGGGCGGCTTCGATGCCGTAGCTGCGGCTGGCGCCGCCCCGCACCACCCGATGCAGGAACACCAGCTCGTCGCCGGTTTCTTCCACCAGCACCTGGGCATTGGCCACGTTGGGCAGCAGCTCGGCCAGCTCGTTGAGCTCGTGGTAGTGGGTGGCGAAGATCGTGCGGGCGCGGAGGTCGCCGGCCAGGTGTTCGGCCACCGCCCAGGCGATCGAGAGGCCATCGAAGGTGGCGGTGCCGCGGCCGATCTCATCGAGCAGCACCAGGGAGCGCTCGCTGGCGTGGTGAAGGATGTTGGCGGTTTCGGCCATCTCCACCATGAAGGTGGATTGGCCGCTGGCCAGGTCGTCGACGGCGCCAACGCGGGTGAAGATCCGGTCGGCGATGCCGAGGCGGGCGGAGCGGGCCGGGATCCAGGAGCCGATCTGGGCCAGCAGCTGCAGCAGTCCCGTCTGGCGCAGGTAGCAGCTCTTGCCGCTGGCGTTGGGCCCGGTGAGCACCAGCAGGTCGGGGGCTGGTGGGGTGGAGTTGGAGGTGGGATCGCTGCTGGGCGCTAGGTCAGCGCCGCCCAGGGCCAGGTCGTTGGCGGTGAAGGTCTCTTCCACCAGCAGCTGCTCCACGACCGGATGGCGGCCGGCCTCGATCCGTAGCTCCCGGCTCTCCACCAGCTCCGGCCGGCACCAGCCGCCGGTGGCGGCCACCTCCGCTAGGGAGGCCAGGGCGTCGAGGTCGGCCACAAGGCGGGCGGCGGCGCGGATCGGGGCGGCCCGCTCCCCCACCCGGGCGCGCAGGGCCGTGAACAGCTCGACTTCCCGTTGGGCGGCGCGGGCCCGCAGCTGCAGGATGCGCCCTTCGCGGCCTTTGAGGGCGGGCGTCACGAAGCGTTCTTCGTTGGCCAGGGTCTGGCGGCGGATCCAGTGTTCGGGCACCGAGGCAGCGCGTGCCCGGCTCACCGCCAGGAAGTAGCCGAAGCTGCGGTGGTATTGGAGCCGCAGGTTGGGGTTGCCGCTGGCGCGGCGCTCGCTGGCCTCCTGCTCGGCCAGCCAGCCGTCCTGGTCGTCGAGCTGGTTGCGAAGGCCATCGAGCAAAGGGTCGACGCCGTCGTGGATCAGGCCCCCGTCGCTGAGGCTCAGGGGCGGGGTGTCGAGCAGGTGGTGGCGCAGTTCGGCCGCCAGGGCGGCCAGCTCCGGCCAGGGCTGGCCCAGGGCTTGCAATGGCGCGCTGACGCTCTCCTTGAGCAGCCCCGCCAGCCGCGGCAGCCGCTCCAGGCCGTCGGCCAGGGCCACCAGGTCGCGGGCGGAGGCGCTGCCGGCTCCGGCCCGGCCCGCCAGGCGCTCCAGATCCCCCATCGGCCGCAGCAGCCTGCGCAGGGCCAGGCGCAGGGGGCGGTGGTCCACCAGCTCCCCCACGGCCTCCTGGCGCACCAGGATCGCGGCCCTCTCCACCAGGGGGGCCTCGATCCAACGCCGCAGGCAGCGGCCCCCCATGGCGGTGGCGGTGCGATCGAGGGCCCAGAGCAGCGAGCCGTGCAGCCCCCCGCCCAGCTGGGTTCGGGTGAGCTCCAGGTTGCGGCGGGTCTGGGCATCGAGCACCAGCTGGTCGCCGGCGTGCCACACGGTGGGCATCTCCAGGGGGATGGGGCCAGCTCCGCTGCCGCCGTCGGCGGGGCTGTTGGGTTGAGAAGGAATGGCTGACCCCAGCGGAGGGATCTCAAGGCCCAGTTCCGCTGAACCCGCCCCCGCCGCCGAGGGTCCGGGTTGGGTGGTGTCGAGGTAGGCCAGCAGACCACCCGCCGCCCGCAGCGCCAGGGGCAGCTCGCCGAGGCCCAGGCCATCGAGGCTGGCCAGGCGGAAGTGACCCAGCAGCCGGGCCCGGGCCTGGGGGGCCTCAAACGGGGTGCGGGGCAGCGCCGTAAGCCGCTGGGGATCTGGGCACCAGGCGGGGACCGGCGCTGCAGGCTCGGACTGGCCTCCTTCCCCACCGACGGCGATCGCTGCAGCCGACCCCACCACGCCAGTAACCAGCCCAGGCCACACCACCTCGGCCGCCTCCAGTTGCAACAGCTCCTGGTGCAGGGCGCCGCTCCCTTCCCGCTCGGTGACCCGGAACTCGCCGGTGCTCACATCGGCCACCGCCAGCCCCCAACGGCCGGCGCCGCCCAGCACCACGGCGCAGAGCCAGTTGTTGCGGCGGGCGGCGAGCATGCCCTCCTCGAGCACCGTGCCGGGGGTGAGCACCCGGGTGATGTCGCGGCGCAGCAGGGCCCCCTTGGCGGGCGTGGTTTCGAGCTGGTCGCAGAGGGCCACGCTGAGGCCGCGGCGCACCAGCTCGGCGCAGTAGCGCTCGGCGGCGTGGTGGGGGATGCCTGCCATCGGCACCCGGCCGATGCCCTTGCCGCCCTCCTTGCCGGTGAGGGTGAGCTCCAACAGGCGCGAGAGCAGCAGGGCATCTTCGAAGAAGAACTCGTAGAAGTCGCCGAGGCGGTAGAGCAGCACGCGCTCCGGATGGGCCGCTTTGAGCTCCACGTAGTGACGCAGCACCGGGCTGAGGGCGGCCGGGTCCACCAGGCTGTGGTGGTGCCAGCGGGGCAGGTCGGCGTCGGGTTGGGTTTCTGCGACGGGAGCCCCGGACGCTGGCTTGGTGGTTACACCCGCTGCCCCAGCCGCTGCCTTGGTTGTCGCGGCGGCTGCCGCCCCATCGCTCCCTTCCTCCCCCTCCAGACCCCGCGCCCTGGCGGCCGTGTCCCGCCGCTGTCGGGGCCTGGATGCCGCATCGGCCTCCAGGAGGTGGTCGGCGTCGAGCGCTTCGGCCTGGTCGCCACTGGTTTGTGCCGCCGCTAGGGAGCTGGACGCAGCAAAGCGGGAGCGTCCCCCATGAGCCCCAGAAGCGGTTCCTCCCGCCGCAGGCGCCGCTTCGGCAAACAAACTGCCCTGCAGTCCAGATCCCACCAGCTCGGCAACCAGGGATAGCTGCTGCTCGGCTGGCGCCGCCATGACACTGGTGGTGGGGGAACTCCAGCTTAGGAGACCCCACCGGTGGGGTCCAACCCCGGGAGCCCGCCGCGCCCCCTGGCCCCAACCCACAACTTGTGAAGGAAGCCCCCATCCCCCTTCGGAGCGGCCGGGGTCCCGTGTGAGAATCCCCCCAATGCCTGGTCCGGCCGGCCCGCCCACCCCTTCCAGCACCTCCTCATGCAGATCATCAACACGCTCACCGTCCTGGCCCTGGTGGTGCTGTCCTTCGCGTTGATCGTGGCGATCCCCGTGCTCTACGCCAGCAGCGACGACAGCGGCCGCTCCAATCGCCTGATCCTGATCGGCGGTGGAGCCTGGGTCGCCCTCGTTCTGCTCAACTGGGGCGTGAGTTTCTTTGTGGTCTGAAGGTTTTGGCGGTTTTCGAAGGGCGCTTCACCGATACGGCCAACCTGCGGATCGCCGTGGTGGTGGCCCGTTTCAACGATCTGGTGACCGGCAAGCTGCTGAGCGGCTGTCTCGATTGCCTGTTGCGCCACGGCATCGATACGTCCCCCACCAGCAGCCAGCTGGATGTGGCCTGGGTGCCCGGCAGTTTTGAGATCCCCCTGGTGGCTCAGCGCCTGGCCGCCAGCGGCCGTTATCAGGTGGTGATCACCCTGGGGGCCGTGATCCGCGGCGACACCCCCCATTTCGATGTGGTGGTGGCTGAGGTGGGCAAGGGCGTCTCTGCGGTGGCTCGCGACACCGGCATTCCGGTGATTTTTGGCGTACTCACCACCGACACCTTGCAGCAGGCCCTGGAGCGGGCCGGCATCAAGAGCAATCTTGGTTGGAGCTACGCAATGCAGGCGCTGGAAATGGGCAGCCTGATGAAGTCGTTGGAGTAAAATATAATATTTTTGTATCTGGATGAAAAATCGAAGAAGTCTTTAATTGTGGTTAATATTTTATCATGATTTTAAGCGGATGAAGAGATTCGAACTCTCGACCCTCTCCTTGGCAAGGAGATGCTCTACCACTGAGCTACATCCGCATCCATGCTGACCTTTAATCGCGTCGGTTCCATTTGGAACAAAATCGATCCCGAACAGCGCCAAAGGGTCGCTGTGCTGGGTCGTACGGTCAGACCGGCCTTTTTGCCGGACCACCCCATCATGCACCATCGGGGGTGCCCTTCGGCAACCCCTTTGCGGATTCCATTGCCCTGACAGCAGCAAGAACCTGAGCCTGCGCACCCTTCCGCGATGGAATCGCCTGGGGTTAGCCTCCTGAAAACGAATGGCGCCATGATCGGCACACCGCTTCCTCAAGCTTTCCAGCGCGTTCTGCTGACCGGCGGCGCCGGCTTCATCGGTGGAGCGATGGTGCGGCGTCTGCTGAGCGAGAGCCAAGCCACAGTGTTCAATCTCGACAAGATGGGGTACGCCAGCGACCTCACGGGCATCGAGCGGCTGGGGGCGGGAGCGGCGGAGCGGCACCACCTGCTACAAGTGGATCTGGCGGATGGGGAGGCCACGGCGGCGGCGATCAAGACGGCCGATCCAGATCTGGTGCTGCACCTTGCGGCAGAGAGCCATGTGGACCGCTCGATCGATGGGCCCGGCGCCTTCATCGAGAGCAATGTGACCGGCACCTTCCACCTGCTACAGGCGGTGCGAAGTCACTGGGAGGGCTTGCCGGCCGAACGGCAGGCCGGCTTCCGGCTTCATCACATCAGCACCGATGAGGTGTTCGGCTCCCTTGGGGCCACGGGCCGCTTTTCGGAGAGCACCCCCTACGACCCCCGCAGCCCCTATTCGGCCAGCAAGGCGGCGAGCGATCACCTAGTGAGCGCCTGGCACCACACCTATGGCCTGCCAGTGGTGCTCACCAATTGTTCCAATAACTACGGCCCCTGGCAGTTCCCGGAGAAGCTGATCCCGGTGGTGATCCTCAAGGCGGCCGCCGGCGAGCCGATTCCGCTATACGGCGATGGCGCCAACGTGCGCGACTGGCTGTATGTGGAGGATCACGTGGATGCTTTGCTGCTTGCGGCCACCCAGGGGCAGCTCGGCCGCAGCTACTGCGTGGGCGGCCATGGCGAGCGCACCAACAAACAGGTGGTGGAGGCGATCTGTGCTCTACTCGATGAACGCCGCCCCGGCGGTGCTCCCCACAGCGACTTGATCATCCCGGTCAGGGACCGCCCTGGCCATGACCGTCGCTATGCCATCGACCCGGCCCGGATCAGCGAGGAGCTCGGTTGGCAGCCACGCCATAACTTCGAGGAAGGTCTGCGGGCCACGGTGGATTGGTATTTGGCCAACATCGACTGGTGCGAGGCGGTGCGTCAGCGTGCCGGCTACGGAGGAGAACGGATGGGTAGCACCACGGCTGAGACGGTTGCCTCCTCACCCTCTTGATCCGCGAGAGGCTGATGCAACGGCAGGTCTTGCTCGTGATTGTGGCGTATCACCCGAGCGAGGAGGAAGTCACCCGGCTCTCCAATTGTCTGGCCCAACTCTCTCCTCGAATTGGCTATGCTGTGGTTTCTAATGATCATCGCTCCGGCGAGCCAGTTGAGGCGTTGAGATTTGGTGCCGACTGTTTTTTGGTGAATCGGAATAATCCCGGTTATGGAAGAGCGATCAATCAGGTTGCTGCTTCGTTGCCTCGTGAAGGGCCGCTTCCGGAGCTGATTGGGGCGCTCAATACCGATCTTGCCTGGCAACAAGGCACCTTTGAGAAGCTTCTCGATTGGTTATTGCAGCACCCAGATGTCTCGGTGGCCGTTCCTCAGTTGGTCGATCCTCAGGGTGTGGTGCAATTGCTCTGCAAGCAAAATCCCACTGTGTTGGGGTTGTTCAGTCGGCGTTTCATCCCGGAACAATTGAAGCCAGACTGGCTGAAACGTTATGACCAATGGTATATGATGGCCAATCGTGATTACAACTCAATTTCTGAGGTTCCCTACCTCAGTGGCTGCTGTATGTTGATGCGCACAAAGGATTTTCTGGCCGCCGGGGGATTTGACGATCGTTTCTTTCTCTATCTTGAAGATGCTGACATCACCCGTTCGCTTGGGGCCTATGGCCGTGCCTTGCACTTGCCCGTAGCGTCAATCATCCATCATTGGGGACGAGGCAACCACCGCAGTTGGAAGTTGACATTGGTGAATTTTCACAGTGTTTGGCTTTACTTTTCTAAGTGGGGGTGGAAGGTATGGTGA
>BJHE01000005.1:0-20194 GCA_014191755.1 Cyanobium sp.
CCGGCCGATTTCATAATCGCTATAAGCGGCGTAGGCGGCAAACACCTCCACCTGGCTGATGAACAGTTTCTTGGCCTCCGGGCTCAACTGCTCCCAGGGGGTGATCAGATCGACGGGCCAGGGTTCGAGCTTGGCGTCTTTGGCAATCACGCCGAGTTTCTTCTGGTTTGCGAAAATACGCTCCCTCAGTTTCTCGTAGCCATCATCAAACAGGTGCATGTCATGGATCTTGTCCACCCACTCCTTGGTGGGGTGGTGGGGGGCATGGGTGGCACCGGGGGCGTACTTGATGAACAGCGGCTTGGTGGGATTGGTCTGATGCATCCGCGTCATGTAGTCGATGGCGTCATCGGCCATCGCCGTCACCAGGTTCCAGCTGCCCGGAGCTTTGCCCTCAAAGGGATAGATCTGGGTGGTGTTGCGGAACAGGTTTGGTTGCCACTGGTTGGCATCACCGCCCACAAAGCCATAGAAGTATTCGAAGCCCATGCCGCTGGGCCATTGATCAAAGGGCCCGCTCTGGCTGGCCTGGAACGCGGGCACGTTGTGATCCTTGCCGAACCAGGCGGTGCTGTAGCCGTTGTCCTTGAGCAGGCGGCCGATCGTGGCCTTGTCGCGCTCGATGATGCTGTTGTAGCCGGGGAAGCCGGTGGACTGCTCCGAGATCACCCCAAACCCCGCCGAGTGGTGGTTGCGGCCGGTGATCAGGGCGGCCCGGGTGGGGGAGCAGAGCGCCGTGGAGAACATGCGGTTGTAACGCAGTCCATTCCTGGCGACCCTCTCCATCGCAGGCGTGGGGATCACGCCTCCAAAGGTGCTGGGCACGCCAAAACCGGCGTCGTCGGTGATGATCAGCAGCACGTTGGGGGCGCTCGGCGGCGGTGTAATCCGCGGCGCCCACCAGGGCCGCGATTGCAGGGCGGCGTCCTTGATCACACCGCCGAAGGGGGGCGCTGGGGCCGGCAACTGGTTGCCGCTGAGCGTGGTGGTGGCATCTGGGGCACCGAGGGTGCCGGTGATCGTCTGGGCCAACACGGGCGCCCAGCCCGCTTGCCAGCCCACCAGCAGCGCCAGCAGCGCCAGGGCCCCGAGTCGTCGCAGTAGGCCGGAGGCGCCGCACGCCCCGAACCAGCTGCGAATGATGCGGACCAAGGCGAGCAGGGGGTTCGAGGGGGAATCAGCCACGGACGGGGAGTGCGGTGGTGAGGGCAGCGGCTGGAGCTGCGATGGGGGCCGCCAGGCGGAAGCCGATGTGGGAGGTGCCGGTGTCGGGGCTCTGGGCCTCCCGGGCCGCCGGCCGGTAGCGGCTGCAGTAGTTGGCCGAGCAGAGGAACGAGCCCCCCTTGATCACATGCTTGGCCACGCCCGGATCCCGAGGATCGCCCGTGGCTGCTGCGCTGTTGACCATCGGATCGCTGCCAGCGGCGAGGGGCTCATGGCCCACGGAGTACCAATCCTGGGTCCATTCCCAGACGTTGCCGGTCATGTCGAACAAGCCGTATTCATTGGCTGGGAACGAGCCAACGGGCGCCGTTCCGCCATAGCCATCCTCGGCGGAGTTGCTGCGTGGAAACGTGCCTTGCCAGGTGTTGGCGTTGTGGGGGTTCCAGGTGTTGCCCCAGGCGAAGACGCGATCCTTCAGACCACCGCGGGCCGCGAATTCCCACTGGGCTTCGCTCGGCAGGAACCCACCAGCCCAGCGAGCGAAGGCCTCGGCATCCTCATAGGCCACCTGCACCACCGGGTGCTGGCCCCGTCCGGCCATATCGCTGCCGGGGCCCTCGGGATGGCGCCAGTTGGCCCCCGGAACCCAGTGCCACCAGCTGAGCTCCTCGATTGGCCCGCTGCCGCTCACGGGCTGGAACACCAGCGAACCTGGGGCCCGCTCGCTGGCCTTCAGCTCGGGGAACTGTTCGACCGTTAGGGGGCGTTCCGCCACCGTGACATAGCCGGTGGCCGCCACGAAGGCCGCGAAACGGTCATTGCTGACCTCGGTGCGGTCGAGGCAGAAGGGGCTGATCCGCAGGCGGCGACCCGGCTGTTCCTCCGGTAGCTGGGCAGCGGCGCCGATGCGGTAGGTGCCGCCGGGGATGGGCGCCATGGAGGCCGGGCACGGCTCCGCCGCCTGGGCGGGCATGGGCTGCAGGAGCAGGAGCAGCACCTGGGCCACAGCCAGCGAGAACAACAGGCAGGCCTTCTGCAGGGAACTGGGGCGATGAACGGACAAGGGTTCGGTGGTGCAGCTGGACCAACATTCAAGATAAAGAAGCGATTTTTATTGAGCAGGCATTGTTTCCAGGTATCAAGTTTCCGGGCATTAAGGAGATCTTTGAACCTGGTCGTTGCGGCGTTGCTGCGCTGATTGGAGCTGATTGGAACTGGGGGACTGGCAGCCCAACGGCTAGCTCGGCCATAGGGCAGGAAGGCCACAGGATTGGGCTGAATCAGGCTGCGTGGTTGATTGGGTCGGCATGATTGGCTGGCCCGGACCTGTTTGTCGATGCTGTCTTGGCGTTTGCTCGGTCCATGTCGGCTTCCTGGCAGCGGGCTTTAGCTTCAGGCTTTCGAGTCGCGGCACTAGTGCCCGGCCAGCGTTCGCCTTCGGTTTCTTGTCCACCGTTTTCCTTTCCTCGGCAGAGCGCATTGGTGCGGAGCTGATCGGCATCGACATCGGCGGCACCGCCATCAAGCTCGGCCGTTTCGACCGGCAGGGAAATCTGCTGGCCGATCTCGACGTGCCCACGCCCCAGCCCCAGGTGCCGGGGGCCGTGTGTCTGGCGGTGGTGGAGGCGGTGGCGGCCCTTGATCCGGAGCGCCGGGCCGACCGGGTGGGGATCGGCCTGCCGGGCCCGACCGATCGCGACGGGCGCATCGCACGGCTGGCGATCAACCTGCCGCTCTGGCGCCGCATCCCCCTGGCCGACTGGCTCGAACCCCAGCTGGAGCGCCCCGTGGTGCTCGCCAACGATGCCAACTGCGCCCTGCTCGGTGAGGCCTGGCGGGGCGCCGCTGTGGATTGTCCCGACACGATCCTGCTCACCCTCGGCACCGGCGTGGGCGGCGGTGTGCTGATCAATGGGGCGCTGTTCACCGGTCCGGCTGGCGCTGGAGCTGAACTGGGTCTGATCGGAGTGGACCCTGAGGGTCCGCCCTGCCACAGCGGCAACCGCGGTTCACTGGAGCAGTACTGCAGCATCGGGGCCCTGGCCCAGCTCAGCCCCCTCGATCCCGCCGAGCTGGACCGCCTTGCCGCCGCCGGTGATCCCCAGGCCCGGGCGGTGTGGGAGCAGTACGGCCAGAGGCTCGGCCAGGGCCTCAGTTCACTGCTTTATGTGCTAAGCCCCCGCCTGGTGCTGCTGGGGGGAGGGTTGAGCGCCGCGATCGACCACTTCTTACCGGCGGTGTGGCGGGAGGTGGAGGAGCGGGTGCTACCGGAGAGTCGCGAGGGTCTGGTGATTCGGCGCTGCGCCCTCGGCAACGGCGCCGGCCGGCTCGGGGCGGCCCGGTTGGCGCTGGAGCGTTTGGGCGGCTGACTTTCTGTGCCGCCGGGTCTGGCGGCGTGCCATCTCAGGCCCTTTGCCCAGGTTCATTGTTGGCTTCGGTCCCCACGGCTCTCACTCCGGCCGGGCGGGTTGGATGATGGGGGGATGGCTGTTTTCCCCCCGTCTCCGCCTCCCGAGGCTGCCGTTCCCGAGCCCTCGCCTGAGCTGCTGGCCCGGGCGACGGCGGTGCGGCGAGCCGCCACCGGGCTGGCCCAGACCAGTGACGCCGAGCGCCGCGGCGCCCTGCTGGCCATGGCCGATGCCCTCGAGGCCGACCGGGAGGCCATCCTGGCGGCGAACCGTGCCGATCTGGAGGCCGCCGCCACCGATGGCCTGGCCGCACCCCTGGTGGCCCGCCTCAAGCTCGATGCCGCCAAGCTTGATGGCGCCATCGAGGGAGTGCGCCAGGTAGCCGCCCTCGAAGACCCGCTCGGACGCCGCCAACTCCATACCGAACTCGATGATGGGCTGGTGCTGGAGCGCCTCAGCGTGCCGCTCGGGGTGGTGGGGGTGATCTTCGAGGCCAGGCCCGATGCACTGATGCAGATTGCTTCGCTCGCCATTCGCTCCGGCAACGGCGCCCTGCTCAAGGGGGGCCGCGAGGCCAGCCGCAGCTGCGCGGCCATCCATGCCGCCCTTCAGCGCGGCCTGGCCGCCAGTTCCGTGAATCCGCAGGCTCTGGAGCTGCTCACCTCCCGGGCCGAGAGCCTGGCGATGCTCAAGCTCGATGGCCTGGTGGATCTGATCATTCCCCGCGGCTCCAACCAGATGGTGCGCTTCATCCAGGACCACACCCGCATTCCGGTGCTGGGCCATGCCGATGGCATCTGTCATCTCTACGTGGATGCTGCCGCCGACCTGGAGCAGGCCCTGCGGCTGGCCCTCGATAGCAAGACCCAGTACCCGGCGGCCTGCAACGCGATCGAAACCCTGCTGGTGCATCGCTCCGTGGCCCCCGCCTTCCTGGAGCGGGCCGTGCCCGCCTTCGCCGCCGCCGGCGTTGAACTGCGCGGCGATCCGGCAGCCTGCGCCCTCGGGGTGCCCCACGCCGCCAACCACGACGACTGGGCGACCGAGTATTCCGACCTCATCCTCAGCGTTCGAGTGGTGGACGATCTGGAGCAGGCCCTGGAGCACATCCGCCGCTACGGCTCCCGCCACACCGACGCCATCTGCACCACCGATCCGCTGGTTGCGGACCGCTTCTTGGCGGGCGTCGACAGCGCCGGCGTGTTTCTGAACTGTTCCACCCGCTTCGCCGATGGCTTCCGCTACGGCTTCGGTGCCGAGGTGGGGATCAGCACCCAGACCTTGCCGCCCCGCGGGCCGGTGGGGCTGGAGGGCCTGCTCACCTACCGCTACCGCCTGCGGGGCCAGGGCCACATCGCCGCCGATTACGCCGCCGGCGCCCGGGCCTTCACCCACCGTTCGCTGCCGCTCTGAATCCCCCGATGGGCCCCACCCCCGAGCCGGCTCCCTCCACCCCCCTGGTGCTGGTACACGGTCTGTTCGACACGCCGCGCGTGTTCGACACCCTCCGCCGCCGGCTGGCGGGACGCCGCTCACCCCTGCTGGTGCCCCACCTGCCCCACGCCCTGGGCTCGGTGCCCCTGGAGGATCTGGCCGCCATGCTCGGCAGTCACATCGAGGCGGCCTTCGGAGCGGAGCAGCCCGTGGATGTGATGGGCTTCTCGATGGGGGGCGTGATCGGCCGCACCTGGATCCAGCTGGGGTGCGGCTATCGCCGCACCCGCCGCTTCTTGAGCGTGGCCAGTCCGCAGCGAGGCACTCTGGCCGCTGTGCCGTGGCCCCGATTGGCCCTGGCCGGCATCGCCGACATGAAACCCGGCAGCGACCTGTTGCGTCGTCTGGACCGTGATATCGAACCCCTGAGGCACATCGACTGCTGCAGCTTCTACTGCCCCACCGATCTCACCGTGTTTCCCGGCTGGGAGGCGGTGCTGCCGGTGGGCCCCTGCAAGCCGTTGCCGGTGTTCTGGCACAACCTGCTGATGGCCGAGCCGGGCTCCCTCGATCCGGTGGTGGCCGAACTGCTGCGGCCCTGATCGCCGGGGGTCGTTCCCGAACCAGGCTGGCCCAGGCAGAGCTGCGGCTCTTCGCGCGTTTCCTCGCTCAGGCCGCCGCCGCCATCGCCAGGGCTGTCTTGGCGCCCTCCACAAATCCCGTCACCGCGAGTCCAGCCCCTCGCGTCAGCGGCACCAGATCGCGGCACTGGTGCAAGGCCAGGGCGGTGGCAATGGTGAGGGCCTCAGCCATCTCCACCGACCCCAGCCCATGGCTTCGAGCGCAGGCGGCCACCAGGGTTCCGAGCCGCTCGCGGGTCTGCTCCAGGCTCAGCAGAGCGCCGGCACTGCCTTCGCTCGGGCAGATGATCGCCTCCTCCGCCAGGGGCTCCCCGAGTTGGGCCAGGGTGGCCAGCAGCACGGCCACCAGGCGTTGCCCATGCTCATCGCCGCTGGCTTGCGCGGGCCGAGGCCGCGGGCTCCAGAACCGCCGGGCGCCAACCCCTTCGTCAGCCTGAGTCGCCTTAGAATGGATTGATCGCTGCAGCTCGGTTCCGGCCAGGCGCGCCACGGCCAGGATCCAGGTTTCGGCATGGAGGCCTTCGTCGCTGGTGAGGAAGATGCGGATCGAGCGATCCAGCAGCAGGGCCGCCTCGACCAGGGGATGGTGCGCTTGGGACATGGGGGTTGCTCGGTGAACGGTGCAGCCCCGGACGGGGGCGGCCCATCGCTGGGCTGGAGGAAGCATTCCCCGGCCACGACAGAACCTCGGCGACACCTTCAGACCCCAGCACGGAGCGGTAGGGGGCTCCAACGCACCGTGAGCACGATGGAGGGGGCCAGCACCCGCCAGCTGTGCTCCAGTCCCTCGGCCCACAGCACGAAGTCGCCGGCCTGCTCCAGCACCAGGTCCAGCTGGCGCTCGCCGCGGCGGAACGTCAGCGCGAATGCTCCGGGAGCGACCAGTAGGGAAAGGGTTCGGCCGGTGCTGCTCGGTTTGGCAGCGCCCCAGGCGGGGTCATCGTCTGGATGGTGCTGGAACCATTTCAGGCAGAGGTGGCTCACCGGCTCGGCAGGCGATGGGATCGCACCGTTGGCTCCCGAGCCTGTGAGGGGATCGCCGTGCTGCAGGAAGCGCAGGCAGTCTCGCGGGATGGCCGGGTGATCTCCCACGAACCAATTGGTGTGAGGCTGGCTCGGGTCCCGCAGGTCCCAGGCGTTGCCCCATTCCACCCCATTCAGGCCCTCGCCGTTCTGCAGCATCGCGATGGCGCTCCAGCCGGATCAGGCCGGCGCCAGTCCGGAATGGCGAATCAGGGCCTCGGCCGAGGGGGGGCGGCCCCGGAAGGCCTCGAACACCTCGGCGGGGTGGCGGCTGCCGCCCTGGCTGAGCACGGTGTCGCGGAAGCGGCGGCCGGTGGCGCGGATCGCCTCCTCGTTGCCCAGGTCCACCTCCTCGAAGGCGCTGAAGGCATCGGCGCTGAGCACTTCGGCCCATTTGTAGGAGTAGTACCCCGCCGCATAGCCCCCGGCGAAGATGTGGCTGAAGCTGCAGAGCATGGCGTCCTCGGGCAGGGGTTCCAGCACCGTGGTGGTGGCGGCGATGCGGCGGCGCAGACCCTCCGGAGAAACGCCAGATTCCGGGGCCCACTCACTGTGGAGCTTCAGGTCGGTGAGGGCGAAGTGCACCTGGCGCAGGGTGGCAGCGCCCCCCAGGAAGGTGCGGGCGGCCAGGAGCTTCTCGAATTCCGCCTCCGGCAGCGGCTCACCGCTCTGCCAGTGGCGGGCCATGCCGAGCAGGGTGGCGCGGTCGTAGCACCAGTTCTCCATGAACTGGCTCGGCAGTTCCACCGCATCCCACTCCACGTTGTTGATTCCTGCCGCCTGGGGCCGCTCCACGGTGGTGAGCATGTGATGCAAGCCGTGGCCGAATTCATGGAAGAGGGTTTCCACTTCCGCGAAGGTCATCAGGCTTGGGGTTTCGCCCACCGGTGGACTCTGGTTGCAGACCAGGTAGGCCACCGGCAGCACCGGGCTGCCATCGGCGCGCCGCTGCCGCACTAGGCATTCATCCATCCAGGCTCCGCCGCGCTTACTGCCGGGGCGGCTGTAGGGGTCGAGATAGAAAGCGGCCAGGGGCTGGCCATCGGCGGCATCGTTGACGCGGAAGAAGCGCACGTCGGGGTGCCAGAGCGGCGCTTCACCGTCGGCGGCCACGATCGTGATGCCGAAGAGGCGGTCGCACAGGCCGAACAGTCCTTCCAGCACCTGCGGCAAAGGGAACCAGGGCCGCAGCGCCTCGCTGTCGAGCTCAAAGCGCTCCTGGCGCAACCGTTCGGCCCAGAAGCTCACATCCCAAGGCTTGAGATCCGCGGCTTCCGGGGCTCCCGAGCGCTGCGCACAGGCCCGCAGCTCGTCGAGTTCGCGCTGGGCGGCAGGGTAGGCGGCTTGGCGCAGGTCTTCGAGTAACCGTTCCACCTCGGCCTCGGAGCCGGCCATCTTCGAGGCCAGGCTCACCTCGGCCCAGTTGGCGTAGCCCAGGCGTCTGGCCTGCTCTTGGCGCAGGGTAAGGATCCGTTCGATCAGCGGACCGTTATCGCTGCCGTCTTCGCCGACACCGGAGGCCCTGCTCACGTGGGCCCGGTAGAGACGCTCCCGCAGGTCGCGGCGCCGGCTGTACTGCAGGAAGGGGCCGTAGCGGGGGAAGTCGAGGCCGAGCAGCCAGGGCCCAGCCTCGGCGCTGGCCTCCACCTCTCCCTTCTGGCGAGCCGCTTCGGCCAGCAGGCCCCGCAGGCTCTCGGGCAGACCCTCCAGCTCGGCCGGGTCGTTCAGCCTCAGGGTCCAGGCGTTGGTGGCATCGAGCACCTGGTTGCCGAAGCGGGTGGAGAGTTCGGCCAACTCCTGGCTGGCGGCATTGAAGGCCTGGCGCTGTTCACCTTCGAGGCCCACGCCTCGCAGTTCCATATCTCGCAGCTCGGCGGCCAGGATGCGCTGTTGGGTGACATCGAGGCCGCCCTGCTGATCCAGCCGTTTCAGAGAACGGTGTATCACCGTGCTCTGGCCGGCCCGGTTACCGAAGGCCACCACGGCCGCCTGCTGGCTGGCGTGGGCTTCGCGCAGTTCGGTGGTGTTGCAGACGCCATTGAGGTGACTCACCACCCCCCAACTCCAGCGGAGCCGCTCGCCCAGCCGGTGGAGCGGGTCCATCACGGTGTTCCAGGCGAGCGGCTGATCCGCCGCCAGTGCCTCCTCCAGCTGTCCTTCGATGGCCCCAAGGCTGGTGTGGAGGTCTTCCAGCAGCGCCGGAATGTGCTTCTTCACCTGATCGGGCGTCATTGCCGCGAATTCAGGCAGGCCCTCTCCGGCCAGCAGGGCGGGGATGGCTGATGAGAGCAAGTCCGGGCTCACGGCGGTGGGGGGTTGGGTCATCGACAGGCCGTTGATCGCTGGAATTCATTCCAGCGCAGCAGCGGCCCCGGTGTGAATCAGCCGAGGGCGGGCATCCGGCTGAGGGCAACCTGGGCCTGGCTGGCCAGGCTCGTGGCCAGGGCGGTGGTGCTGGCCTCGTAGAGGTTGATGGCCAGGCGCGGCCAGAAGCCGATCACCAGAGTTGGCACCAGCAGGCTCAGGCCGATTACCGCCTCACGGGGGTTCATGTCCCCCACTTTCGCCAGGGCCGGGATGCGGGGTCCGAAGAACACGCGTCGGCAGAGCGACAGCAGATAGACCGGGGTGAGGACTAGGCCGATGGCCGCCAGCACGATCGTGATCACCCGGAAGCCGGTGGTGAAGCTGGCGTTGGAGGTGATGCCGAGGAACACTGTGATCTCGCTCACGAAGCCGCTCATGCCCGGCAGGGCCAGCGAGGCCAGGGAGCTGGCCAGGAAGAAGGCGAAGGTGATGGGCAACACCTTGGCCAGGCCCCCCATGTTCGGGATGGAGAGGGTCTTGGTGCGTTCGTAGAACACGCCGGTCACGAAAAACATAGCGGCGGCGATTAGGCCATGACTCACCATCTGGAGCATGGCGCCGCTGATTCCGAGCGCGTCGACGGCCCCGATGCCCAGCAGCACGAAGCCCATGTGGCTCACCGAGCTGCAGGCGATTCGCCGTTTCACGTTGTCTTGGGCGAAGGCATTGAGGGCGCCATAGATGATGTTCACGATGCCCAGCACGATCAAGGCCGGCGCGAGCACTAGGTGGGCCTCCGGCAGCATCTGCACGTTGAAGCGCAGCAGGGCATAACCCCCCATCTTGAGCAACACCCCCGCCAGCAGCATGGACACCGGCGCGTTTGCCTCACCGTGGGCATCGGGCAGCCAGGTGTGGAGTGGGAAAATCGGCAGCTTCACGCCGAAGCCCACCAGGAAGCCCAGATAACAGAGCAACCCGAAGCTGCCGCCGGCGGAACGGGCGGCCAGCTCGCTGAGGTTGAGGGTGAAGTGGTCGCCGGAGAGGGCTAGAGCCAGGCCGCTGATCAGGATCAACAGCGAGGCGGTGGCTGTGTAGAGGATGAATTTGGTGGCGGCGTACTGGCGCTGGGTACCGCCCCAGATGGCGATCAGCAGGTAGACGGGCACCAACTCCAGTTCCCAGGCCAGGAAGAAGAGCAGGAAATCCTGGGAGAGGAACACCAGGGCCTGGGCCGAGGCCTGCAGGAGCAGCAGGCCGAAATACAAACGGGTCTTGCGCGCCACGTTCCAGCTGGCGGCAACCGCCAAAAGGGTCACCAGACCGCTGAGCACCACCAGCGGCGCCGAGAGACCATCGGTGGCCAAAGACCATTCCAGCCCGATGGTGGGTACCCAGGCGAAACGCTCCACGAGCTGCAGCTGGCTGGAGGCTCCATCGAAATGGCGGGCGAATACCCAGAGCATCAGGCCGAAATCGGCCAGCAGGGTCACCAGGGCCACCGTGCGGGGCAGGCGGGGATCGTCGCCGTCGCCGGGGAGCAGGGGCATGATCAGGGCCGCCGCCGCCGGCAGCAGCACGATCATGCTGAGCCAGGGAAAAGTTGCGCTCCCCTCCACCGGGAGGGACGCGGCCGAAAGGGGCAGGGTGGCGTCCATCACAGGCGGGATCGAAGGGGGAGGAGGGGTGGAAGGGTTCGGGGACCGCAGGGGTCGGGCTGGACTGGCACTTGGCCCGTGGCGCCTGCGCGGAGCGTGAGCGAGGCCGATCCGATCGGGGACCTCACGCGGTCGTCATGGGAATGGCAGCCGGATCGGTCGGGGGCAACGGCCCCCCAGGACGATGTCGAAATACAACGACTGGGTAAATCTACTCATCGGCTATGCCTATTGGGTGCGACTGGGGAGTGGTTCCCAGCGGCTGCCGTTCATCTGGATGTCCAGCACGGCCCCGCTGCTCGGCACGCCCTCCGCCTCCCAGGCCTTCACCATCGCATCGCTCACGGCTTCGGCCACCGAGGGCCCGGCCAGGGCCAGCAGGGTCGGGCCGGCGCCGCTGATCACGCAGCCCCAGGCCCCGGCCTCTAGGGCGGCCTCGCGCACGGCCCGACCTCCTTGGATCAGTCCCCAGCGGTAGGGCTCGTGGATGCGGTCATGCAGGCCGTCGGCGATCAGGTCACCATTGCCGCTGCGAAGGCCTTGGAGCAGCAGGGTGAGGGCGCCAAGGTTGAGCACCGCATCGGGGATCGGGATGCTGCGCGGCATCGCCCGCCGTGCCTCGCTGGTGCTCAGCCGGATCGCCGGGATCGCCACCACGGCCTTCACCGAGGGGTCCCATTCGCAACGCACCACCCGCCAGCGGTGGGAGGCCGCCCGGGCCGTCATGCAGAGCCCGCCGACCAGGGAGGGCACCACATTGTCGGGGTGGCCCTCAATGTCGATGGCGAGTTCCAGGAGTTTTTCTTGGCTCAGGGGTTCGCCCACCAGGGCGTTGGCGCCCATCAGCCCCGCCACGATGGCCGTGGCGCTGCTGCCCAGGCCCCGCGCCGGCGGCACGGCCAGCTGCACCCTGGCCTCCAGCGCCACCGGCTCCTCACCGGCTTCCCGCCATACCCGTTGCGCCGAGCGGTACACGAGGTTGTCTGGGCCGCCCCTGAGATGGCTGCCTTCGCTCCCCTCAATGATTAGGTCGAAGCGTTCCCCTCCCCCTTCGATCACCCGCAGCTCGAAACGGTTGTTGAGGTCCAAGGCGGCACCGAGGCAGTCAAAGCCCGGGCCGATGTTGGCAGTTGTTGCCGGCACATCCACCCCGACGCCCTGGCCGATCCGGGGACGCACCATTTCATCAATCTGACTTCAACCACTCTCGCAGCCGGTGGCCCCTCAGCCGCCGGAAGCGACGGCGGATGCACTTAACCGAGCAGCGCCCGGGCCCGGCAGGCGGCGCTGAAGCTGCCGACGGCCGGATCCGTGATCGCCCGGATCGGAATGCCGCCGAGGGTGGATGCGAGCCGGCCCTTGGCCAGGAAGGCTTGGCTGAAGGTGCGAGAGCGCAGGCCATTGAGCAACTTGGCGGCAGTGCCACCCGCCAGCCAGATGCCGCCGCGGCTGAGGCAGGCCAGGGCCAGGTCGCCCGCCACGGCTCCATAGGCGCCGAGCCAAAGATCGAGGGCTTCCCGGGCCAGGGGGTCGCCTCCAGCTGCCGCCCCGGCTACCGCCGCCGGCAGGTCGGCGCCGCTGTCGCCCGCTTCCCAGCGCCGTGCCTCGCTGTCCAGGGGATGGGAGGCTTCACCGGATCGGCAGGCCAGCAGCCAACGGGCCACATGGCCCAGGCCCGTGCCGCTCACCACCCGCTCGATCGAAACGCGGTCCAACCCCAGATCCTGGCGAAGCCACTCCCGCAGCTCCCACTCGGCGGCGCTGCGGGGTGCGAACTCGCCATGGGCCGCCTCGCTGGCGACCGCCTGCAGCCCCGTGGCGGTGGGGATGCCGAAGGCCACCCCGAGGCCGGTGCCGGCCCCCAGCACCAACAAGGGTGCCGAGCCCACGGCTTCACCGGCCCGCACCTGGGCCAGCTGGGGGGGCTGCAGGTGGGGCAGGCCATAGATCAGCACGGCGAAGTCGTTCACCAGCTCCACGCTGGCCAGCCCGCAGGCCTGAGCCAGGGCGGCCTCATCCAGGAGCCAGGGAAGATTGGTGAGCTGCGCCCTCCCCCCCTGCACCGGGCCCGCCACGGCGAGGCAGGCAGCTTCCGGACGGGGATGTCCCTGCCCGGGACCATCCTGGAGGAAGTGGATCACCATCGGCCCCAGGTCGTTCCAGTCGGCCGAGGCGTAGCGCTCCTGCACCAGCAGCTCGGGGTGGGATCCGCTGGCTGAATACAGGCTCAGCAAGGTCTTGGTGCCACCGATGTCACCGGCCAGCAGGGTCGCCATGGCACTTGAGGCAGGGAACTCAGTCTGGCCTTTCCCCTCGCCGCAGGACAGAGATCGCCCCGGTTCTGTGCCGGTTCGATGTCCCACTTTCGATGTCCCACTTAGGAAGCGATCAGGCAGCTCCCGCCTCCACGGGCTCCAGTTCCAGGGAGGCGGCCCGCTGGCTGTTGGCCGCCGCCGCCGCCAACAGCAGTGCATCCGCCCCCACCAGACCCAGATCCCCATCCGCTCGGCTGCGCAGGCTGGCGCCTCGCGCTTCCGCCTCCTTGGCACCGATCACCGCCAACACGGGGATCTTCATCGTTTCGCCATTGCGGATCAGCTTGCCGAGCCGCTCACCGCTCCGCTCCAGACTGGCCCGCACCCCGGCGGTCCGCAGCCGGGCCAGCAGCTCCTCGGCCCAGGGCAGAACCTCATCGGTGACCGGCAGGAGGCGGATCTGCTCAGGGGCCAGCCAGAAGGGGAAATCGCCGGCGTAGTTCTCGGTCATGATCCCGAAGAACCGCTCCAGCGAGCCGAAGATGGCGCGGTGAATCATGATCGGACGCTGGCGCGTGCCGTCGGCGGCCACGTACTCGAGGGCGAAGCGTTCCGGCAGGTTGAAATCGAGCTGGATCGTGGAGCACTGCCACATCCGGCCGATGGCATCCTCGATCTTGAGGTCGATCTTTGGGCCGTAGAAGGCACCGCCGCCCTCATCCACCTTGTAGGCCCACCCCTTGCGATTGAGGGCCTCGATTAGGCCCTGGGTGGCCAGGTCCCACACCGCGTCTTCGCCGATCGATTTCTCGGGACGCGTGGAAAGGTTGATCTCGTAGCTGCGGAAATCGAAGCTGGAGAGGATCTGCTCAGTGAGATCGAGGATCGCCAGGATTTCAGCTGTGATCTGCTCCGGCAGGCAGAACACGTGGGCGTCGTCCTGGGTGAAGCCGCGCACCCGCATCAGCCCGTGCATCACGCCGGGCCGCTCGTACCGGTAGACAGTGCCCAGCTCGGCCCAGCGGATCGGCAGCTCCCGGTAGCTGCGGAGGGTGCTGGCGTAGGTGAGCACGTGGAAGGGGCAGTTCATCGGCTTGAGCTGGTACTGCCGCTCGTCCACCTGCATCGGGCCGAACATCGACTCGTGGTAGAAATCCAAATGACCGGAGGTTTTCCAGAGGCTGATATCGGCCACGTGGGGGGTGTAGAGCAGCTCGTAGCCCGCCTCGAAGTGGAGCTCCCGCCACAGGTTCTCAATCAGCAGGCGCATACGGGCACCGCGGGGATGCCAGAACACAAGGCCAGCGCCGGCCTCATCCTCAATCGAGAACAGGTGCAGGTCGGTGCCGAGGCGGCGGTGGTCGCGGCGTAGGGCCTCCTGTTTGCGGCGCTGGTGTTCCGCCAGCTGCTCCGGGGTTTCCCAGGCGGTGCCATAGATCCGCTGCAGCTGGGCCCTGGTCTCATCGCCGCGCCAGTAGGCGCCGGCCACGCTTTCGAGCTCAAAGGCCTTGGCGTTGAGCTCGCTGGTGTTGGCCACGTGGGGGCCGGCGCAGAGGTCCCACCAGTCCTCACCGAGGGTGTAGAGGCTGATGGGCTCGTGAATGCCGGCCAGTATCTCCAGCTTGTAGGGCTCGTTCTGGGCCTTGATCTTCGCCTCGGCCTCGGCGCGGCTCACCTCCTGGCGCTCGAGCGGCAGCTGTTTATTGATGATCCGGATCATCTCCTTCTTGATCGCCTTCAGGTCGGCTTCGCTGAAGGGATCGGGACTGTCGAAGTCGTAGTAGAAGCCGGCCTCGGTCCAGGGACCGATCGTGACCTGGGCCTTGGGGAACAACTTCTGGACCGCCATGGCCAGCACGTGGCTCATCGAGTGGCGGATGCGCAGCAGCTTGGGGCTTTCGCTGGTTTTCGGCAGAACAAGCGGCGCGGCAATCGCCCCTTCCTGCTGGGTTGAATCGCTGGCCTGATGGCCCGAGCCAGCGGTGGTGCAACTACCGGCCGGCGCCAGCTCGGAGCTGTTGCTGGTGGAGGCGGCAGCAGGCACGGGAATCCGACACACACAACTGCGATCCTAAGCAAGAGAATCCAGGCCGTGCTTCTGCGCCGCCTTGATCACTCGTCTCCCCTCCCCTTCAGCGGCCCTGGGTTTGCTGCGGCAGGAGCGTCGCAGCGTGGGGCTCACCTATCTGTTCTGGGCGATGGGCCTGTTCGGCCTCAACGGCATCCATCGCTTCTATTGCCGCAAGCCCGTCAGCGGTGGAATCTGGCTGATGAGCCTGGGACTGGTGGGCATCGGGCAGATGGTGGATCTCTTTCTGATTCCAGGCATGGTGGAGGAGGCCAACCGTCAGGCGGTCCAGGGGGCCCCGGCAGCGCTGGATGGTCCAGGGCTGCCGTCTTTGGAACGTCAGTTGCTGCGGCTGGCCCGGGCCAGCGGCCGGGATGGATTCAGCCTCAACGATGCCCTGATCGAACTGGAACTCCCCGCAGGAGCCGGCAGTGCTCAGGTGAGAGGCGAGATTGACCGCCTTCTGGGGGAGCATCTGCTGGATGTGGGCAACGATGAGCGGGGCCGGGTCGTCTACCGCGAACCCTGAGCCGCACCGAGTTTGCTCAGACCGTCTTGATGCGCTGGCGGGCCAGATCTTTGCTGTAGAAGCGCCGCAATTCCTCCATCCCCTTCACCGGCTGCCCGTAAAAACTGGCGCCCTGGAGAGTTGGGAGCGAAGCCCATTCCTGGGCAAGCAGGGCCAGCACATCGTGGCTGAAGCCCTGGCGATCAAATCGGGCCAGGGCTCCCCGCTTCTCCATCAGGTACAGGGCCGCCTGATCCTGGCTAGCGGGTTGAAAATCGGGCAATCTCAGCCGATGGGCGGCCTCATTCCAGGTGGCCGGCAGGAACTGGTATGCACCGGCGGCGGCACTGCTGTAACCGTTCGTGACCACGAAATCGGGATGGCGGGCCATGTCGCTGAACCGGCCTCCGCCGTAGAGCATCCGATAGCCGTCACCACGTCCATTGGTCCAGGTTCCTTCGGCAAACCGGATTGTGTTCAGCAGGGCCCGCCGTTCCGGTGTGATCCGGTAGATACCTGGCCCGGCCGATCCAAAGGCCTGCTGCTCCGCCTGGATGCGGCCCGTCGGGGGCAGGCTGATGAGGGGCAGAGCGGCGTCCGCCGTCGGGCCGCCGCGGAGGCTGGCCGGTTGGAGGCTCCTCGCCCGTTGGGAGCTTGGAAGCTCGCCGATCACCAGAGCCAGGGCCACCAGCAGCGCTACGGAGCCGAGTGGACCCTTCAGCGGCGTTTTGGAACGGCAGAGGGCGGAGACAGGCAGGCGGGACAGCAAGGGCAAACGACAACCGAGTTGGGTGCAACCTTGACGGCTGGCCTGCAGCGCCGCCCACCCCCCTCGCGCCGATCTGGACAAAAGGGCTGTTCTGTGCATTCAAGAAGAAGTGTTGCGTTCCAAAAAGGTCGGATCGCTGTGGACAGCAGGAAGGTCCAGCGATCGGGAACGAAAACAGATCGTGTCTGTCAGTGTTTCCAGACGGGGCCTGAAACATCAGTTTGGCTGATCCATTCAACGCCAATGATTCAGGCGTCAGGACCGCTCGGCTGCAAAAAACCCAGGGCTTGCCGTACTCGCTGCAGGGTTTCATCGGCCACCATGCGGGCCCTTTCGCGGCCTTCCGCCAGCACTGCCAGCAGCGTGGCCGGGTCGTGGCGGAGATCGGCATAGCTCTGCTGCATGGGCCGAAGTGCCTCCACCGTGGCCTCCGCGAGCAATGGCTTGAAGGCCCCCCATCCCATGGAGGCGCATTCGGAGGCGGCGCTTTCCCGGCTCCTTCCGCTGAGCAGGGCATAGAGGCTCAGGAGATTGTCGGCCTCGGGGCGTTCGGGGTTGCCGAACTCAAGACCCATCACGGGATCCGTCTTTGCCCGCTTGATCTTTTTGGTGATCAGGTCGGGTGGATCCAGCAGGGTGATGCGGGAGCCTTCATTTGGATCGCTCTTGCTCATCTTGCTGCTGCCGTCCGTGAGGCTCATCACCCGAGCGCCCTCGCGGAGGATCAGGGGCTCGGGCACCTTGAGCAGCGGCAAGCGCTCCCCATCGGCTCCATTCGACCCGAAGCGGGCGTTGATGCGCTGCTGAGCGATGTCGCGCGCCAGTTCGAGGTGCTGTTTCTGGTCTTCCCCCACCGGCACCAGATCGGCGTCATAGAGAAGGATGTCCGCGGCCATCAACACCGGGTAATCGAGCAGCCCGGTCGACACATCAGCCCCCTGCTTCAGCGCCTTCTCCTTGAACTGGATCATCCGCTCCAGCCAGTTGAGGGGCGTCACGCAGTTGAGCAGCCAGCAGAGTTCGCTGTGGGCGCTCACCTGGCTCTGCACGAAAACGGTGGAGCGCTGCGGATCGATGCCGCAGGCCAGGTATAGGGCTGCGGTGGTGAGGGTGTCCTCGGCCAGGCGTGCGGGGTCGTGGGGCACGGTGATGGCGTGCAGATCAACCACGCAGAAGAAGGTGTCGTGGCTGTCTTGGAGCTCAACCCAGTTGCGGATCGCTCCCAGCCAGTTGCCCAGATGGAGCGCGCCGGTGGGCTGAACCCCCGACAGCACCCGAGGCCGCGGTGTCGTCATTGGGGTGCGGCTCAGGCGCCGGCGTCAACGGTGGCGTCGACGGTGGCGTCACCGTGGTCTGCAGGGGCGGAGGCACCATCGCTTGCAGGGGGGGCTTCGGCGGTTGCCGCGCTGCTGGTCTCCGGGGTGTCGAGAACCGCTTCAGGGCCGCTTTCAGGGCTGGCTGCAGTCTCGGTAGAAGCATCGACTTCGACCAAAGCTTCGGCTTGGGGTGCACTCACCACTGGCTTGCTGGGCCTGGCGAAGGGATTGGCCCGGGGCGCCCGGTTGCCGCCACCACCGTCCCCGCCGCGGTTCTCATCGCGAGGCCCGCGCCGTTCGCCGCGTCCGGCGACTGCGGGCCCGCGCTCGCTGACCTGAGCGCGCTGCTGGGCCACCAGCTCATCGAGCTGGCCCGCTTCAAGCTGCTGGGCCAGGGTACGGAGCGAAAAACCGAGCACGGCCACCGTGGAGCGGAGGCCGAGGGCCTCCTGCAGGGCCCGGGCAGCCTGCATCTCGTTATCGCTCAGGCGGATCCGGAAGCCGCCGGGTTCCCGGTTGTCGCCCTGGCGGGGGCTCCGGCCCTGCCCCTCTTGCCGGGTGTAAGGAATGGAGCGGGGTGTGTCTTCTGCCATGGCCGCAGCCTGCAATCAGGGGCAAGTGTGGCGCATCGCTTCTCCCTCCCCGCGCCCCAGCCAGACCAGCTCATGAACGGCACCCCTGCCGCCCTCATCCCTGCGCGCCAGCACCATCAACGGAAGCTGACGCAACTCCCCTGTTTCGAAGCGACACCGGTAGTCGCGCAGCAGCTGGAGGTAGCTCTCCAGGGTCCAGCCCTGGTTGCCCCGTTCCTGGGCTCCCCAGAGGCGGAGCTGGGCTTGGCGACAGGCTTCTGTGCCGAATTCCAGCCAGCAGAGCTGTTCGGCGGTCAGCGGGGAGTGACCCTGCTCCACGAACTCGCGGTAGCGCACGAGTTCCGGCGCATCCCAGCTGCTGTCGGGTGGCAGGTGCCGGGCCAGCTCCTCAACCCGCACCGCGATCAGCCGCAGCCAGCAGCGCTCCAGCAGCATCACCGGGAGTTGCCCGTGCCAGTGGGAGCTTGCTTCGAGCTGATTGAGCCAGTGGTCCAGTTCAGCGCGCTGACGGGATGTCAGCAGCGGCACGGCGGTGATGCCCGATCGGCGGGAGCCAGGGTTCATGGATTGGTTCCTGGACCCACCCACCCTATGGGCGCCGTTCGCGTTGTTTGGTGTCCCACCTGACAGCCTTGAAGCAGAACGGGCCCATCTGAGCTAGAGAAGCTTTGCCTGAGCTCCGAGCCCAGGCCCTGACGGAACCGATGCACCCTTCCGAGTCCCCTGTTGCTCCCTCTCGGGAGTTTCTTCCCCTGTCTCGCTTCGCTGCCGCCAACCACCCGTCCAGCCCTGGCACGAGCCCAACAGCCGTGCCGTTTCCGTTCTCATCGGTGCTGTCGGGCGCGCTCGGTCGACTGCCGTTATGGAGTCGTCCCGCTCTGCTTCTGGCTGGCGGAGCAGTGGCCCTCGATGCTGTGCTCCATGCATTGCATCCGGGCGGGGGGGTGGTGCTGGGCCTTGGTGCCCTGGTCGGTGGTTGGTGGATGCTCACCCCCAGTGGCCGCTCCCCCTCGCCGTGGCGAGCTGGCAGCCTGGCGGACTGGGTCGAGCGCTGTGAAGCCCTGATTCCCCGATTCACTTCCCTTGAAGGCCATGGCGCCGGAGAAGAGGCCCGCCGCTCTCAGCTGGCCCAACTGGAGCGTGATCGCCTTAGCCCTGAACTCCTGCTGGCACTGGTTGGGGTTGAGCGTCCTGCCCCGGTTCACTCGGATCGTTTGGGAAGCCTGGCCGCCGCCGTGCGCGGGCGCCATCTCCTGCGCCTCCAGGTGGGTGAGCCGCTCGGCAGCCGCCCAGCCGACTGGAGCTGGCCCGCTGGACCCGCTGCCGCAGATGTCCTGCTCTTTTCGCTGGCCACACCCCTGCGGGCCTCGGAATTGCGCTGGCTCGAGTCTGTGCCGGATGGCCAGCCGGTGTGGCCCCTCCTCACCCTGGAGTCCGAAGGCGACGGCGAGGGCGCCAGGGCTGATCTTCAGCGGCAATGGCCGGCGGCCGATCCCCAGCGTCTGCTGTTCTGGGATGGGGAGGCAGAAAGCCTGCCCGCAGCCCTGGCTCCTCTGAGCGACTGGCTGGACCGGGAGGCCCCGCTGCTGCGCTCTCGCACGGCTCGGCGCCGGATCGAGGCGCTGCACGGCCTCTGGCAGGCGGATCTGGAACGCCTGCGGCGCCGGGAGTGGCAGCAGCTTCAGCGACGCACGCAGTGGGTGGTGGCGGGCGGGGTGCTCGTCACCCCGTTGCCCAGCCTTGATCTGTTGGTGTTGGCCGCTGCCAATGGCCTGATGTTGAGGGAGATGGCCCAGCTCTGGGATTGCCCGTGGAGTGCCGATCAACTCAGGGCCGCCGCCACTGAACTCGGCAAGGCTGCCCTGGCCCAGGGGATTGTGGAGTGGAGCACCCAGGCCCTTGCTGCCGCGGTGAAGTTCCATGGCGCCACCTGGCTTGTGGGCGGTGCCCTGCAGGCGCTTAGCGCGGCCTACCTCACGCGGGTGGTGGGCAGGGCCATGGCCGATGTGCTCGCCCTATCCGCTGGTGTGAGCGAGCCCGACCTGGCCCG
>BJHE01000005.1:20849-105252 GCA_014191755.1 Cyanobium sp.
CTTCAACCAGTCGAACCTTGATGCCCAGAGCAAGGTGATTCCCACCTGGGCCGATGTGATCAACCGTGCCAACCTCGGCATGGAAGTGATGCACGAGCGCAAGCCCTACAACTTCCCGCTCGACCTGGCCGCCACCACCGCAACCCCCCCGTGGCTCTGACGGCTCCGTCGATCGGTTGAGCGGAAGTTGCGATCCTTCCACATCCGCTCTGCCCTTGCCTGGCACGAGCGGCTGCCAGCTGTCATGCAGCGGAGCTACGCCGGCTGCGATCATGTGAGGTGCGCCTCAGCGCCCACTGGAGGACACGCCTTGCCGGGCCTGGATCAGCACGTTCATTTCGCCCTGCTGCTGACGCTGTTCACCGGACTGTCCACCGGCATCGGCAGTCTGCTGGGTTTGCTCAACCGCAGCTTCAATCCCCGCTTGCTCGCCCTCTCGCTGAGCTTCTCCGCCGGGGTGATGATCCAGGTGTCCTTCCTGGAGATCTTTCCCAAGGCCCGCACCGCCCTCAGCGCCGTCCTCGGTGTCAGAGCCGGCTACATGTGGACCACGATCGCCTTCTTCGCCGGCATCGCCCTGATGGCCGCCGTTGATCAGGTGCTTCCGAGCCACGGTGATGCCCCCCTCCTGGGCCTTCACCCATCCCAGTCAGCCAGCACCGAGGAGAGAAACACCCTGCTCCGTATGGGTCTCTTCTCTGCCTTGGCGATCGCGATTCACAATTTCCCCGAGGGGCTGGCGACGTTCATGGCCGCTGTGAGCAACCCAAGGTTTGGGTTCAGCATCGCCATGGCGATCGCCATCCATAACATTCCGGAAGGTCTGGCCATCTCAGCCCCAGTGCATTACGCCACCGGCAACCGTGCCCTGGCCTTCTGGCTCTCCTTCGCTTCCGGTCTTGCCGAGCCGCTCGGTGCCCTGCTCGGCTACGTTCTGCTGCGTTCCGTTCTCACACCCCTGGTGATGGGTGTGGTGTTCGCCGGTGTGGGAGGAGTGATGGTCTACATCTGCCTTGATGAACTGCTGCCTGCCGCCCAGCGCTATGGCACCCACCATCAGATGATTGCCGGCGTGATCGCCGGCATGGTTGTGATGAGCACGAGCCTTCTATTTCTGGCCTGACGTGAGCAGCCTCCAGCCCTCCCCCGCAGACACCAGCAGCCAGCGGTGGGCCTGGTGGCCGCTGCTGCCTCTCTATCCCTATGGCCGTCGTCCCACGCTGATGCGCGAGCTGGTGCCCAACCGGGTCTGGTGCTTCGAGCAGCTCCACGGGGTGTGGTATGTGGCGGTTCCGATCCGGATGACGGTGGTGAAGGTGGAGGAGGGTCTTCTTCTGTATGCGCCTCTCCCACCAACGGCAGAACTGCTCCTCGGGCTACGGGCTCTCGAAGCTCAACATGGCCCGGTGCTCTCGATCGTCTTGGCTACCTCCTCTGGTCTGGAGCACAAGGTTCCGTTGGCCTCATTGGCTAGGGCTTGCCCTGCAGCCACGGTCTGGGTGAGTGATCAGCAATGGAGTTTTCCCGTTCCGCTTCCCTCCCGTTGGCTTGGCTTTCCCGCAGGCCGTACCAAGGTCTTGTTCCGTGACGGGTTGCCCCATCAGGACCAGTTGGTCTGGATACCATTAGGACCAATCAATCTTGGTTTGGGGACTTTTCACGAAATTGCTTGTGTCGATCTTTGCACCGGTACGTTGCTCGTCACCGATGCTCTTGTTGCCATTTCAGCTACCCCTCCACCGATTTTTGATCTTGATCCTACGCCGCTGCTATTCCATGGCAGAGAAAAAGGATCCGAGGCAATAATCGATACTCCCGAGCAGCGCTTGAAGGGTTGGAAAAGGATTGTCTTGTTCGCCAACTTTTTCCGTCCAGAATCACTCAGTATTCCCTCTTTTCCTGATTTGGTGATTGATGCCATGACAGCTGATGAAGCTAATCCCCGCAATCACTTCGCTCTTTTCCCTTTCCGATGGGCACCCTCCTGGGAAGAGCATGCAGATCAATTGATCACTCATGGCCCTCAGGTTGCTCCATGTCGCCTAGCCCCTGTCCTGGAAAGGCTGGTGTTCGTGCGCGCGAAGGCAACTTATCTTGAATGGCTTCGCACTTTGGCCAAGCAGATGACAATTAAAAGCCTAATATCCGCTCACTATTCAGCGCCTCAATTATTGACTAGCGTTGATATTGAGACCTATGCCGACTCTCTCGAAGCAACAGATTGGGCTCCATCCGATGGCTCATGGCAACTGCTCGCAGCGATTGATCGAGCGCTGCTGCGACTAAAGATCGTACCCTCCAAAAGCGAATCTTGCTAGCTTATGCATGTTTATCAGGAATGAAGTTTTGACGAACAAAGCTTTTTTGCTCGGAATACCAGCTTGTTGATAGCCCAGAGGAATGGTGGTGGAGGGTTATCATCGAGTGGAGTTTCAGCCCATGGAGTCTTCGCTTTCGCTTCTAATCATCTCCCTTTCAATGAATAGTAGCATTGAGTGCTTCAGGCCTTTATCGGACCAGGGCTTGGAGACTGAATAATCACTGGGTTAGACATAGCCTCTTTTCAATAGCAGTTTACTTATAGCTTATTGCATCATAATCTCTGTACAGTCCGAATAAATGCCGACAGGCATTCCAGCTGTCAGGTAGAGGTAGCCAATCAGCTTCAAGGCCATGAATTAAAACAACTTGGTCCCAGTGTCACAAACGCCCGGGACTCTCAGTTGCAAACCGACGTTCACGTTCATTAAATCAAATCGACGCCATTGTTTGTGATCGACTACCATGATACCAGAATTATAATAGCCACCAAATTCATAGCCGTGGTCTTGGCATGACGAGCGATGCTCACCAACGGCAACGAGAGCACGGCCCTCCAGCGACAACGCCCACAATGGAAAAAACACTGTCGACAACAATAGTGTCAGCATCAATCAAGATAAAGCATTCCACTAACATCGGAAGCAAGACGGACAGCAAAAGTAGAAAGTATGCGGCTACAGTTCCATGGCCACTGACTAGGAAGCATGTCAATGACTTAGCCGATGCCTGCATCAATCTCAAGCCGGGCAGGAAGCTGTGAAGATAGCCCTTGCCAAGCTGAGCTTTTGCGAATCGCCATTATCATAGATCAGACAACCATGCATATTCTCATCTGGATTATGCTCCCATAGCGACTAAAACATCGCGACGCAACGCCGTAGATAGTTTCGGTCGGATCCGCAGACAATGTTCAGCAGGATAATTTCTAGTACATCCCAATGTTAATTGGGGTTGATATCGGGAAACAATGCTGAATGATAACCAAGCAATCAGCTAGAAGTGGCAGTCAGATTCTTAAATTGACCTCCAAAAAAATCAATCAGGCATGAGTCTTAAAGCCACTAGCAACCCTACGCAGTTTGCGTAGAAACGATCGAGGTTTATCGACGAAGGGAGTCTTAAAAAAAACTCGATAGTAGATGTCACTGAGAGGAGTTATGCTTTCGCCAAACTCTCTATGGTGAAGAATTATGGTGTTACGTTTAACGGGCTTCTCCTGATAATGAATATCCTTAAGATAGTCTGAATAAGGCTGCATTCCCAATCTGTGCGCAACAATACCAGCAGCAACTTGGTCGCATCGATGTCCACATACACGTGGATCTTGTGAAATTCGGGATTTATGATTCCAAAAGATCTCCTGATATTCATCCCAAGTTTTGATTTTTTCCTTAATGCCCTTAACTGTTATACCATCCGTCATGATTTGGTGCCAACCATCAAGAAAATTGCTAGCCAAGTCTGATCGAAGGTTTAGACCCAGGACTGAACAAGGGATTTCTGGCATTGCAAGGGCTTCCTCCCGACTGATGTTATTCATTGCTAAGGCATCATCGCTCGACCATTGTCCCATCATTTGTCCATAATTATTGTTGAAGAAAACATATCCATGCTGTTCAATAGAGCGAAATACTGGTGCTAGATTCCGAATTGCTACGCAAGGCGCATCAATCCAAAGCACTTGCTCATAGCCAAGTTCTTTTGCTTTGATAAAACAATAGCTTTTAAATGCGAACGGCGCATCAAACTGATTGGGGCAACCGCTTGGCAGTGATTCATCCCAATAGAGATAATCGCCATCAAAACCGACACGCTTTAGGCTTTCTCCTAGTCGCTGTAGGGTAAGTTTGAAAACCGGTTTACCCACTCCAAGGCTGATGACACATCGCTTGGTGCGCTCCGTCTGGGGGCAAATGGGGATGATTTTCACGTGAGATAAATCGATTTTTTCGGTACATTCATCACTTTCAACTTAAAGTCGTTCAAGACTTGAGAAGGCTTCGTGTTTGTTGATCAGACAATGTCTACTCACAATGATTTGTTTAAATGCCACTAATAAGACCAGCCATGAGAAATAATTTGTAGCTACTATTGAATTAGCATTCATTTTAGCTCGCAAGTTTTTCAAATGTCATTTTTAGTTTCAATCATTTTTCTTGATATCTAGCATGCATTTCAATCTACAAAGGTCGGCTGTGACACTCCTGGTTCTGACACAGTGCTTTCCACCTCGTCAGAGCCTTAGAGCCCGTCTCAAGGCTCCGGCCATTCCAGCCAATTTGACTCGATTGGTCTATGATGATAAGGTGTGTAAGCAGCTTAGTCAATTTCCATGTCCATTTCACCGACACTTAACAAGTCAATTCCTTACTCAATTAAAGCGAAACTAAAAAAACTTATATACCCTAACATTGATGCTCCACCAGTTTCGAATAAACCGGCTTTCGAATTCTGGATCGATATTGTTAGCGGTTGCAACCTACGCTGTGCAGCCTGTCCTGTTGGAATGCCGGAATTTTCTAACAGTATTGGACAACAGCTTCGCGAGATGGACCTTGATGTTTTTGAGCGCATATGCGTTAAAGCCAAGGACGAGACCAAGGGCAATTGCCGTTTTGGCTTATATAATTGGACCGAGCCAACGCTTCATTCGCGCCTCAATGAATTGATTGCCATTGCGAACCGTCACGCCATACCATGTGGTATTTCTTCCAATTTGAATCATTACTATGATTGGTCTTTGTTGAAATCTGTAGATCTCTGCAATTTCACTATAACTGTATCTGGCTTTACCCAAAAGACATATGCGATTAACCACAAGGGTGGTCGCATCGAGCCCGTTTTGAAGAACTTGGTTGATATCTCCTCGATCCTAGGTGATTCGCCTTCCTACAAGAATATTCAAGTTCGTTATTTGGTTCATCGCGATAATAAGCATGAGGTCTCAAGTTTCAAGCATTTATGTGATCGCTTAGGGCTTGCATTTTCTGTTTACCACGCTTATTACATGCCCATCGACCGTATGTTTGAGGGGCTTGAGGGTGTGCCCGACGGACTCGATTATATCGAATATTCTCCCAAGCTGGTGAGGGGAGCTATCGGTGACTATCGCACTTCAAAGTGTGCTTTGCGTGACGGACAAGTTGTGCTGGATGTGGATGGTAATTTCGGTGTGTGCTGTGTCGAATCTCCATCAGCACCTCAAATTGCAAACTTCCTCGATACTCCCTTCCGCGACATGCAAAAGGCGCGCTTTGCCAGTGAGCTTTGTACAAAGTGTATTGATCAAGGCATCAATGTATTGGCAACCTACGCGCAGTATGAGCCTCAATCAGTCCAGGATGCTGTTAACAGCTCCCTTCCCTTTGACCTTAAAAGCTTGATCTAGTGTCTTGGTGATAGCATTTCAAGCTACCATCATTGTAAATTATTATAAATTATTTTGATCTTTAGTGCGCTTCGAATGATTGACGATTTTCTTCGTTGTTACGCGGATGAAAACTCCTCCCAAGAGGCGGCAGAGTAGTAGAATTTTATCTTTAACGTTGGCGAAATTGACTGAACTATGTGATCTCTTCCGGTGAATTTATATAACAATTGTTTTATGTCATGAATGCTGGAGAATACGAAGGAAGTAGAAGGTCAGGTTATTGAGTCCCCACCAAGCCTCATTCCTTTCTATTCCAATCTTTCTTGTCAGCATTCCACCCATGGACATGGCCATGCAACCAATGACATGCTCCACACAACCTCTAATTGACGACTTTACATGATTTAATTCCTTGGCTGAGTCGCTAAGCGGATCACTGCGAGCGCTTTTTTCGTGGATCAGGCTTTCGAATCCACCGAGATTCAGAAGGTCCTCAAAGCTTTCACCGGTATATGCTGAGTCTGCCCAGACATAGTCATGTTATTTTTCTGGATCAAGAAGGCGTGGAAGCATTTTGCTTTCGTGGATATTTGCAACATTGACAGCATATCGGCTGACGAATCCCTGGTCGACATCGATGCAGATGCTGTTCTTGTAACCGTAGTAACTGATGCCGTTCTTTTTGGTCCAGCGAGCATCTAAATCCTTTCGCTGCAAGCGGTCTGGGTTTTCATCCCAGCCCTCAGGTAGCCTCCCGGCTTTGATTTCTTTGTTCTCTTCGCGGGTATTGCGTTGTTCGGAACCGGGACAAGAGACGCATCGATGATCTGACTACTATGGGCTTGGAGCCCCTGGGAGTGGAGGTATCCCTCAAACAGCTCGAAGAGCTTCTCGATCACTCCCGCCTTGCGCAGTCGCTCTCTGAAGAAGGCAACCGTGGTGGCATCTGGAATGCTGTTCCTCACGCCAAGCCCGACAAACTCCTCAAAGGAGTGTCGGTCATTCACCTGGAATTCAAGCTCGTCAACTGCAAGCAGAAGGCTACGCCTACGCTGAGGTTCAAAAGCTGCTAGAGAACGAGCATCTTGAAAAGTATCAGCGGTCAATCAACTTTCGCCCTGCATTGCTCTTGCGCTCCTGAGCATAGCCCTGGTCAAGAAGTGGGCGGAATGATTCCCATGGGTTTGAATCAGCCAGGCGGTTGAGAACTGGCTTTTTATCCTGGAGCTTTGTGACTCTTTGCTGTTCGTCCTAGAAGCCTCTCTGATCCACTGTTGGCATGAAAATTGTTCTTCCAATCATTAAAGAGATCATGCCGGTATCAAATGCCTTGATGATTTTTCGAGGTCCCCTTTATAGCCTTCTTGCTAATCCTCGGATAACTGGTGTCATCCCATTAAGGTGGAGGAAATCAATTTCACCAATTTCTGTGCCAATGATTTCAACAATGGCTGTTTGTTGCAAAGCTGCAATTGCATTGAGACAAAACTTGTTGATGTGCTCGTGGCAAATCGGTAAATTGCCAGCCTTGATCTCTTCGATTCCCGGAAATTCTACCGGAACCTCAATGTAGATCAATCCGCCCCTGCGGCACTGCTTCACGAGCTTGGCGTATGTGCGCAGCGGATGCCCAACGTGCTCCAGCACGTGCAGGCACTGGACAAAATCAAATCCATCGAGCTGCTCTTGGTTGGCTGGTTGATCGGACTCAACATCATGAACGCTGCCCTGGACCCAGCTCAGATCGGGAATGATCAAGCCCTCTCCGCCGCCATGATCTAGAAGGTGAACCACGCCATCGCTGCTGGCTGCGCGCAATTCGAGTAAATAGGGAAGGACATAATCTTGATGCTGTTTTCGCCTACTTAGCGCTTCGGCTTGGGAACCCATGACTTGACCGAGTTGAGCAAAGCCTGGCTGGAATTCGGTCCTGGCGTGTTTGTATTCTTCAGTTAGATAGTGAGCATAATAATCGCTCAATTGGTCATCGCCGATCTCGTGCCAAGGTGCCAAGAAATGACAGCTTGAGCAGAACCCGTAGGGAATCCTGATGGCGGAGTAGGTTATTAGGTGTTTTTCCCTTAGCCGATCAAGGCGGCGATGCAGCTGGCGAGAAAGGACCTTCGGAAAACGATCAATCTTTCGTCGTAGTCCCCAGTCAATCAGAGGAATATCGATCTGTTGCTCATGAATGATCTGAAGCCCGTGTCTGGCAAAGAATGGATCAACCTGGACTTCCGTCTCTTGACGCTCAAAGTTTGGTTGGCCACAGCATCGGCAGATCTTGCGACGCAACTTCATGATCAGAGTCTGAGTTCACCGGGATCATCAAGATGGCTCAGCTCTCTGTTGGCTGTTCCCAACAGAGCTCCCTCCAGCTCCATCCGCTGCTCCATCTGGCGCAAAAAATAACCCGTCATCATGGCCGACGCCAGCAAACCGGCAAGGTTGTCTCTGCTGGTCTGGATCTTCACGTCGAATTGGTCGCCGGGGAGCATCCCCAGCAGTCCCTGCACGTTGTGGCGAATGATGTCCTGGATGTCGCCACTGGCGGAGCGGGCCACCCGTTGCAGCACATCCGGGGATTGCTCCTGCAGGTACTGGATCAGGGAATTGCCGCTGATCGCCTCGTTGTCGCTGGTCAGGAACTCCGGATTGAACATGGGACTCCCGCTCGGCTGGCCAGGCCCCGGAGCAACGCTGGCCCTGGGTTTGCGGAGAACCATACCGCAGCTGATCAGACTCACCCAGGGGGCTCACTAGATGGGGACCGTATCGGGCCAAAGCGCTGCAGGGGCCAGTAGCGCCAGAAGGCCGTGCCGATCACCTCCTGGCGGGGCAGGGGCCCCCAGACATGGGAGTCGAGGCTGGCGTTGCGGTTGTCCCCCAGGACCAGCAGGTGGCCCGGAGGAACCACGACCGGTCCGAATTCGTAGTCCATCGCCTCGGCACTCCAGTCGGGCTCCACCCGAGCGCCGTTGCGCAGCAGCCTCCCCGCCAGGATCTCGACCCGGTCACCGGGTCCTGCCACCACACGCTTGATCAACGCGGAGCTGGGGCTATAGCCCGCATCAACCAGCTGGGCGGGGGGATGGAACACCACCACCGTGCCGGGCTTGAAATTGCCACCGAGATGGGGGCGGACCTTCTCCACCAGGATCCTGTCCTGCAATTGGAGGGTCGGAAGCATCGATCCAGAGGGTATCCAGCGCGGTTCCACCACCAGCCAGCGCAGCAGCAGCGCCACCATCAGCCAGAGAAGCAGGGAGAGCAGCTGACTTCGCAGGCCGTTTGTGGGCTCAGCGGCCAGCGCTTCGGCCTGGTTCCGGACCCCGCCCCGGGGCAGGTCAACCGATCCGGGTCCTGTCGGAGATTGCGCAGTCGGCTTTGAACTGCCGTCGTCCATCGGCGGGGGCTCGTGAGGATGATCCATGCATCCATCCTCTCGTCCCTGCCGCCGTGGCCGCGGAATCCTCCCCTGTCGATCGGGCCGAAGCGAACCTCAGGGCCGCCCTGCTGCTCCTGGGAGCCCTCCAGCGGGCCGGCCTCGGGAAAGCAGTGCTGTGTCCGGGCAGCCGTTCGGCCCCGCTGGCGTTAGCGGCGGGCCTGCTTCAGCATCGGCGACTTCGTCTGCACACCGCCCTCGATGAGCGTTCGGCCGCCTTCTTCGCCCTTGGGCTCGCCCGGGCCACAGGCGTGCCCGCCGCCGTGATCACCACCTCCGGATCGGCGGTGGCCCAGCTGTTGCCCGCCTGCGTGGAGGCCGACCATGGAGCCATTCCCTTGTTGCTGCTCAGCGCCGACCGGCCGGATCGGCTCAAGGGATGCGGGGCTAACCAGAGCGTGAACCAGGAAGACTTCCTCAGGGGCAGCTGCCGTTGGTTCGGCCAGGCATCCGGAACCGGCATGGGGGGGATGGAGCCTGCCGATGTGGTGGCGCTGGCTGCCGAGGCCTATCTCAGGAGCCTCGGGGGGAACGGAGCGCTTCCGGCTGGCCCCGTGCACCTCAACCTGCCCTTCGACGAACCCCTGCATGTCGGTGCCGCTTCCCTGGCCTCCCTGGCCGACTCCCTCGCGATGGGGCCTGTCCTTCTGGGTGAGCCTGCGCTTTCGATTGGCGCGCCTACGACCACGCCAGCTCCGCCCAGCTCAGTGGCCGACACGGCCAGCTCGGTTGCCGAACCGGCTGGCTTGGTCCATGGGGCCAGGGCAGCTGTGAGCCCCTCAGCGGCCATTCCCGCCCTCGATCCCGACCGTCCCGGTGTGGTGGTGGCCGGCCCTTGGCGGGGCCGCCCGCAGGCCTGGCAAGCCCACCTGGATGCCCTGATCCTTTGGCAGCGGCGGAGCGGCTGGCCCGTGCTCGCCGATCCCCTCTCCGGCCTGCGGGGACAGGCGCAACTCATCTGCGTGGGCGGCTACGACCTCCTGCTGGAGTCCCCGGATCCGGTTCTCGCCCCCTCCCAGGTGTTGCGGCTCGGAAGCCTGCCCGCCAGCCGCCGGCTGGAGCGGTGGCTGGCGGGTCTGGATGCCGAGCAGGTGCTCGTGAGTGAAGGGGACTCGCGACCCCTCGATCCCCTGGCGGTGGTGAGAGCCCAGACGGCCGCGGGCTTGTGGGCCTGGGTGGGGGGCCAGCTCGAGGGCCCTCCGGCGGTGCCATCCGCCGCCGCCTGCCGTCTGGCGAAAACCTGGCGAGATGCGGAGGCGAGGCTCCAGGTTCTCCTGGATCAGGCGCTCAGCAACGGTCCGCCTTCGGCCGGTGCCTGGAATGAACCCGCCCTTGCCCGCCATCTCAGCCGCCTGCTGCCGCCTGGGCTGGCGGTGATGCTGGCCAACAGTTCGCCGGTGCGGGACTGGGAGACCTTCGCCGATCCCGCGGCACCGTCCCGGCCCATGGTGGGCTTTCGCGGCGCCTCAGGAATTGATGGAACCCTCTCGGAGGCCTGCGGCCTGGCGGAGGCCCTGGGCTCCTGTCTGCTGATCAGCGGCGATCTGGCCCTCCTGCACGACGCCAACGGCTGGCTATGGCGGCCCCAGCTGCAGGGGCGGCTCACGGTGCTGGTGATCGACAACGGCGGCGGCGGCATCTTCGAGCAGTTGCCGATCCGCGTCGAGCCCGCCGAGTTGCTTGATTTTGATCGTCTTTTCGCGATGCCCCAGCCGGTGGATCCCCTCGCCCTGGCCCAGGCCCATGGCGTGCCGGCCCGTCTGATCGCCTCCCCTGCAGCTCTGCCGGAGGATCTCGCCTGGGCCCTGGCCCAGCCCTTCAGCCTGTTGGTGGTGCGTACGGATCGTCGCCACGACGCCGAGTTGCGCCGCCGGCTGCGCACAATGGCGGCACTCGCTTCCGCCTCCAGATGAGCGCAGCGCCCCCCACCAGCCAACCGGCCCCGGTGCAGTGGGAAGCCGTAGGCACATACCGCGACATCCGCTTCCTGCGCAGCGAGGAGGGCATCGCCCGGATCAGCATCAACCGACCTGAAAAGCGCAACGCCTTCCGACCCGGCACGGTGCAGGAACTCTGTGATGCCTTGTCCCGGGTCCGCGATGACCCCGGCATCGGGGTGGTGCTGTTCACCGGCGACGGCCCCGCCGCCGATGGGGTGTGGGCCTTCTGCGCCGGCGGCGACCAGAGCGTGCGGGGCGACGGGGGTTACCTCGACGACACGGGCCTGCCCCGACTCAACGTGCTCGACCTGCAGCGCCTGATCCGCAGCCTGCCGAAGGTGGTGATCGCCTTGGTGGCCGGCTACGCGATCGGCGGTGGCCAGGTGCTTCACCTGCTCTGCGACCTCAGCTTGGCGGCCGATAACGCCGTCTTCGGCCAGACCGGGCCCCGGGTGGGCAGTTTTGACGGGGGCTTCGGCGCCGGTTACCTCGCCCGGGTGGTGGGGCAGCGCAAGGCTCGGGAGATCTGGTTTCTCTGCCGCCGCTACGACGCCCGTGAAGCCCTGTCCATGGGGTTGGTGAATGCGGTGGTTCCCTTGGAGCGTCTGGAGGCCGAAGGGGTGGCCTGGGCCCGGGAGGTGCTGGCTCACAGCCCCACGGCGATCCGCTGCCTGAAGGCGGCCTTCAACGCCGAAACCGACGGCCTGGCCGGCATCCAGGAGCTGGCGGGGCAGGCCACCCATCTCTTTTACCGGACCGCCGAGGGCCAGGAGGGTCGCGATGCCTTCCTGGAGAAGCGAGATCCCGATTTTTCCCAGTGTGGGTGGTTGCCATGACGCTCGTCAGCCTCTGGCTGGGCTGGGTAAGGTGCGCCTTGTTCAGAACTTTGGCCGCCTGCCGGGATCCGTGTTCCCTTCATCGCTCAGGCCCATGCAGGGCGAGCTTGGCCACCGGTTTCGTCCGCTGGCGGAGAGCTTCTCTCTGCCCGGCCGGCCCCTTGGCTTATGCCGCTTCCGGCTGCATCTCGCACCGCTCCTGCTGATCTGGCTGCTGCCGTCGCTGACCAGCCCAGGGCAGGCCCAGCCCCTCTCGCCTGCTTCAGCCCTCCCCGAGCAGGCTGCTACGCCAGCGTTGCAGGTGGCACCACCACCCCTAGGCGCGGCGGCCCTGCTCGGACCGGAACCGTTGAGCATCGGCGGCGACCCCATTCCAGCTGCACCGTCCCCGCTGCCGATGGCTCCGGCAGTCCTGGAGGGTCCCAGCGGCCCCTCACCCGCCGCCACCGCCCCCGGAGCCCGCCCCACGGTGGCGCCCACGGCCAGCCCCTCAGCCCCGCCGGCTACCGCGCCGTCCGCCGCTGCCACAGGACCCGCCACTCCGCTGGATCGGGCCGTCATCCTCGATCGCCAGCGGCGCCTGCTCAGCCTCATGGAGAACGGCCGGGTGGTGCGTCGTTTTCCTGTGGCCGTCGGCATGCCGGGCTGGGAAACACCGGTGGGCCGGTTTCAGGTGCTGAACAAAACGGAAAATCCCGTGTGGGAGCACCCAGAGAAGGGCACGCACACCCCAGCCGGCCCAGCCAATCCCCTCGGCAGCCGCTGGATCGGCTTCCATCAGGACTGCCTCGGACGCCGCGGCTGGGACGGCGAACACATGCTCGATGTCAAGGGCTGTGTGGTGGCCGGCTTCCACGGCACCCCCCATCGCTGGACCGTGGGCCAGGCCCTCTCCCACGGCTGCGTGCGTCTGTATGAGGAGCATGTGCGGCAGGTGTTCGATTTCGTGTCGATCGGCACACCGGTCACCGTGCTCCCCTGAGGACCGAATCCGGCTGATTGCCGGCAGATGAGGTCCGTACACTGGCTCCCACCATGCCTTGGAAGGATGCGGGTTCTTTTCGCCGCGGCCGAATGCGCCCCGATGGTCAAGGTGGGGGGGATGGGCGACGTGGTGGGATCCCTGCCGCCGGCCCTGGCGGACCTGGGCCATGACGTGCGCATCATGATGCCGGGCTATGGAAAATTGTGGAGCCGGTTGCAGATCAGCCCGGAGCCGATCTGGCGCGGCCACACGATGGGCACGGACTTCTCCATCTTCGAGACCCGACATCCCACCAATGGCCTGCCCATCTATCTGGTGGGTCATCCCGTGTTCGATCCTGAGCGGATCTACGGAGGTGAAGATGAAGACTGGCGTTTCACCTTCTTTGCCAGCGCCACCGCTGAATTTGCCTGGAACGGTGGCTGGAAGCCCCAGGTGCTGCACTGCCACGACTGGCATACCGGCATGATTCCGGTGTGGATGCATCAGGACCCGGAAATCAGCACGGTCTTCACCATCCACAACCTCAGGTACCAGGGGCCCTGGCGCTGGAAGCTCGACCGCATGACCTGGTGTCCCTGGTACATGCAGGGAGACCACACGATAGCGGCGGCCCTGCTCTATGCCGACCGCGTCAATGCGGTGTCGCCCACTTATGCCCAGGAGATACGCACCTCCGAGTACGGCGAGAAGCTCGAGGGGCTGCTGAACTACATCAGCGGCAAGCTGCGCGGCATCCTCAACGGCATCGACACAAGCGACTGGGATCCGTCCACCGACTCGGCCCTGGCCTCCACCTTCAGCTCCCGCAACCTGGAGGGCCGGGCGGCGAACAAGGCCTTGCTCCAGGAGCGGATGGGACTGACGGTCAATCCCGACACCTACCTGATGGGCATGGTGAGCCGTCTGGTGGACCAGAAGGGGGTCGACCTGCTGCTGCAGGTGGCCGATCGGGTGCTGGCCTACACCGACAGCCAGTTCGTGGTGCTCGGCACGGGCGATCGCGGCTACGAATCGGGCCTCTGGCAGATGGCGTCCCGCCACCCCGGCCGCTTCTCGGTGTTCCTCACCTATGACGACTCTCTCTCCCGCCTGATCTACGGCGGCACGGATGCCTTCCTGATGCCCAGCCGCTTCGAGCCCTGCGGCATCAGCCAGCTGTTGGCGATGCGCTACGGCTCGATCCCGGTGGTGCGCAAGGTGGGCGGGCTGGTGGACACGGTGCCTCCCCACGATCCCCGCGCCCACACCGGCACGGGTTTCTGCTTCGACCGCTACGAGCCAGTGGACTTCTACACAGCGATCGTGCGCTCCTGGGAAGCCTTCCGCCATGCCGACAGTTGGCACGAACTGCAGCGCCGCGCCATGGAGCAGGACTTCAGCTGGGAGCGTTCAGCCCGTGAATACGACGCGATGTACCGCGAGGTGTGCGGGTTGAAGGAACCCACCCCGGCGGCTGAGGAGGTGGAGCGCTTTTCCCAGGGGCAGGGGGCTGACCCCAGCCTGCGCCAGGGAGTCACCAACCAGGAGCTGGAGATCGGCCCAGACTCCGAGCCGTCCCGTTCCCGCAATCCCCTCTCGCTGCTGCGCCGCCTCAGCGAGGGTTGAGCGGCCCCTGAGCGGCGACCTTCCCGCTCAGGTTCAGGAACTCCATGGCATCCCCTGCGTATTCCCGCGAGGAACCTTCCTCCCGGGAGGAACCCTCCTCCCCCCTGCCGGCTCCCTACGAGGATCCCTGGAGGCGTTTGGCCACCGACCTGGCCGCCGTGTTCGCCACCGCCAGGCTGAAGGCCCAGGAACTCTGGCGGCTCAATGGCGAGGGCACTCTGGCCACACCGGCCTTCTGGCCCAGGGGTTTGGCCGCCTTGTTCTGGCCATTGCTGCTGGCACTGTGTCTTCTTCTGCTGGTGGGATTGGCCCTGCGGCTGCCGGGAGGGCGGGGAGGGCCCTCGGCAGACCCTGCGGTCGAGCGGACTCCGGCTGCGGCCCCGCAAGCTCCCGGTCAGGGGATGGGCTCCTGGCCCCCGGGAATCCCCGGCACCAGCCAGGCCCCAGATCTCCTTCAGGCCGATCAACTCCAGGGCGATGTCGCTGCGCCGCCGCCTCCCTCGACCCTGGTGATCCCGGCGGACACGGGTTCGGCTGGGGGCCCAGCGGCGGCTGTCAGACCCGTTGATCGGGGTGGCAGATCCACGGGTCTGCCGACCCCGTGGCCCTGGAGGCAGGGGCGTGGCGGCGATCAGGCCGAAGGGGCAGCTGGCAGGCCAGAGATGGTGCAACCCGGGGCCGACCCCGCGCCGGACCCGACTGCTGGCGCCCCATCCCGGACCGTTGCTGGTGATTCCTACCCGCTGGGTTCCGGGGACGGACTCGGTGCCGGGAGCGCTGCCGACAGTGCGGCCGACAGTGCGGCGGTGCCAGCTGCTTCGCCCCTGGCTGAACTGGTGGGGGCCGACCCTCCCGCTTGGGTTCTGGCTCTGGAGCAACGGCCCGCGGAAGGTCTGCTGCGGCTGCGGCTTGCCGGCGGTTTTGGCGCGCTGCCCCTCGCCGAGCGCCGCAGCCTGGCGGAGCGGTGGCTGGAGCGCGCTCGGGAGCTGGGCTATGAGCGCCTTGAACTGGTGGAGCCGGCCGGGCGCCTGCTAGCCCGGCCCGCCCGGGTGGGCTCGGGCATGATCCTGCTCGACGCCGACTCCACCCCTCCATGACCCTGCCCCTGGATCCCCTGTTGGCGCTCTGGGGCGAGCCCCTCGGTGAGCCAACCCGGCGTCCCGCCAGCCTGGCTGCGGTGAGCACCGACAGCCGCGCCGACCTCAACGGTGCCCTGTTCGTGCCGCTGGTGGGGGAGCGGTTTGATGGCCATCGCTTTCTGGAGACGGCCCTGGCCGGCGGGGCCGCCGCCGCCGTGGCCCAGCGCGACCGCTTGAACCCCGAACAGCTGGAGGCCGTGGTTGCCCTCGGCCGGCCCGTGTGGCTTGTAGACGACACGCTGCTGGCCTATCAGGAACTCGGCCGCCTCTGGCGCCGCCAACTGGGTGTGCCGGTGGTGGCCGTGACGGGTTCGGCCGGCAAGACCACCACCCGCGAACTGATCCGCGCCTCCCTGGCCTGCCTGGGGCCGGTGGTGGCCAGCAGCGGCAACGAAAACAACGATGTGGGGGCCCCGCTCACCCTGTTGAAGGCCGATGCCACCACCCGTGCCCTGGTGGTGGAGATGGGGATGCGGGGCCTCGGTGAGATCGAGCGGCTGAGCCGTTGCGCCGAGCCCGACGTGGCCGTGATCACCAACATCGGCACCGCCCACATCGGCCGGCTCGGCAGCCGCGAGGCGATCGCCACCGCCAAGTGTGAGATCAGCGCGGCCCTGCGGCCCGATGGGCTGTTGGTGATCCCGGCCGGCGATTCTCTGCTGGAGGCGGCCCTGGCTGCCTGCTGGAGCGGAAGGGTGCAGCGGGTGGCTCTGGCCGACGACGAGCTGGCGCCAGGAACGCCGCCAGCGGACCTGGAGGGCAGGCTGGTGGCGCCCTCCCCAGCCTCTGATGGCGACACCGAGCGGCCTGGAGCCGAGCGCCCTGAAGCCGAGCGCCAGGCCCCTCAGCACCAGGCCGCTGAGCGCCTGGAGGTTGAGGGCCTGCCGCCGATGAGCCTGCCCCTGGCGGGCCGCCACAACGCTCGCAATCTGCTGTTGGCTTTGGCGGTGGCCCTGGAGCTGGGGGTGGCGCCCGCCGCCCTGAGCGACCTGACGGTGGAGGTGCCGGGCGGCCGCAACCGGAGGCTGCAGCTGGGTGGCGTGACCGTGCTGGATGAGACCTACAACGCCTCTCCGGAGGCGATGTTGGCGGCCCTCGACCTGCTGGCGTCCCAGCCCCTGGCGGTTGGGGCGGCCCGCTATGCGGTGCTGGGCACGATGCTTGAGCTGGGGGAGAGCAGCCTGGCGCTGCATCGACAGGTGGCCGAGCGGGCCCGCAACCTGGGCTTGGAAGGGCTGGTGATCGTGGATGGGGGGGCCGAAGGGGCGGCGATGCTGGAGGCGGCCGCTGGTCTGGAGCGGCTGGTGCGGGTGGCGCGGCCCGAGGAGGCGCTCGAGCCCCTGTTGGGCTGGCTACGGCCCGGCGATGCCCTGTTGCTCAAGGCGAGCCGCGGCGTGGCGCTAGAGCGGTTGCTTCCGCTGCTGCAGGAGCGGCTGGGCTGATCGGAAGATCAGTGGGGCGAGCGAGCGACTTGGTGGATCGAGAGGCGCACCAATGGGGCGTGGAGGAGGGCCGATGCCCCCGGCGAACCGGCGTGGGGCGGGAAGGCCAGGCCCGATTCTCAGGGGTTCCCCAAACGGCCGGTGACATCGGCCATCGGCAGATCCCCGTTCCCCCAACCCTGAGCGGGCAGGAGTGGGGCGGCTCCTGGGGCCGGGCGCACGGCCGTTCCGGCCGCAAAGGCGGCCTCGGTCCAGGCGAACAGCAACGGACCAAGCACGCCGCCATCGGCCGCGCCCTGCGGCCGCAGATTGAAATGGTCGCCGCCTTGCACCAACACGAGCTGATTGCCGATTGCTCTCCCCCAGCGCATCGGCGCGATCGCTTCGGGATCGGGAGGTACAACCCAGTCGCGGTTGCCGCTCACCAGCAGCACCCGACCACCCTGCTCGCTGGTGAATCCTCTGGCGAACAGCAGCGACATCGGCGGACTCACGGCCCCCACCGCCACAACCCGCGGATCGGCGAGGCCGGCGTAGCGGACGCCGCGCAGCCAGCTGCACTGCAGGCTCCAGCTGAGGTTGCGATCCGGATCGTCCAGGTCCGAACAGCGTTGGAGCAGCGTTTCCTTGCTCGGCTGGAGCCCCGCCAGCTGCAGGGCGGTGGTGGCCCCCCAGGAGTGGCCCAGCACCACCACCCGCCCGGCATCCACCTGCTGGGCCAAGCGGAGGCGGCCATTCCCGATTGCATCGAGCACGGCGATCAGATCCTTGGGACGGCGCGCCAGTTCTTCGGGCCCTGGCGGCGGAGACTGCCCTGTCAGAACGGCCTCCTGCTGGCTGCTGTCACTGCCGGGATGGCGGGGCAACGCCACGTTGTAACCCCGAGAGGCCAGCAGGATCCCCCAGCCCTCGAAGGCGGCGGGGCTATCCCAGAGGCCATGGGAGATCAGCACAAGCCTGCCGTTGGCACCGCTCGCCGGCTCCAGCAGCGTGATTTCCAGGGGATCGGGGCGGTGCGGCACCGGCAGGGTCACAATGCGACGGTTCACGTTCCTCCCCGCTTCGGCTCTGGCCGTGGACGTTGCAGAGACGGCTGGGGCAAGCGGTGGCGAGAGGGGTGGCGAGAGGGGTGGCGAGACGGCGGGTGTAACAGCCAGAAGGGACTCGGCCTGCTGACGTTGCCGGAGCATCCGGTTGAACAGCTGCCGGGTCCGGCCGAGATCGAGCGTGAGCCGCTGGCCGGGTACCGCCTTCAACAGGCTCAGCAGGGTGGGCTCACCGTCGCTCGCGGCCTGGCGCAGGGCCTCAGTCAGGGTGCGGCCGCTGAGATCGGCGCTCCGGCCCTCCACGAATCCGATCGAGGAGAGCACGAGCATGGCCTGCTCCACCAGCGGCGATCCCATCGAGCCGTCGGCAACTTGCTTCACGCTCAGCGGCACCGGCTGACGCATCAGCTCGATCACCTGGCGGCCCACGGCGCCGTTGCTGGCACGATCCAGCTCCGCCAGGTCGCTGTTGCCCTGGCGGAGGGCTTCCGCCGACTTCAGCTCCCGCAGCTTCACCGTGAGCTGGGTCTTCAGCAGGGGGAGCTCAATCACCACCTCCTCCAGGGCCAAGGCCGGAGCGGTGGGGATCAGGGGGGCCACCAGGGCGAGGAGGCCGATGGCCCGAAGGTCTTCGCGCCAGTGGCGAGGTCTGCGGCGATCAGAGGGCCTGGTCTGCGGCATGCGACTGGTCTGCGGCATGCGAATAGTGGAGCCCCTTCAGCTTGCTGGGTTGGAAGTCTGGCGCCGCTCCTTCACCACCTGCCGCGCTCGCCCAAAAGCCAGGGCGCCGTCGGGCACGTTCTGGGTGAGGGTGGAGCCGGCCGCCACGGTCACCTCTGCGCCCAGGGTGATCGGAGCCACCAGCACGGAATTGGCGCCGGTCTTGCTGCCGGCGCCGATCACGGTGCGGTGCTTGTGTACGCCATCGAAGTTGGCGGTGATGGTGCCGGCGCCCACGTTCACGTTGGCACCCAGGTCGGCATCGCCCAGGTAGCTGAGGTGATTGGCCTTCACACCGGCTTCAAGGCGGCTGTTCTTCACCTCCACGAAGTTGCCGATCCGGCAGCCGGCCTCCAGGTGGGCGCCGTTTCGCAGCTGGGCATAGGGCCCCACCACGCAATCCGTTGCCACGGTGCTGTCGCGCAGCACGGAATGGAGCACCTCCACCCCATCGGCGAGGCTGCTGTTCTCGATCAGGCAGCCCGGCCCAATCCGGCAGCCGTTACCGATCTGGGTGGCGCCGCGGAAGTGGCACTGGGGTTCCACCAGCACATCGCGGCCGAAGCGGGTGCCCTCGCTGAGGGTGCAGCTGGCCGGATCGGTGAAGCTCACCCCCTCGGCCATCCAGTGGCGCCGCAGCCGCTCCTGCAGCACGGCCTCGCATTGTGCCAGCTGCAGGCGGTCGTTGATGCCGTTGATCTCGTCGGGGTCGGCCACCTCCAGGTGCACCGCCGGGCTCAGCATCGCCACGGTGTCGGTGAGGTAGAGCTCGCCCTGGTCGTTTTCTGTGGAGAGCAGGGGCAGCACCGCCGCCAGCTTTGCCCAGTCGAAGCAGTAGATTCCGGCATTGGTGAGGCTGTTGCGACGCTGCTCCTCGCTGCAGTCGCGGTGCTCCACGATGCCGCTCACCAAGCCCTGCTCGTCGGCGAACACCCGGCCATAGCCGGCGGGATCGGCCAGGCGGGCCGTGAGCAGGGTCACGGCGGCGCCGCTGCTGCGGTGCTTGGCCAGCAGCTCCTCCAGGGTGCCCGGACGCAGCAGGGGCACATCGCCGTTGAGCACCAGCAGCTCGCCCTGGAAGCCGCTGAGTGGCTCCAGCAGCTGCTGCACCGCATGGCCGGTGCCGTTCTGGGGTTGTTGCAGCACGAATTCCAGGCCTGGCACGCTGCTCAACGAACGCTCAACCCTTTGGGCTTGGTGGCCCACGATCAACAGCTGGCGCTGTGGGAGCAGGTGGCGACAGCTGGCCAGCACCCGCTCCACCAGGGTGGCGCCGGCCAGGGGCTGGAGCACCTTGGGCAGGTCGCTCTTCATGCGGGTGCCCTTTCCGGCGGCCAGAACGGCAACGGCGAGCATGGGGCTTGGGCTACTGCGGCGAAATCTAGGTGCCTGTCTCGCACCCTTCTTCGGAGTATCAGGCAGCGGCTGCGATGGCGTGGTCGGGTTGGTCGCAGGGTCGTATACGGCTGCCGCCGAGGCTCGGCCCCGCAGGCATTGCCATCAGGGCGCTGGAGCCGTGATTGAGCAGGGCAATGACCCCAAGGAATGGGCCCAGGCCGGCGAGCCCGAGGTACTGGTGATCCTCGACTGGAACCAGGAACCCCGGAGCAGCGGTGTCATGGAATCAGAACGGCTGTGAGTCGACTATGTTGATGTGTTTGTACACTAAAAGAGATCGAAAAAATAAAATTTTGGTGAGACTGCGCTTGTATAAAACCCTCAGGTCCGCTTTTTTGGGCGGTAGCCTGATCTTGGCCACCAGCCTGATTGGATCGGAGCGACAGGCAAAAGCGGCAGGAAATCTGCAGATCGGTTACTCGGGTTTGTGCCATGAGTCAATCGGGGTGACAACGGTTGACCGGTCGGCTCTCATGCCGTTATTACCTGCAGGTTATGGGGCTCGTTACGGATTTGGTGGTTTCGGTTCGACCCCAGGGCCTACCGAGGCCCAGATCATCATCCGGAGTGTGGCTTGTGGCAATGCCAGCCTCGGCAGCATCACGCTTGGGCCCGTGGTGAATTCACAAATCGGGGTGATCACCGCACGGAGCGATGCCGAAGACTTCGATGCTATCGCCGGCAACGGGATTGATAATTTCCAACTGGATTTTGCCACCAGTTCCCCAGCGATCGCCGCTGCCATGGGCGCCTTGGGGATCCCCGCAACGTTCGATGCCGATCTATCCTTGGTCTTCAGCGGCGACAACGTGAGCAACGACAGCTCTCCCTTGTTCACGGCGACAGGGAGCCATGCGGGGCCGCCCGTGTCCTGGCCAGGGGGATTCATCGCTGATTGGTGGAGCCCCGATCCCTCTGGTGACATCCGAGCTCGCCAAGTGATCTCGGCGATCGATTTCCGTTTTGGAGGTGGCTTGACGATCACAGCCGGCAACTCCGGCTCCCTGAAGGCCCTGCTCGGAGCAGCTCCGGTGGTGGCGCAAGTCCCCCTTGGCGGAACCTTCGCTGACGGTCCGGTGACGATTTCGGCTCCTGCCGCTCCAGGCCCTTTACCGTTCGCCGGGGCTGCTGCTGCCCTGGCCTGGAGTCGCCGGCTGCGCCTCAGGATAAAGGTTGGTCAAAGCATGGAAGGGGGGCTGCTGAGGAAGCCCTGTGGTTGATACCGCAAGTCGACTTATGGCAGCTTCACTATTCAATAGTCGGCGATGATAGGCCTTGAAGGCACCTCGAACATTGCAATAGTCCAATAATGTCGCGATGCGAGAAGCGAAGCAGTCACTGTTCTGTCCTTTGTTCAGGCGAGCCGAATCGGTCATTGCTCGAGGTGCCCTTGTTTAGGCAAGCTTTCCGTATGAACATTCAACAATCAAGATCTGCTCAGGGCCGGGAGCAGTAATTATGCGTCTTTCTTGGTTATGGAGAAGCTGTCTATCCAGCTTGTTCTCTATCAGCAGCCCTGTTGTAATCCCCAGCGCTTCCGCCAAGCGCTGCTGGTGCTGCGTTCACCGAGGGTCAGGGCCTTTGCCTGGGCTATACGGCGTTGGTGCAAGATATCAGCGGCATTCGATGTAGCGCTGGGGTCGCGATAGGGCTCGCCAGCACTGCAGGCCAGGTGCTCCCGTTCCATGGCGGTGAGTCGGCGCCAGGCGGCTGAAGGCGCCAGCGGAGCGCGGCTGGCCAGCGTGCCACCGCTCCAGGCCCTGCGCTGGTTCGCACTCGGGTCTGGTTTGAGGCAGTCGTCGGCTCTCTTCACAGCCTCTTCTGCTCCTTCCACGCCCTCGGCTTCTGCGGCGAGGGCGACCACGTTGAGATTGGCCAGCCGCAAACCTTCTCTCACCGCCGCCGCCGAGCAGAAGCTGATCCAGCGGCCCCCATCGGCCAGAAGCTCTGCTACCGATCCCAGCACCTCCACCGTCCAGAGCTGGGGGCAGTGCTGCGGGGAGAAAGCGTCGTGCCAGATCAGATCCACCTGCCCCCGGCGCTGCTCCAGCAGCTGCGGCAGCGTCTGCCGCGCATCTCCCCAGAGCATGCGCCCCGATCCAGCCCCCTGCTGCCAGCAGCCCTGCTGCCAGCAGCCTTGCTGCCAGCAGCCTTGCTGCCAGCAGCCTTGCTGCCAGCAGCCCCGCTCGCTGAGGGTCTCCAGGGTTTTCAGGGTCTGCGGTTGCCACTGGCTGCGGAACGCCGGCTCGGCCAGAGCCAGCTGCAAGGGCGCCGGATCGAGCTCCAGACCCCACCACTCCAGCTCCAGCCCCAGCTCCGCGCAGTCCTCCAGCAGCAGGGCCAGGTTGGTGCCTGTGCCCACGCACACCTCCACCACCATCAGCCGCTGGCCCGGGATGAATCGCTCCAACTGCGAGGGCGCCAGGAAGGTTTCGCGCGCTTCTCGCAGGGCGCCGCGGCGGCTGTGAAAGCCCTCGCCGAAGCGGGGGCTCCATAGGCTGAAGCTGCCATCAGCGCCCTGGCGGATCGTGTGTTCCGCCGTCGCCGCTTCCTTGTGAGCGTTCGGGTCCTGCGCCCCAGCTCCCATGGCCAACGACGCAGGGCCCCGTGGGCCCTCAGCGCCGCAGGCGAGCCAGGTCATCCCAGAAACCTGGGTACGACACCGCTGCAGCGGCGCTGTCATGCAGGCGGGTGTCGCCGCGGGCCACCAGGGAGGCCACCGCCAGGCTCATCGCCACCCGGTGGTCGGTCTCGCTGTCCACTTCAGCGCCATGAAGCGATGTCTGGCCCTGGATCGTGAGGCCATCGGCGTGTTCCTCCAGCCGGGCGCCCATGGCGCCGAGCTGCCTGGCCATCACCGCCAGCCGGTCGGTTTCCTTCACCCGCAGCTCCTCGGCGCCCCGGATCGTGCTCACGCCCTCGGCGCAGCAGGCCGCCACCGCCAGCACCGGGATCTCATCCACCAGCCGCGGGATCAGCTCGCCGCCAATAGCGAACGCCTGCAACGGGCCATGCTCCACGGCCAGGTCGCCCACCGGTTCGCCGGCCACATCGCGGCGGTTGATCACCGTGATCCGGGCGCCCATCTGCGTGAGCACCTCCAGGATGCCGGTGCGGCTGGGGTTGAGGCCCACGTTCTCCACCGTGAGCGCGGCGCCGGGGGTGATGGCGCCGGCCACCAGCCAGAAGGCGGCCGAGCTGATGTCGCCGGGAACCACCACGGTTTGGCCTAGCAGGCTGTTGCCGGGGGTCACGGTCACCTCGGTGCCGCCGGGGCCGGCCACCACCAGATCGGCACCGAAGGCCCGCAGCATCCGCTCGCTGTGATCGCGCGAGAGGGCCGGCTCGATCACCGTGGTGGGGCCCTCGGCGGTGAGCGCCGCCAGCAGGAGGGCGCTCTTCACCTGGGCCGAGGCCACCGGCGTGCGGATCGTGGCGCCGTGAAGCTGCCTGCCGGCGATCGCCAGGGGTGCCAGGTTGCCGCCTTCGCGGCCGGCGATGGTGGCGCCCATCTCCGCCAGCGGGCCGCCCACCCGCCGCATCGGTCGGCGCCGCAGGGAGGCATCGCCCGTGAGCACGAAATGGCGACCGGCCCGGCCGGCCAGCAGCCCCAGCATCAGCCGCATCGTGGTGCCGGAGTTGCCGCAATCGAGCACGCTCTCCGGTTCGCGGAAGCCATCGAGGCCCACCCCCTGCACCACCACCTCCGGGCCCGCCTCGATCGGGCTCACCGCCACGCCCATCGCCCGCAGGCAGGCGGCGGTGCTGAGTGGATCCTCGGCGGGCAGCAGACCCTCGATGCGGGTTTCGCCTTCGGCAATGGCGCCGAAGAGCAGGGCGCGATGGGAGATCGATTTGTCGCCCGGCACCCGCACCTGCCCCGCCAAGCTTCCCGGGGCACCCGGAAGCCGCAGGGGCGCTTGGAGGTCGGAGGGGGCGAGGGTCACACCGGCGGGTCGGAATCGCAGGATCCTATGGAGGCTCCCACGCCCGCACCCATTTCGCTTCCGGCTCCTGTTTTGTCTGGTCTTGGCCGAGTCCAGCTGGGTGGAGCCGGCTGTTGCCTGCGGCGGCCGGGGTCAGGGCAGGGTCACGCCCGCCGCCCGTAGCGCCGCCGAGAGCGACCACACCTCCAGCACCAGCTGGTGCCAGGGGGCGATCGTGGCCATCTCCAGGGCCATGGGCGTTGGAGCCGCCTGACGCAAGGCCCGCGCGGCTGCCAATTCCGCCTGGGCCCGATCAAGCCTGTCCTTCAGCTCAGAGCGGCCCGCTGCTGGAAGCACTCGATCGGGACAGTGCTGCAGCAGCACCTGACCCCGGGAGAAGCTCTGCTGAAAGTCGTCGAGCAGAGGGGCCAGCACCTGCTCCAGGAGCTCGCCGGCGGACTCGGGGGAGGGAAGCTCAGCAACCATGGTTTAACCTTAGAAAGTTCGGAGCCGGGGCGGTTTCTTCCCGCTGGCGTGAGATCCGACCCGCAGGCCAGCGCTTCAGCCGAGCAGCAGACCGCCTTCGTCGCTCAGTTCGGCGCTGACGCTGCGCAGGTCGTAGAGCAGCTCGGCCAGGGTGCAGCGGGCCAGCTCCCGCTCCAGGGCGGCGCGAAGCCGCTGCTCCAACAAAGCCGCCACCCGGTCGGCAGCCCCGCCCACCAGCTCGCGGCCCGCTTCGGCCGCTTCGCTGCCCAGCCCCTGGCCCAGGGCAGCCAGCACATCGGCCAGGGGAGTGGCGCCCGCTGGCCGGGTCAGCCGGTAGCCCCCCAGCCGGCCGCGCCGCGCCTCCAGCAAGCCGGCCCGCCGCAGTTGCAGCAGCAGCTGCTCCAGCATCGGCGCCGGTAGGTCCTGGGCGGCGGCCAGATCATTCACAGAGCGCCAGCCCCCAGGATCGCCCGCCAGCTCCAGCAGGGCCTTGATGGCATGGATCGCCTGGCGGCCCAGCAGGGGACTCAAGGGTTCCGACTCAGGCGGCGCGACCGCTCAGGGCGGCAAGCCTGCTGAGGAGGTGCTCAATGCTGTAGCCGAACAAGGAGGGATCCGGTTCGGATCCACCCAGATCCGCCAGGCCCAGCTCGGCCCAGCGTCGATCCACCCGGGCCTCCAGCTCGGCACTGCGCCGCAAGGGCTCGCCCCAGCCGTGGCGTTTCTCCGGGCCCACCTTGGTGGTGGCGTCGATCGCCAGGCGGCCGCCCAGGCCCAGTCGCTCGCTGGCGAAATCGAGCGTGTCAAAGGGGGTGTCCTCCAGCACGAACAGATCGCGCTGCGGATCCACCAGGGCGCTGATCGCCCAGATCACCTGGCGCGGATCGCGGATGTTGATCGCCTTGTCCACCACCACCACGAACTTGGTGTAAGTGAACTGGGGCAGAGCCGTCCAAAACGCCATCGCCGCTCGTTTGGCCTGGCCGGGATAGGCCTTGTCGATGGCGATCACGGCCAGCTTGTAGCTGAGCCCCTCCATGGGTAGGAAGAAATCCACGATCTCCGGGATCTGCTGGCGCAGGATCGGCGTGTAGATGCGGTTCAGGGCGATCGCCAGCATCGCGTCCTCCTTGGGCGGCCGGCCGCTGAAGGTGGTGAAGTAGATCGGATTCCGGCGTTGGGTGATGCACTGAATCCGCACCAGCGGTGAATCCTCCACGCCGCCGTAGAAGCCCATGTGGTCGCCGAAGCGGCCATCGGCCAGCTCCTCGCCGGGGGTGATCGTGCCCTCCAGCACCACCTCGCTGTGGCTGGGAACCTTGAGGTTCACGGTCTTGCACTTTGCCAGCCGTACCCCTTCGCCGCCGTAAAGCCCGGCGAACAGCCATTCGCTCAATTGCACCGGGATCGGGGTGGCCGCCGCCATCACCAGCAGCGGATGAACGCCGATGGCGATCGCGATCTCCAGCGGTTGACCCAGCGCCGCCGCCTTGCGGAGATGACGGGCGCCGCCGCGCACGCTCAGCCAATGCACGGTCATCGTGTTGATCGACTGCTGCTGCAGCCGGTAGACCCCCACGTTGGGGGTGCCGGTCTCGGGGTCCTTGGTGATCACCAGACCAAGGGTGATGATCCGGCCGGCGTCACCGGGCCAGGGGCGTAGCAGCGGCAGGGCGTCGAGGTTCACCGCCTCGCCGCGAAACACCTGCTGGCGGCAGGGTGGGGTGAGGTCCAGGTCGGGAAAGGCGCGCAGCAGGTCCCAGGCCAGGCCGCCATAGCTCTTGAGTTCCCCCAGACCCTTGGGGGGCCGGGGCTGCTGCAGCAGGGCCAGCTTGGCGCCGAGGACTTCGAGCTCCTCGGCCCGCTCCATCCCCATGCTCCACACCACCCGCTGCACGGTGCCGAGCAGGTTCACGGCCACCGGCATCGAGGAGCCGATCACGTTCTCGAACAGCAGCGCCGGGCCGCCCATCGCCAGCACCCGATCGGCGATGGCGGTGAGCTCAAGGTCGGGATCCACCGGGGCCTTGATGCGGCGCAGTTGGCCACGACGCTCCAGGAGATCGAGGAAGCCGCGCAGATCGCGACCTTGCTGGGCCATCACACCAGACAATTGTCGCGGTGGCATCAAAGCGCACTATGGCCTGTGGTGACTCCCCTTTGCGGGCGTTGGGGAGGTCGAGCTGTGCGAATGTGAAAACTTCCTGCCTCTGAAGCATGCAGCGCTTTGCCCTTCCTCCCGTCGCCTTCCGCTCCGGGCACCGCTGCCGGGCACTGCTGCTGGCCCTCGGTCTCGCCCTCGCCGGCCTCCCCTCCAGCCCGCGCCCCGCGGCAGCCTGCACTCGCGTGCTCTACACCTCCCCGGATGGCACCGTGATCACCGGGCGGAGCATGGATTGGTCGGAGGACATGCGCTCCAATCTCTGGGCCTTCCCCCGCGGCATCGCGCGCGATGGCGGCGGTGGCGCCCGCACCCCCCGCTGGCGCTCCCGTTTTGGCAGCGTGGTGGTGAGCGGCTACGACATTGGCAGCGCCGAGGGCATGAACGAGAAGGGCCTGGTGGCCAACCTCCTTTACCTTGCGGAATCCGATTACGGCCAGCTCGATGGCAAGCCCGTGCTCTCCATTTCCCTCTGGGCCCAGTACGTGCTCGATCAGTTCGCCACGGTTTCTGAGGCGGTGGCCCACCTGCGCAAGGAGCCCTTCCGCGTGGTGGCGCCCACCCTCCCCAATGGCAAAGGCGCCCAGCTGCACCTTGCCATCTCCGACGCGACGGGTGATTCGGCAATTTTTGAGTACATCGGCGGCCGCCTGGTGATCCACCACGGGCGCCAGTACGCGGTGATGACCAACTCCCCCAGCTTTGATCAGCAGCTCGCCCTCAACACCTACTGGCAGACCGTGGGCGGCAGCAGCTTCCTTCCCGGCACCATCCGAGCGGCCGATCGTTTCGTGCGCGCCTCCTTCCTGCTCGCCGCCCTGCCTCGCCAGGCCGATCCGGCCTTCATCAGCGCCGTGCCCGGTCAGAGCTTCCCCTTCCAAGCCCTCGCTGGCGTGCTCGGGGTGGTGCGCAGCGTCAGCGTTCCCCTCGGCATCACCACCCCCGGTGCCCCCAACCTCTCCTCCACCATCTGGCGGGTTGTGAACGATCAAAAGCGGCGGGTGCTTTACTTCGACGCCGTCACTTCCCCCAGCCTCTTCTGGGTGTCGCTGGATCAGCTCAACCTCGCCGACGGCGCCCCCGTGCGGCGGCTGGCGCTGACAGGTGGGCGGATCTACGGGGGTGAGACCGCCGCCAAGTTCGAGACGAGCCCCTCCTTCGCCTTCGCGCCCGCCTCCGGTTTGCCGACGCGCCCGAAGCCAGGCCAGGTGCCGACCGAGCGGCGCTGAACGCAGGCGGCTGGGGTCGCCAGCCAAGCCGGTTCGCTCTGCCACACTCGGCCCAGCCCCCGGCGCGATCCATGCAGATCTCTTACTTCCACACCTCCGAGGCGGTGCCTGCGGTGTTGCCCACCGCCGAGGGCGGACCGGATGCGGCCGTGGTGATCGACGTGCTCCGTGCCACCACCACGATCGCCTGGTCGCTGGAGAACGGTGCCGAGGCGATCCAGGCCTTCGCTGACCTCGCTGAGCTGGAGACCGCTGCCGCCGCCTGGCCAGCCGAGCAACGGCTGCGGGCCGGTGAGCGCGGCGGCCAGCGGGTGAACGGTTACGACCTTGGCAATTCCCCTCTGGCGGTGACGCCGGAGCTGGTGGGGGGCAAACGCATCTTCATGAGCACCACCAACGGCACCCGTTCCTTGGCGGCCGTGCGGGAGGTGCCGCTGCTGCTCACCGCCTGTCTGCCCAACCGGACCGCCGTGGCGCGCCGCTTGATCGAACGGGATGCCCAGCAGGTGTGGATTGTGGGCAGTGGCTGGGAGGGCGATTACTCCCTGGAGGACAGCCTGGCGGCCGGGGCCGTGGCCTCGGCTGCGATCGAGCTGGCGGTGGCCCCCCACCGGGGGGTCACCTGCGCCAACGACGAGATGCTCGCCGCCCTGGCTCTGTGGCAGCAGTGGCGCCACGACACGGAAACCTGCCTGCGGGCTGCCAGCCATGGCCAGCGCCTGATCCGCCTCGGCAACCACGATGCCGACTTCGCCTCCTGTGCCGCCGTGGACAGCCTGCAGGTCGTGCCGATTCAGGCGGAAGCGGGTGTGCTGCGCGCCAGCTGAGCGACCTCGCCAGGCTCTTCAGGGGGGTGGAGCTCCCGCCCCTGGCTCGCTCGGGTGCGGCCCCTTACAGTTCGCCCGACGATTGGAGCAACGGTGGGCAGTTTCCTGGCAGCAGCCCTGCAACTCACCAGCGGCTCCGATCCGGATGCCAACTTCGCCTCAGCCGAGGAGCAGATCGAGCTGGCGGCCCGCCGCGGCGCCGACCTGTTGGGGCTGCCCGAGAACTTCGCCTTCATGGGTGACGACCAGCGTCGTCTGGAGCTGGCGCCGGCCCTGGCGGAGCGTTGCAGCCGCTTCTTGGTCACGATGGCGCGCCGCTATCAGGTGACCCTGCTCGGCGGTGGCTTTCCGGTTCCGGCAGGGGAGAACCTCACCTACAACCGCGCGGAACTGGTGGGCACCGAGGGCCAGCTGCTGGCTCGCTACGACAAGATCCATCTTTTTGATGTTGATATCCCCGATGGCATCACCTACTGCGAATCGGCCACGGTGAAACCCGGTGATGCGCTTCCCCCCGTGGTGGATGTGCCCGGTCTGTGCCGCATCGGCCTCTCGATCTGTTACGACGTGCGCTTCCCGGAGCTCTATCGCTACTTGTCTTCAGCGGGGGCGGAACTGCTGATGGTGCCGGCCGCCTTCACCGCCTACACCGGCAAGGACCACTGGCAGGTGCTGCTGCAGGCCCGGGCGATCGAAAACACCGCCTACGTGGTGGCCCCGGCCCAGACCGGTGTTCACTACGGTCGCCGCCAGACCCATGGCCATGCCCTGGTGATCGATCCCTGGGGCACCGTGCTCGCCGACGCCGGCCTGGCCCCCGGCCTGGCCGTTGCCCCGGTCGATGGAGGTCACGGAGCGCGGGTTCGGGCCCAGATGCCGAGCCTGCAGCACCGGCAACCAGCATTGTTCTGATCGGTTGATGGCGATCCGGCCCACGCTGCCAGCCCTTGCCAGGGGCGGATGGCGTCCCTGGCTGGGCCTGGCCCTCCTGGTCGGAGCGGTGTTCACCGGCCTGCCGGCCAGGGCAGCCAGCAGCCTTTCGGCCTGGCGGGTGAGCCGCGAGGGGGTGCTTGAGCTGCGCACCAGTCCCGGCATCCAGGTGCGTGCCTTTTATGAGGAGGGTCTCGGCGGCAGGGGCCCCCGCATCTGGTTCGACCTGCCGGGTGCCCCCCTGCGGGCCCGTTCGCTCTGGCTGGGCTACAACCTCCAAGAGGTGCGCATCGGCCGGCCCGATGACGGCACCACGCGCCTGGTGCTGGAGTTTCGAGCCGGCACGGTGCTCGATCCCCGCCAGCTGCGCCTGGTGGGCACCGCCCGGGATCGCTGGCGGATGGATCTTTCCCCCAGGGCCACGCGCCTGGGGGTTGCGGCCGGCGAGGGAGATTTCGAGGCGGTGCCGCGCGCGCTGGCGGTGCGGCCCCGTGCCGATCGACCCCGCTGGTCCCTGCTGCCCCGACGCCCCCTCTCCCCGGAGGGCCTGCCGGTGGTGCCCCGCGGCCGCTACCGGGTGGTGATCGATCCCGGCCATGGTGGTCCGGATCCAGGCGCTGTGGGCATCGAGGGCCTGCGCGAGACCGATGTGGTGCTCGATGTTGCCCTGCAGGTGGCCCAGTTGCTGCAGGCACGGGGGGTGCAGGTGCTGCTGACCCGAACCACCGAAGTGGATCTGGACCTGCCGCCCCGCGTGGCCCTGGCCAATGCCAGCGGTGCCCAGCTGTTTGTGAGCCTGCATGCCAATGCCCTCAGCCTTGATCGCCCCGATGTGAACGGCATCGAAACCTTCTATGTCGAGGGGGGGGCCTCCACCCGGTTGGCCCAGTTGGTGCAGCAGTATCTGCTGGCCGTGTCGCCTGGCACGCCGGACCGGGGGGCCCGGCCTGGCCGCTTCTTCGTGATCCGCCGCACGGTGATGCCTTCGGTGCTAGCCGAAATCGGATTCGTCACTGGTGAGATCGACGCACCCCGCCTCAGCGATGCAAGCTTCCGGAGACGCCTGGCCCAGGCCATTTCCGGCGCGATCCTCACCTACCTGCAGCAAGCCTCTTGAGTCTCCTTGTTGGATTGTTCGATAGCGGCCTAGGCGGCCTCACCGTGCTGCGGCAGGTGCAGGCCCTCTACCCCCACACCCCCTGCCTCTACCTGGGCGACACGGCGCGGGTGCCCTACGGCCAGCGATCAACCCAGGAGATCCGAGCGATTGCCGCCGAGGTGGTGCACTGGCTGCGACAGCAGGGCGTTGATGTGTTGCTGATGGCCTGCAACACTTCCAACGCCCTCGCCCTCGATGTGGCGGTGGCAGAGGCGGGCGTGCCGGTGCTGGGCCTGATCGATAGCGTGGCCGCCGCCATCGATAGCGACCGGGTCGGCATCCTGGCCACCCCGGCCACCGCCGCCAGCGGGGCCTACCGCCGCGCCATCCACGCCTGCCGTCCCTCCGCCCAGGTGAGGGAGGTGGGTTGCCCCGACTTTGTGCCCCTGATCGAGGCAGGGAACCTGGAGGTGCCGGAACTGCGGGAGGCGGCATCCGGCTACCTGGCTCCGCTGCTGGAGGACGGGGTCGACACGATCGTGCTGGGCTGCACCCACTACCCCCTGCTGAGGCCGCTACTCAGCTCGTTGCTCCCCCCGGACGTGCAGCTGGTGGATCCCGCCGTCGCCACGGGCCACCGACTCGGACCGTTGCTGGCCAGCCTGGGCGAATCCCCCGAGGCCGAGCGGGCAGCGGAGCCGGTGCTGTCCATTCCGGAGCGCACCACTTACTGCGTCACCGGGTCGGCCGAGGCCTTCGCCACGGCAGCCGCCACCTGGCTGGGACAGCGACCCACCGTGCATGGGGTCAATCTGCAGTCCCCGGCCCGCATCCGATGAGTCGGGCCTCCTAGGATCACGCCACTGAGGAGGTCCCGTGACGACCGTTGCAGAGCTGCTTCAGCCGGTCGAGACCGACCTCGATGCCCTGCTGGCGGATTTGCGCGCCCTGATCGGCGCCGGCCATCCAATTCTTCAGGCTGCCGCCGAGCATCTGTTCGCCGCTGGGGGGAAGCGCCTACGCCCCGGCATTGTGTTGTTGATCTCTCGGGCAATCGCCGCCGACGGCCAGCTCAGTTCGCGCCACCGGCGCCTGGCGGAGATCACCGAAATGATCCACACCGCCTCCCTGGTGCACGACGACGTGGTCGACGAGGCCGCCACCCGCCGAGGAGTGGCCACGGTGCATAGTCGCTTCAACCATCGCGTGGCTGTGCTGGCCGGCGATTTTCTCTTCGCCCAGGCCAGCTGGCACCTCGCCAACCTCGACGACCTGGAGGTAGTGAAGCTGCTCTCCCGGGTGATCATGGATCTGGCCGATGGAGAGATTCGCCAGGGCCTCTACCGCTATGACACCGGCCAGAGTTTCGAGACTTACCTCGAAAAGAGCTATTGCAAAACCGCCTCGCTGATCGCGAACAGCGCCAGGGCCGCTGGCGTTCTCACTGGACTCCCCCAGGAGAGGCTGGAGGCTCTTCACCACTTCGGCCGTCAGTTCGGGCTGGCCTTCCAAGTGGTGGATGACATCCTCGATTTCACCGGCAGCGACCAGCAGCTCGGCAAGCCGGCCGCCAGTGATTTGGCCTCCGGCTACCTCACGGCGCCCGCCCTGTATGCCCTTGAGGAGCGTCCGGCCCTCGCCGGCCTGATCGAGAGGGAGTTCTGCGAACCCGACGACCTGGAGCAGGCCCTCGAACTCGTCCGCGGCTGTGAGGCCATCCCCCGCTCCCGTGCCCTGGCTGAGGGCTTCGCCCGCGAAGCGCACCAGGCGATCGAGTGGCTCTCCCCTTCCGATCCCCGCAGTGCACTGCGGGCCCTGCCGGAATACGTATTGGGTAGGCTCTACTGAGGTTGATCTCCGTACTTTCGGGTTCGGTTTCCGGGTCCGCTCTCGTCCAGACTTCTGAATGAGTAGCTGTCGGGGCAACGTTCAATGCCCGACTGGCCCCTTCCGGCCGATGAGTCGGCCCGTATGGAGAACCTGAGGAGTTTCTTCATCCTCGACAGCCAGTCCGACGAGAACTTCGACCGGATCACTCGGCTCGCGAGCGAGATGCTGGGCCTCCCGGTCGCCCTGATCTCGCTGGTCGATGAGGATCGCCAGTGGTTCCTCTCCAGGTCGGCGTCGATGTGACCCAGACGGGGCGTGAGGTGGCCTTCTGCGCCCACGCCATCTGCGGCGATGAGGTAATTGTGGTGGCAGGCGCCCAAAACGATGAGCGCTTCCGTCCCAACCCTCTGGTCACGGGGCATCCCCACATCCGCTTCTACGCGGTAGCGCCACTGCACACGGGCCAGGGCCGCAACATCGGCACGCTCTGCGTAATCGGTACCGAACCCCGGGGGCTGTCGGAGCAGGAGGCTGGCCTGCTCAGCGAACTGGCCTCCCTGGCCACGCATCAGATCGAGATGCGGCGCCTCACTTACCTCTGCTCCATCACCGGCCTGCCCAAACGCAGGCCCTTCTTCGAGGCCGGAGAACAGGAGTTTCACCGTATCTGGCGCCAGGACAGCCCCTTGTCGATCCTGCTGTTCGACATCGACCATTTCCGCTCGATCAGCGAACGGTTTAGCCGGGAGCAGTCGGAGCGTGCCCTGGTCCAGGTGGCCGGGACGATCGCCGCGAAGCTGCGCCGCATCGATGTGCTGGCGCGGGTCGTCGGGGATGAGTTTGCGGCGGTGCTCCCCGCTTCTGATCAACTGGGGGCCATGACGGTGGCCGAGTCCATCCGCAGCGAGATCGTTGCCACCGGGGTCCGGATCGACGGATCCCTGCACCCCCTCAGCGTCAGTGTCGGCGTCGCCGAGCTGTCCGACGCGGATGGCAGCTTCTCTGACCTGTTTCAGCGCACCAACGAAGCCCTGACCCGGGCGAAGCTGGAGGGCCGCAACCGAAGCATCACCGCCCTGACGCCGGCAGCTCTGGCCTGACTCGCGATCAGCGCGAGAGGGCGGCATGGCCCCGCTTCAGGGCCTTGACGAGGGCGGATTCGTCAATCGGTTTGCTCAGGAAGTCGTCCATGCCGCTCTCGAAGGCGAGGCTGCGGTCTCCGGGCATGGCATGGGAGGTGACGGCCACGATCCAGGGCCGGTGCGGCTTCGGCTGGTGGCTGCGGATTCGGCGGGTGGCCGTCAGGCCATCGAGCCCGGGCATGCTCAGGTCCATCAGGATCACGTCGGGATCCAGGCGGCGCTGGACCTCCACCACCTCGATCCCGTCGTCCACGAACTCGGCGCTGTAGCCGAGGCGCCGCAGCATCAGGTCGCAGACCCGGCGATTCACGATGTTGTCCTCGGCCACCAGGATCCGCAGGGGGTGCAGGCGGGCGAAGTCATCTCCTGGGGCTGGCACCTCGTCCTGGGCCGCCATGGCCACGGGAAGGGTGGTGGTGGTGTCCGTCTGTCGGCACAGGGCCGTGCGCAGGGCCTGGCGGAGGGAAGCCTGCTTGATCGGCTTGCGCAGGAGAATTCCCCCAGAGGCGGTGGGGGGCTCCCCCTGGAGCGAATCGCACACCACCAGCGGCAGATCGGCGCCATGGCGATGGCCCAGGATCACCCCATTGGCGTCGTCTCCGGGGAAGCCCCCCGGCGAGGGCGTCACTGGCCGATCGATGATCGCCAGGTCGAAGCGGTTGCCGTCGAGCAGGGTCTCGAGCTCCGAGCGGTTTGAGGCGAGCCTGGCCGTGCCGCCTTCGCGTTCGATCTCGGTGCGAAGCACCCGCCGGTTCGGCTCACTGGCGCTCACCACCAGCAGGTTCCGCCGAGCCAGGAACTGAATCCCCTCCGCCACAGGCTGAGAAAGCTCCCGGAGAGAAACGTCGCCTGGCGCCCCTTCCTTCGGCAGGATCAAGGGGAGCGAGAGCACCAAGCGTGTGCCCTCTCCCGCTTCGCTGTCCACCTCGAGCGCACCGCCCAGTGCCTGGGCCAGCCGCTGGCTGATGGCTAGCCCCAGCCCGCTGCCGGAGGGCTGGGGTGAGTCGCTGGTCTCCAGCCGGTCGAAGGGCAGAAACAGCCGCTCACGTTCGGCGGGAGGGATTCCGGGGCCGGTGTCGCGCACGGCGAACTCCAGCCGTGCCTGATCCGTAGGCTCGTGCACACCGATCACCGAAAGCTCCACCTCGCCCTGCTGGGTGAACTTCACGGCGTTGTTCACCAGATTGAGCAGGATCTGGCGCAGGCGCAGGGCATCGGTTTCGATTCTCTCGGGCACCCCGTCGGCGATTATCAGCGTCAGTTCGAGTGCGCGTTCATGGGCCTGGGGAGCGCACAGATCGATCACCTCTTCGAGCAGGGGCCGCAGGGTTGATGTCTCCTGGCAGAGCCGCAGGGAGCCAGCATCGATCGCCGAGAAATCGAGGATGTCGTTGAGGATGGTCAGCAGGGACTGGGCCGAGGTTCGAACGGTGTCCAGGCATTCCCGCTGCCGCTCGGAGAGCTGGCTACCCAGCACAATCGTAGTGAGTCCGATCACGGCGTTGAGGGGCGTGCGAATCTCATGGCTCACGGTTGCCAGGAAGGTGCTCCTGGCCCGGCTGGCGGCCTCGGCGGCGGCCTGCTCCGCCAGTTCCCGGGAACGTGTGAATTCCTCGATCGCGCGGGCCTGGGTCTGCAGGGATCGCCAGCGACCCTGGGCCGACAGGGCGGCCAGCAGCGCGCTGCCCACCAGGGCCAGGCTGAGGCGCAGTGGCTGCAGGTATCCGTGCAGGTGCGCCAGGCAGATGTCGATGCCGACGACCCCGGCGATGCGGCCGGATCCATCGCGGAAGGGAGCGAAACTGCTGAGGAAGGTCCCCCAGCGATCGGTGTAGGGGTCCCGGCTGAGGGTGGCCTCTCCGCTGCCAAGGGCCTCCCGTGCCGCCGTGGGGGCGTCGTCGTAGAGCTCACCGATCCCCGCCACGCTGGTGGTGTCCCCGGAATTGCGCACGAAGCGGCTGCTGTCGACGACGAGGCGTGGACCCTTGGGCCCAGGGGTCATGGTGTGTGCGTAGTATAATTGCGGTACGGATCGGCTTATCTGCAGCAGCGGAATGGCGGTCCGGCGATAATTCGCACTGTCCATTTGCTCCGTTCGGGTGAGAGAGGCATGCAGCCGGCTCTCAATCTGATTGGCAACCAGAGTTGCGTTCTGGCGGATCTGGCTGCGGATCTGGTCCAGTGGCGCCTCCTGTGCAGTCCGGTAGGTGAAGACCAATCCGGTGGCCGCCACCGAGAAGATCGAAAGTCCGGTGAGAGCCGCTTCGCGGAGCCGTGAACCTGCGGTGGAGAGCCTCATCGTCTCTTCTGCATTGTCTCTTCTGCGGCGGATCGGAAGGCAAGGAACGGAACGCAGGGCGGGACTCGGGTCCCAGGGAGGGTCTGTTTGCAACCTAGGCCTATATCCCGAGCGACCCACCGGGCACGCCCCCTCCACGGCCTGAGGCCAGAAGGCCAACAACGGAATCCACCCTATGATCAGGGTTGGTCCCTTCCCAAGACACCCTCCATGTCGCCGCCCGTTCGGGTGATCGAGCCTGCAGGACTCCTCGACGCGGCGAGCGGCCATGCACTGAGGGGCGAGGTGATCCAGGCGATCGCGACCGGGTCAACCTCGATCGTGATCGACATGAAGGGGCTGACTTTCATGGACAGCAGCGGTTTCGGAGCCCTGGTGATGGCCCTCAAGAAGGCCCGGGAAGCCGGGTGCCGGCTGGTACTGCAGGATCTGAACCCCCAGGTGCGGCTCGTGCTGGAACTCACCGGTACGGATCGGGTGTTCGAGATCGTTGCCTCTGGCTCCGAGTCGGCTAGCTGAAGCGACCGTTGCCTCACAAAAAACGGGCCCGCACCAGGGCGTAATCGTCGGTGAAACAGATGCAACCACTAAGCCGCCGTACCCGCTGCACCAACCGCTCCAGTCCATCGCCGGCGGCGATCTCGTTCGCATCAATCCCGTCGATGAAGGCCGGCAGGTTCCAGATCTCGCCATTGGGCCGGCTCACTTCATAGATGCCGTCGCTGTAGACCAGCAGCGTGGTGCCCGGGGGTACTGCCACGCTCGCCTGACGGTAGATGGAGTCATCGAACAGACCCACGGCCATCCCACGGGTGGAGAGCTGGAGCAGCTCCCCAGCCATTCCGGGCATCGGGAACAGCAGGGCGGGTGGATGGCCACCGCTCGCGTACCGCAGTTCCCTGCGGGAGGGCTGATAGATGCCGCACCACAAGGTGAGGTAGCGATCCTCCTGCCCTTCCATCTGGAACAAACGGTTGAGCGCGAGGGCAAGGGTTTCGGGGCGTTCCGGATCGAGATCGATTCCGCCGCTGCGCAGCAGGTTCAGGATCGAGATCGATGGCAGGGCGGCCGCCAGTCCATGGCCTGAGACATCCAGCAGATAGAGAAGTAGGTGGTCCTCGTCGAGCCAGAGGAAATCAAAGCCGTCGCCACCGAGCTGGCTGGAGGGACAGAACAGCGAATCAATCCGGACGGAGGGCGACTCCAGGGGTTTTGGCAGCAGGTCTGCCACATACCGGGCCGCTTCGGCCAGTTCGCCATCCAGGCGGGCCTTCTGCTGCTGCAGATCCTGGGAGAGCACACGCAGCTGCTCATTGGCATTGTGGAGCCGCAGCCCGGAGCGCACCCGGGCCAGCAGCTCCTCGGGATCGACGGGCTTGCTGAGGAAATCGTCGGCACCTGCGTCAAGACCCCGCACCCGGTCCTGAACCTGGGAGCGTGAGGTGAGCAGGATGAAGTAGGCACTGGCCAGCTGGGGATCCTCCCTGACGCGCCAGCACACTTCCAGCCCGTCCATTCCCTCCATCAACCAGTCGCAGAGGATCACCTCCGGGTGAAGCGAGCGGGCGAGATCCAGACCCTCATTCCCGCTAGGGGCCTCGCGGACGCGGTAGCCCTGCTGCTCCAGCCGGGTGCGCAGGATTCGGGAATGGATGCGGTCGTCATCCACCAGCAGGATCGAGGGCGAGTCGGCGGCAGAGACATCCATGCGGGACGATTGGAGCGGAACAGGGAATGGGGCCACTCAGCCGAGGACGCCAGAGGGGCGACGTCGTCGCAAGGCCTCCGTCACCCTTCCGGATTCCTGCAGCAACTGGTCGATCGACTCGTGCGGCCAGGGGGCCGCGGTGTCGCGCAGCGCATCCTCCACGTCCCGGCAGAAGGCTGCCAGCCTCAGGGCCCCGAGGCTGGCGCTGGGCGAGCGCAGGGCATGAGCGGCCGTTCCGATCTTCGCGGCATCGCCGGTGGGGAGGGCCCTCACGATTGCGCCCACCCGCTGCATCGCATCCTCGAGGTAGAGGTCGACCAGTTCGGCCACAGCGGCTTCCCCCTCGCTGCCCACCAGGTCAACCAACTCCCGCCAGACAGCTGGATCGATGGGCTCCTCTCCCGGAGGAGCTTCCCTGCCTTCCCGGGCAGAGGGGCCCGCATCGACGGCCGCCCGGGGCTCCTGATGGGTCTGGTAACGCTCGAGGGACTGGCGCAGAGCCTCCAGGGAGATGGGTTTGCTCACGAAGTCGTCCATGCCGGCGGACAGGCAGGCCTGGCGGTCCTTGGCGCGGGCATGGGCGGTCATGGCGATGATCCAGGGCTGGCGTCCGTCCAGGCTGCGGATGCGCTGGGTGGCCTCAAAACCATCAATCCCCGGCATCTGGATGTCCATGAAGACCACGTCGTAGGGGCGTTGGCTCAGGGCTTCGAGGGCCTCCTGGCCACCGGCCGCCACATCGCCGCCCCGGTACCCCAGCTGGTGCAGCAGCTGCAGCGCCAGCCGGCGGTTGACTGCGATGTCCTCCACCACCAGGATGCTCAGGGGAAGGTGCTGGGCCAGTGGCACGGGAGTCGCGCCTCTGCTTGCTTCCCCACTCCAGGGAGGTACGCCGGGTGGCGGGGGGACTGGGGCTTCGGGTGAGCGGGGAGCCTGCTCCGGGAGCAGTTGCCGCACGACGGCACCGGCGAGCTGCACCTGACGGACCGGCTTGCCCACCAGCACCGGATCACCCAGTCCGAGGGCGGAAACCTCTTCGGGACGAACGCCCCGGGCGGCCAGCATGATCGAAGGTGTCGTCGCCGCACCGGCATCCCGCAGCCGTCGCCCCGTGGCCTCTCTCCTGTCGGGCGCCAGCAGCTGGTCGTCGATCACCACCAGGGAGAATCCGCCTTCCGACTCTCCGGGCGGTCCGCCCTTGTCACAGGAGCCAACCACGGCCAGGCCCAGGCCCTCCAGCTGCTGGGCGATGCATTCGCCGTACCCCGCGTCTGCCACCATCACCAACGCCCTGTAGCCCCGCAGCTCCGCCATCGGCAGGCAGCAGTCCTCTCGGGAAGCGTGGTCCACCCCCAGCCGCACCTGGAACGTGAAGGTGGAGCCGACACCCTCCTGGGATGTCAAGCCGATGTCCCCCTCCATGCGCAGGCAGAGACTGCGGCAGATCGCCAGTCCAAGTCCGGTGCCTCCGAAGCGACGGGCCATCGAGGAGTCGGTCTGGCTGAAGGGACGGAAAAGCAGGTGAAGGCGATCGGCGGGGATGCCGATGCCGCTGTCGCGCACCTCGAAATCGAGAACGAAGGTTTCGCGCTCGCCAGGGGAGGTGGGCAGCGGCTGACCGCTCACCGCCACCACCACCGAGCCGGCTGGCGTGAACTTCACCGCATTGCTGAGCAGGTTCCATAAGATCTGCTGCAGGCGTGTGCGATCGCCAACCACATGGGTGGGAAGGCATCTGGGGAAGAGGTAGTAGAGATCCAGATCTTTCTCGAGCGCCTGCGGGGCCATCAGATCGAGGGCCTCCTCAATGCAGACCCGCAGATCGAAGACCTCTTCCTCCAACTCCAGATTGCCCGATTCGATCTTGGAGAAGTCAAGGATGTCGTTGATGATCCTTAGCAGGGAATCGGTGCTGGTTTTGATGATGTTGACATAGTCTTTCTGGATTGGGTCGAGTTCGGTATTCGCCAGAAGTCCGCTCATGCCCATGATGGCGTTCATCGGTGTGCGGATCTCATGGCTCATGGTGGCTAAGAAGGTGTCCTTGGCTTCGTTGGCCTGCTCCGCGGCCTGTTTGGCGGCCAGCAGTACTTCGTTGCGCCATGTCAGCAGCTGGGCCTCCTGGATTTCCTTCTCCAGGATCGCCGCCTGGGTGAGGGCGATGGCGAATTTGGCGGCAAGATTGCCCAGCAGTTCGCCATCCTCCTCCTCCCAGTTCTTGACGCCAACCCAGGGGTGGAGGATCAGGCAACCCCAGGCCCTCGCACCGGTCACGATCGGTGCCACCATCGCTTCGAAGGGTTGATGCTCACAGAGCAGGGCGAAACGAAGGCCGGGCTCCTCCTCTTCCGCAGGTCCCGGGTCCTTGAGAATCTTCCGAACCTGGCCATCGGCCAGGGTTTCCACCAGGCTCGGGCTCAGGCCCGGCTCCCCAAGTTTCTGACCATGGAGCCGGGGCGCGTTGCCGCAGGGGATGTCCTCGACCACCGTGGCGACGACGGACGGTTCGGTGGGAGAGTGATCGAACCGCAGGAGCATGATCCGCTCGGCATTCAGCAGATCGCGGATCCGCGGACAGGTGGCGGCGATGCGCTCCTCCAGGGGGCCGCTGCCGCGGATCATCTCGCCGATCTCCTTCACGACCGTCAGGCGGCGGAGCTGCTGCACGAGACCGTCTTCACGCCGCCGTCGCTGGTTGATGTCCTGCAGGGTGCCCACCAGTCGCAGGGCCCGCCCGGTGGTTTCCCGCTCCACCACCCGGCCGCGATCGAGCATCCATCGCCAGGCACCCTCGCGGGTTCGCCACCTCAACTCACAGGCATAAAAGGGGGTTTCGCCCTGCAGGTGAGCCTGGAGGCCGGCATGCATCCGGTCGAGATCCTCAGGATGAATCAGTTGATCCCGCAGGTCACCGTCACCGGGCAGATCCTCCGGCGCGTAGCCGATCAGCTGGAACCAGCGTTCACTTCGCTCCACATGGCCGTTGGAGAGATTCCAGTCCCAGAGGCCCTCTTCAAACGCGTCGAGCGCCAGCTGCAGCCGCGCCTCCTTTTCCGCCAGCGCCCGTGTGGGTAAAGGGTGGAGGACGGGGGGATCGGGCAGCGCATGCCGCAGAGGCAGAGGGGAGTGCGTCAGACCCTGGCTAGCGAGCTCATCGGTGGCGCTCAGCCATGGCGTGACCACGACCAGCAGATGGGGGTCATCCTCCAGAACGCAAAGCTGGCCATCCATCAGCAGATTCCGGCGCCGGCAGCGCAGGCGAATCAGGTTGTGTTGTTGCTCGCTCAGGTTGGTAAGGGAGAGCAAACAGGTGGGACTGAGCAGCTCGAAGACATCCTGCAGTTGGTGACCGATCGTTTCCATGCGCCCGAGAAGCCGTTCAAGCGAAGCTCCAAGAGCCTCGATCCGCAACTCAGCATCCAGGAGGATGTGGAAGGGAAACATGCGTGCAATCCCAGCTGCCGGAAGGTGCACCGTTCCGCTGCTGTTCGGATCACTCATAGGGGACAAAGTGCAGGGTCGGATGCCTGAGACGTCCGTCTCCGGTGAGATGAAGTAGGCCTGAGAGGCCCTGGGGATAGGCCTCCGGCCACTCTATGACGTGGACCCCAAAAACTGAACCAGCCCACATGAGAGTTTCCCTATCGGCCAGGAGATGCCCCATGAAGCGCAAACGCCACAGCCCCGAGCAGATCATCCGCATGCTGCGCAGTGCTGAGCAGCTGCTCAATCAAGGCCAAAAAGTTGCCGATGTATGCCGAGCCCTGGAGGTTTCCGCTGCCACCTATCACCGCTGGCAGCAGCTATACGGGGGGATGAGAGCCACCGAGGCCAATCGCCTGAAGGAGCTGGAGCAGGAAAACTCTCGGCTCAAGCGTCTACTCGCCGATGCAGAACTCGACAAGGCCATGCTCAAGGAGCTTGCCGAGGGAAACTTCTGAGCCCGGAACGTCGCCGCAGAGCTGTCAACGTTCTGCTGGACCGATTCCGGGTTTCCCAACGCCGTGCATGCCGTTTAGCGGGTCAGAACCGCAATACCCAACGACGCCCCGTGCCGCTGGCAGACATCGAGGAGCAGAAGCTGCGCAGTCGCATCCGGGAGCTGGCCCGGAGTTATTTGCGCTGGGGCCGACGGCTGGTCTACAGGCGCCTGCGAGTGGAGGGCTGGGAGGTCAATCACAAGCGGGTGCAACGGATCTGGCGTGAGGAAGAGCTGCAGCGTCCCCTACCGCGCAAGCGGAAACGCGCTCGGCCATCGGACGGCTCCAGAACGCTGCTGAGAGCCGAGTACCCGCACCATATATGGGCGATTGATTTACAATTTGATCAGACAAGGGATGGCCTAAGACTAAACTTCCTGAACATTATCGATGAATACAGCCGCGTCTGCTTGGCGATTCGTGTTAGCAGGACGTGCAAGGCGGTGGATGTGATTGCTGCCATTGAAGAACTCCTTGGGCAATATCCAGTCCCCACCCATCTACGGATGGACAACGGCCCTGAGTTCATTGCTCATGCATTGCAAGAGTGGTGCATGAGCAATAAATCGGGCACGGCATACATCCCCCCAGGCTCACCTTCGGAGAATCCATTTGTGGAGTCATTCAACGGCAGGTTCAGAGATAAATTCCTGAATATTGAGCTGTTCGCATCATTGGCTGAGGCCAAGCTGTTGGCAGAGCAGCACCGAATCGAGTACAACTTCTATAAACCGCATTAGGCTCTCCAGCAATGGAAAGCAGCCTGATCACCCAAATAGCTCTCATAAGGACTGGAGCAACAAATGGGTATCGTCAACTAGATGTGCTGTCTCAGCAGGCTGGTCAGCGAAAAGGAGATCAGAGACCGCTACGGGTTGAGGGGCGTCCCACCAACCCCGGCCTCAGGCCCCATGCCTAGCCACCCCATGCCCGCCTGGCCCGGTGGGGCCGGGCTCCGGCTTCTGAACCAAGCTTCTGGAGCACGGCCCCGGCCTGCTGGCTGACACTCCAGGCCAGGGCGGTCCAAGGGCACTGTCGGAACGACGCAGCGGCAGCCGCAGCCAGCGGCGGGCACTCCATCCGGCATACCGAGGAGCTCGACGTCAGAGCACCACCGGGGGTCGAGGCAAGGGCTTCTCCTGGAGCGCCATCCCCATGACAAGCATTCCTGGCCAATAGAGATAGACAAGAATCTCAAGGTTCTCGCCAAAAGTATACATAAACAGAATTATGATCACTCCTAGTCCCGTTGAGCCGAGTCGATAGCTGGAACTTGCAGCCCGGCGCAACATATCAAGTAGCGTGACCAACATGGGAACAGCCAGAGCAACAAAGCCAACAAGTCCTTTCACGAAAAGAACCCCAGCCCAGGTGTGATGAGAGCCAATGGCCATGTACTCCACCAGATGTGGTCCACCCTCCACTACACCATGCCCCCAAATCGGTGCTTCTGTCTCCCAGCGATGGAAAGCGATTCGCTTTAAGGCAAAGCGAACACGGGTAGAACCAGCCCTTGCCCCCTTGAATCCTTCCCAGTAATCGCTGACGGCGGTGAGAATCGAAGTGGCAAAGATACCGCCAAGATAGGATACAACTCCAAGAGTAATCAGCATCAACGGCTGTCGGAGCCTTGCAATGATCGCGGTGGTCAACGGAATCAGGATGATGCTGAGCTGGGCAAGACGGGACTTACACACAAAGCACATCAGAATGGATCCAATGATGCCAAGAATCTTCCATTTACGATTTTTTTCCTGCAGGCAAATCATGAAGTTGATGTTGCCAACAAAACCCAGAGCCGGTCCCCAAGGGGCGAAGAGCCGCCACCGAAGATCACCAGTGCTGCCATCAATCTCGTAGAGTGGAACATCAAAGAACTCATTCCCGGGACCGCCTATAGCTCTTAATGGCGAAACATAGAGAACTTCTGGCAGACCTAGATTAGGGGTAAGCAGCAGCAGTGGCATAATTAGGAGAGTATGAAAACCCACGATGCAGATTGCTCGCGTTGGGATACTGCTACGGATCGGCAGTGCTCCTGCCAATGGATAAAGTGCGAGAGCCGCCCATCCCTTGGCCCACCCGATTGAGGACTTGATGATAATCCCAGTACCAAGATTAAAATTTACATGCCCAGCAATCAAGGCAACTTGCATAATAATCATCCCAATGATCCATAGCCAGATCACAGGCGATATGGAAATCTCCTCGTTCTCTTCTGGGTGATCCATGCGGGCGAGGATCTTGATGAGCAAGCAAACCAGTAGCAGCCAGCAGAGAACAGATCCAACCACATACAGGCCGCCAATGATCCAAATTGGATAGGTAAGAATAATGGACCACCAGACTAAGCGCTCAGGCACATTCTGGGGCTGAAGATTGTCTTCAGAGTCAAAAACCTTCGAAAGAAGTGATTTCAGTCCCAAGGCAGTCTCCCGACTAAGTAGAAATCCATTTTGAGACCCGCTTGATCCAGGGCTTACGAATCCACAGGATCCAGAAACCTGCTGTCGTCAGGATGGAACCGATTGCCGAGCCAGCAAGAACCAACGTTCGCTTTGGCGAAGTAGCTTTTTCAGGAAGGCTAGGCTCAACAGCAACCTGGATCAGCGGAAAAGCAGCAAAGATATTCGCTTGACCAAGATCTAGCTTGGCTAATGTGGATGCAAAGACTGCCTCAGCTATCTGTTCATTTCGCTTCAGGTTTTCCAAGGTAGACTGCCTCTGTGTCATCCATTTGAGCCGATCCTCCAGGGAACTGATCTGTTGATCAAGCTTGCCAACCTGAGATGCTGCACCTGATGCTTCTGATTGGTAGTTAACCAGGTTTTGAAAGAGAGAATCTCGCCCCGAACTATTCCCTGTCAGAGCAAGACGTATCAGGGTACTGGCAGATGCAGGACGTCCAAGTAATGCCATCGCCCGTTGGTTCATCGCTTGCTTGGCAGCCTCTTGCCGCTTGATCTCTTTAAGGATTCGGGGATTGTTGCGGCCAAACTTTGAGAGCTGAACGTCTAGGACTGCGGTAGCTTCGCTATAGTCTTTTAAGGTCTGCTGAAAAATCTGATCGACTTGCAGCTTAAAGGCATCAGCAGCCTCGGATGGAGAAAGACCTAGGCTGCGGCTCAATTTCTGCAGTCGACTCTCAGCCTGTGCTTGCTGAGCTGCAAGCTCAGCCCGCTGCTTGCGAAGTTGTTCAATATTCGAAGACAGTGATTCAACCTGTTCTATAGAAGTAAGTCCAGATTTCTGCTTATATGCAGAAACTTTTTTCTGTGCGTCCTCAAGCTTCCTCTGCGTTTCAAGCAGAATCTGCTGTGCTGGATCTTGCCGTTGCTCAATCTCACTGACACGCAGCTCATTTAGGCGCTCCACCATAGCGTCATACAATGCATGGGCCCGCTTCCTTGCATCCTCAGGCGAAGGTCCAGTGACATCGATTTGCATCAGTGTTGTATTATCAATATTCTTGATGCGGGGCTTTGCAAACATTTCCTTAGGAATCCTTGCTAGCTTAGCGGCACGAGCCAGAACCTGCTCACTTCTGAAGATGTATTCGTAGTTAGCGCGCGGATCAAAAGTCGCCAAGCCAAGGGATTCATTTGTTGCCGTGGCTTCACCAACACCGGGTAAGCTCAGATTTACAGCATTAGCACTTCCAGGCAGAACCAAGGCCCAAGAACTGGTATAGACGGGCTTAGCAAGCAGAAGGTATAGAATACTGGAACCCCATATCAGACCGTTGGTGCATGTGCTTACAAAGAGATAACGGCTCCAGCGAAGTTTATCGGTTCGACTCAGTCGTTGCCACCATCCTTTTGGATCGGGAACCTTGAGACCTGGAATATTTCGTGCCTGCTCAGTGAATAAACGAGCCGTCTTCAACAAGGGCTCAGGCACAGCCGGCATTCGAGGCCTTATTCGTTTAATAAACTGTTCTGGTTTTGTCACTAGAGCTTATGGAACAAACCGATTGTAGATCAAAATGCTCGGAGCCAGGAATTGAGTGATAATGCCCAAAACGGACTGGAAGCTTGTTACACTAGAATCATAACAAGCAAACCCATCATCGGCCATAAGATAAGGGTTGTTGGCGCTATTGGTGGAATTGCGGAGTGCTTGTTCAACTCCCCGATCAAAAACAGTGGTCTTCCCGGTGGCTGTTTGGGTTCTCACTAAAACGGCTCGGCGTCGTGCGTTGGTAATCATCGTTCCACCAGCACAGTTGGCCGAGACAACTGCATGAGAGAACCGGGAACCATAAGGAAACTTCTGGGCTTCAGTGCCGATCACGCGACCTGGAACTGTAAGATTAGAGATATTAATCATTATCTCCGATGGCGTGATATTCGAAGGGCGGACTAAAAGTGGATTCACGGTGCCAGTGTCGGGAATAGTCACCTGGTCGCCTGCAATCAGTGGAATGTCGTTAAATGGTTGTCCGGTGAAGACACCGGTCAAATCAACGACTCGCTTGCGTGATCCGCGTTTTAGTTCCACAGCTGTGACATCTGCTGTGGGCGTGATGCCGCCGGCAAGTTTCAGTGCCGTAGTCAGCATCCGATTCAGCGGAGCATGCCCAGAAAGTTGAACGGGTGTCTGTAGTTGCTCGGCGTCACTCAGTTCACTAATCAAAACTCGGCCGGGCTGAAAGATGGATCCTGAAACGAAAACGGGAATAGGTGCCCACTGGATGACACTTAAACTTACCCTGAGAAAAGATGGTTGAAAAAAGCCTTGCTTTACGAGGGCTTGGTAGACACGCTGCTGCAGCTCTTCAGGCTCAAGGCCAACAGCGTAAATTCGCTTAGCAATGGGAAGCTCAAGCTCTCCGTTGAAATTGATGTCAAAAATGCCGCTAAACTCTTCCCCTTCTGGAATTGTAATCTTAACCCGATCCCCTGGCGATATCGGCAAAGCAATACATGCTCCGGCAGTGCCTAGCAAGCTGGCTATTCCTGCAAGGCATAACAGGAATTTCGACATGTGTATCGATCTGAGTGTTGCTTTGAGAGCTAATCTCATCAATCATAGCGCATCTGATGTCTGCGGGCGCAACCACCATGCTTGCAGGGCACTGGCCTTGAAGTCCCGCTCCATCGGGCCATGGTCAGCCATGGTCGGAACAACCTGAGCAGGCTGTAGGTGGTGACCATCACTGACCACTCGTCATTCGCCTGTTCGGCCGTGATGCTCAGTTCTCGCACCATCCGCCTCTGCGGTCCAGATGCTGGCATGGGGTCACCCGTGAAGGCCTCGACCACTGCCCGTTCCTGGAGAACTGGGGTCCTGATCGATCCGCGACACGCATACAGAGGTTTTGTTGCTGCGCAAGACCTGCGAGAGACAAACTGCTTGATTGTGATGTTCAACGTCTGCTCGAGCCAGACCTGGCTTTCGAATGTGGCATGCAGCCGGCAATACGACTGGCGCCTCAACCCCCTGGCAAAATGAGAGGAGATTTTATTTACTCAAGCAACGTTTCCAGAATCATGGCAGGCTGGCGTTTAAAGTGAACTGTCGGCTCACTGAACATCCCTCGTTTACGAAGGTTTATGGTCCAAATCGGCTTGATGAACGCTTACAGCACTCTCAACCTTGGGGATGCTGCGATATATAGCGCATTTCGAAAGCTCTTGCCACAGGTTGATCTGGTTGCCTGCGTGCGAGACAAGCATCCAGATCCAACACTAGGAATTGACTTCCGATCTCAACGCCCCAGTGACTGCCAAGCATACATCAGCGTCGGCGGAGACATCTTTAACAACTCACGGGAGTGGCTCGTTACAAAAGCTTTTCTGCAGAATCTGGCTGAACTGCGTAGGAACCCTCGCCACACCATTCTCTTCGGACAATCAATACCTCGATCTTGCCACGGCCTCAGCTTCCTCCTTCTAAGCCAATGTCTTCTGAGGCTGCCTGCTGTCTGCGTAAGAGATTCAGAGAGCCATCAGCGTTTAAGCCAGGCTGGTGTTGAAGCGCGGCTCTCCTACGATACTGCTTTTGTTTTAGAGTCTTCAGTTCCAGCAATACAGAAAGCCCATGCCATTCTTAGCCAGAAAGGTATCGATCAGGCGAAAGCAGCAGTCCTTTCTGTCCGTGGCTTTGATAGCATGTACAGCCATAGTAATGACAAGTTTGTCGAGAGAATGTCACATCTCTGTCTAAGCCTACAGCACAACGGTTATCAGCCACTCATTCTGATCCAGTCTCGTGCCTACGGAGCGGATAACGACCTTGATGTTGCCAAGACAATCCAGAGCGCTGCTCCGGGAACAGAAATTTTTGATCCATTTCTGGAGGACCGAAGTGTCCCAAGTTGGCAGCTTGCTATGGCACTTTTTACTCTAGTAGATCTCGTTATAGCCGTTCGATTTCATACAGCTGTCCTGTCACTGGCTGCTGGCCGTGTGCCTTTCCAACTCCACTACTCAAACAAGGGCCGCGACCTCTGTAAACGGCTTGAACTTCCTGGATGTGACTTGAGCCAATTCAACCCTATCTCTGATCTGTCTGCAATAATGGCAACGTCTGGGCGCACGTTCAATCCATCACCGATCCGGGAGCAAGTCTCACGTGATTTTAGGTGGTGCCTTGATCAGCTTCCTGGAAGGTTGATGGGGGATACGATTGCAGGTGGCAAGGCGTGAGGCTTCCACAGCTGCCTCAAATCTTCGGCGAAAGGTGGCTCTTTTGCGTTGATGACCTGAAGGTAGTAGCTTTGTGGTGCAAGCAGCTCGGGTGGATTTGCTTCTGCATGGGGAAGCCGGCATCTGGTTTTCAGGATCCATGCTTGTATGCACAATCAGAGATTCCTGGGTTTACATGCTCGCTTAAGAGCTCTGCATCTAACCATTCAGGCTGCGGATTGGCCCAGATCGCACCAATCGCTGCTTGCAGGATCATGGATTCGCACTAGCCTTCTGATGATCATGTCATGCCCGTACCACTACGATTGCCAATGGTTGCACAGCAGAAATCGAGATCTGTCTTCATGGGATGGCTGAAGCAACGATGAGACTTTCCTGGGTCATGCAGAGCTGCGTGCGGGCATCGATGGCATCTCTGACCGGCATGATGAAAAGAGATCAGCCGCAGCTGCAGAGTGGTGGAGATTTCCATTGGTCTTCATTTCTCTACATGAGAGCGATACACCCTCTTCATGTTCACCAACTGCGTCCATCCCGTCGCTCAGGAGATTCTTGATGGGTTTTCTCAGCAATCTGATTCCCAAAGACCGCTTCATCCGCAACATGGGATGGATGGGAGCGGGCGAATTGGGCATTCGTGTCTCCCGCCTATTGGCTACTGTCATTCTGGCGAGGCTCCTGAGCCCGAAAGACTATGGACTGGCGGCCATTGTCTTGATGACCAATGAGTTCGTTCGGGTGTTTACACGCAATGGTATTGGTGACAAGATTGTTCAGGCTGATGCCGAGGAACTCAGCGAGGTATGCCAGACAGCATGGAGCCTGAATTGGGTCATCGGGGCCAGCCTTTGCCTGATTCAGATTGCTGCTTCCTTCGTGATCGGCAGAATTTATAATGATTCCAGCTTGATTCTGCCCATCATATTGGTGAGTTTCAGCTATCTGATCTACCCGTTTGCGATGGTCCAGACAGCATTGATCCGTCGTGAGAATAGACTCAAAATCTTTAGTCTCACCTATCTTGTCTCAGTTGTTAGCGATAATCTGTTAACTGGTGCGCTGGCTCTGCTGGGCTGGGGGATGTGGGCGATTGTGCTGCCAAAGCTTCTGGTGGCTCCAGTCTGGGTCGCCATGATGCTGAAGTTCGAAGCATGGCGCCCAGCCCGTAGGTTCACATTGAAGCGCTGGTCTAACGTCATGAGCTTTGGAAGTCGCATCCTTGGTGTGGAGTTGCTCAATACCTTTCGCGAAAGTGTGGACTACCTTCTGATTGGACGCATGATCGGCCTGAAGGCGCTTGGAGTCTATTATTTTGCCTTTAATGCTGGGCTCGGCCTTAGCATCAGTGTGATTAGTGCTCTTTCTATCTCTCTCTATTCAGATTTCTGTGATGTTCGAACTGTGCCGCAACTGTTGAGGCAGAGATTCAATAAAAACCTTTTCACAATTGCCAAAGTGATGGTGCCATTGGTCTTTCTTCAGTGCAGCCTGGCACCCTTTTATGTTCCTATTATCTTCGGACCCAAGTGGGTCGATGAAGGCGCATTACCAATACTCATTCTGATCTGTATGTCGGCTTTGTCGCGTCCCTTTGCCGTTGCGTCATCTATGCTCTTCCGTGCAGTTGGGCTGCCGCAGGTTGATCTGAATTGGAATATCGGCTTTACCATTGCATTAACTATTGCCATCTTGGTTGGCACTCACTGGGGTATCCTTGGCGTTGCAATCGCCGTAGTTGCGACTCATCTAACGCTCCAGCCAATCTATGTTCTGATGGCCAAAGGTTTTCTCAATCGGCGGGGACATGAGCTGCCGGCTTGACGCTGATTTATGGGATTTTAAAATTGCAGCTGCTTCCTTTCACCACCACGAGGCCTTAGTCGGGAGTTGTCCCGTATACTCTGGCGCTTTCCAGCAATGTTAAGTGCTCAGCCTGTGTCGTCCTCTCGTAATGGCGGGGTGTAGGCAGATCTGATCTGCTTGCTATCGGCATGGTCCCATCAGCCACTGTTGGGGTTCGCGTACCCTGCCGCACGGGATTGGAAAGCACAGCTGGTAGACTTAGGGAGTTCTTAATACCTACTAAGTGTTTGCTGTCAACTGGTCATTCTGCTTGGCCTGCATCAACTCGCTCGGCTATGGTGAATATGAACGACTGCGCCTTGTACAATGGTTTATCAGGTATTCGTGGCAACTGCTATGTATCTCTAGGGCGCAGCAGGCTCCGTGCGCGCTCCTCTTGAAACCTGCAGTGAAACCCTGAATGTCTTTCTAATCAACATTGACTTGTCCACGGAGGATAAACAGCAACTCTTAAGCTCTTGGCAGGCATCTAATCTTGGTAAACTTAAGTTCTTTGATTTTTTTATTTTGACCTGTTGACTGGCTTTCGGGCCACTATGCTTGTCAATAGCAAATCCACATACGCACGCTTTTTCATTTCTGAGTATCTAGAAGGTGTTTCCCTTTATATTTAATTGGATGCCGATCTGATCTTTTACTTAGATCTTATTGCCTTCCAAAACCTTGATCTCCATGGTAAATCAACTGCTTGTTTAATGCATGGGGTTACTTCCACGCCTGATCAGTAACAGCGGCTCTGGAATATGCTACAGCTGACTAACCCTGAAGGCTATTTCGGCTCCGGGGTTGTTGTAAACGATCTCGACGCTTTGCGCCTTCGTGAGATCCAATTCAAGGCCCTTTGTATTGCAAAAGAGCAGCATGCCTTACCCGGCCTGATGGGCCACGATGCCCTGAATATGGCCCTGGTGGTCGACTGGTTGACCCTTGATCCGAAATGGAATACCTCCAAGGGCAAAGCAAGTGCTGGTTTCTCAGATGGAATCATCCACTTCTTGGGTAAAGTGAAGCCCTGGCATGAGGATTATGCTGGAAACTCCAAGGAGGAATGGTTTGCGATATTAGATCGAACCGCATTCGCTAGTCAGCGTCCCGCCAAGCTCATGGGAATAGCAGCTGCCTATAAGAAATCTAGCCGTTCTATCCCTACCGTCGATATAGTTCGAGCCAAGCTTCGGCGCCTTATTCGATCAAATTTATGGTTCACCCGGTGTATTCTCGTGTCAAGGGTCTTTCTCTGTGCTTCTCAGGTACACTCTTGCTTGTCAGGTTTCTGCCTGCGGAGTCCATAACGCTTGTTCCACTATTGCCTCGAACCTACTCAATGCCAGCGTGGCATCAACCCTCTGTGCGGTGCACAGAGTCATTGGCTCTGGCCGCCCTGGGGAGCAACTCATGCAGTTCGTAAAGTCCCCCCTGGATCCATTGTCATCTCTGTTGATCATGAGATAATGGAATTGGCAAGCTGCTTGTTCAACACATCGGCTCTCGCCTTCGCGGATGATGATCCTGATTCTTTTTCACTGCCATGCCAGAGCCTGTGAAAATTTACGCAATTTGTCTGATCAAGAACGAAGCGGATGTTATAGCGGACTGCCTTAGGCATGCCGTTCAGTTCTGCGATCGTATCTTTGTTCTGGATAACGGCAGTACGGATGGCAGCTGGGAGATTGTTCATTCCTTGGCCTCCATCCACGAGCAAATAGTCGTAGAGGGGCAGCTCAAGGAAACATTTCGAGATGGCATGCGCTCCATCGTTTATAACAGGCACCATCGTGAGCTATCTGATCACGACTGGTGGCTACGGCTGGATGCTGATGAATTCCTGGTCGGAGACCCGCGACCAGTCCTTGCGAAGGCCAACCGCGAGCATGCAGATTTTGTGACTGCATGGCAGCTTCAGTTCTATTACACGGACGCTGACTTCAGGCATTGGGAAACCGAAAAACTATCTCTTGATTTCCCAATCACGCAAAGGCGTAGATTTTACTCGATAAACTGGAGGGAATTCCGTTTCTTCCGCAATCAACGTGACCCTGCATGGGTGGAAGATCAGGCTCCACAATGGCCCAATGGGCTTACAAGGGTTTGTTCGGAGAGAATCTTCAATCGCCACTACTCCTATCGAACCCCCGATCAGATCAAGGGGAAGCTGAAGTCGCTTCTGGGTCATGCCCAGTTCAGGCACGTTGGCTCCGGGGACTGGACAAGCAGGATTGTTCCGGCAAAGGGCTTGCATTTCTACCATGAAGGAATCCCTCCAAGGTTGAATCAGTTCAACTACTATCGAAAGCGTCTGCGTATGGTACACATCACACTCTGTGGGCGCCTGAAGCGCATCCTCCGCAGGTCTCGCTGACAACCACCGCAGCCCAGCTCCTGGAACTCATGACAAGTTATCCGATCTAATTGCGCCGTCGTGACAGCACCAGCTCTGAAACCTGACGATCCCGACATCTCAGTGGTGGTACCAGTTTTCAACGCGGCTCCCCATCTGCTGGCAACCCTCCGCACCGTTCAACAACAAACTCTCAGCAACTGGGAACTGATCGCTGTCGATGACGGCTCGACCGATGCAAGCGCCAGCCTCGTCGCCGAACTGGCCCAGTCGGACCATCGAATTCGTTTGGTGCGGCAGGCAAACGCTGGCGTTTCGATCGCTCGCAACCGCGGCGTTGCCGCCTGCCGCGCCCCGCTGATCGCCTTCCTTGATGCCGACGACCTCTGGCACCCCGACAAGCTTCTTGCCCACCTGGAGCGTCATCAGGCCGATGGCGACCTGGGTGTGAGTTTTGCCCGGGTGGAGTTCCTCACCCCAGCTGGACGGCCCACGGGGCTGGTGGCCTCCCATCCGCAGCTGCCGCTGCGGCCGCCGGACCTGCTCTGCGAGAACCCCACCACCACCACCTCGAACTGGGTGCTGCGGCGGGAGGTCTTCGAGGCGGTGGGAGGATTTCTAGAGGGGCTGAGCTATTCGGAGGATCTCGAGTGGCTGCTGCGTGTGATCTGCGATGGCCGCTGGCGGATCGAACCGATCGATCGGGTTCTCACCTACTACCGCACATCCGCCGGTGGCCTCTCCTCCAGCCTCGAGAAGATGGAGGAGGGCTGGCTCCGGCTGATCGGCGAGGCTCGCCGCTACGCCCCGGAGCTGGTTGCAGCTCACTTCGCCGCCGCCCAGGCCGTGCACCTGCGCTACCTGGCCCGCCGTTCGCTGCGGCTTCGGGGAGATCCGGCCCAGGGTGTTGACTTCATGGTGAGGGCCCTGCAATCCGATCTCCCTCGGCTCCTGCGGGAACCCCATCGCACCTCCCCCACTGCCCTGGCGGTGCTGGGCCGCCTTCTCATCCATCGCGCCCGAGCGCCGCTGGCCTCTCCTGCCCCCCCCACTCCTTTCATCCATGCCGATGGTCCGACCCGCCCTGATGCCGTGAGCCGCCCCGATTTCCCCGCCACCCTGGTGTCCGTGGTGATGCCCCTTTACAACTCCGCCGCCACCGTGCGGGCTAGTCTGGAGTCGGTGATGGCGCAGACTTACACCAACCTCGAGATCCTGGTGGTGGACGATGGCTCCACCGATGAGGGGGTGGCGCTCTGTCGCAGCACCGAAGATCCGCGCCTTCGCATCGTCCAGCAGAAGAATCGTGGCCTTGCGGGAGCACGCAACACGGGTATCCGTGAATCCTCCGGCTCGTTCGTGGCCTTCCTCGACAGCGACGATCTCTGGCTGCCGGAGAAGATCCAGCGTCATGTGGATCACCTGTGCGCCCATCCAGAGGTGGGCGTGAGCTATTCCTGCTCCGCCTTCATCGATGGAGCCGGCAAATCCCTGGGCATCTACCAGACCCCGGCCCTGCACCACATCACGCCGGATCTGATCCTTTGCCGCAACCCGATCAGCAATGGCTCCTGCGTGGTGCTCCGCCGCCAGGTGCTTGACGGCATCCGCTTCGAGGCGAATCTCTACGGCACGACGGAGAGTTACTGGTTCGACGACTCCTTCCGACAGTCGGAGGACATCGAGTGCTGGATCCGCATCGCTCTCCAGACCAGCTGGCAGATCGAGGGCATCGGCGAGGCGCTCACCCTCTACCGGGTGAGCAGCGGCGGCCTCTCGGCGAACATCGAGAAGCAGTTCGCCAGCTGGCAGAGGGTTCTCGACAAGACCGCCACCTATGCGCCCGACTTCATCGCCCGCCACGGCCGCAGGGCCCGTGGCTATCAGCTCCGCTACCTCGCCCGACGGGCCATCCAGGAGCGACAGCCCCGAGTGGGGGTGCGGCTGGTCCACCAGTCCATCGGCACCTACCCCAGGCAGCTTCTGGAGGAGCCTTTCCGCACCCTGATCACTCTGGCGGCGGGCTATCTCGGCGTGCTGCTGCCGGCCTCCCTCCATAGCCTGCTGGAGCGGGTCATGATGCGGGTCATCGGAGCGATGCAGCGTCTCAGGATCGATGCAAGCGCCAGACGCCATCCGGACAGCCGCGCCAGCAAAGGGGCCTGAGGCGATGAAAGTTCTGCTCGTGTGTTCCTCCGGCGGTCATTTCAAGGGACTCTTCCAGTTGGAGCAGTTCTGGAGCCGCCACTCCCGCCGCTGGGTCACCTTCGAAACTCCCACCACCCGCATGGCCCTCGAAGGCGAGCAGGTGCACTGGGCCTACAGCCCCACCAACCGCAATCTGCCGAACCTGCTGCGCAATACGCTCCTCTCATGGAGTGTTCTGCTCCACCACAGGCCCGACCTGATCCTCTCCACCGGCGCCGGCGTGGCCGTTCCCTTCCTGATCCTGGGCAAGCTGCTGGGCCACCGCACCGTCTTCGTGGAGTCGATCACCCGGATCGAGACCCTCAGCCTCTCGGCCCGCCTGGCGCTTCCCTTCATTGATGTGCTCTACGTGCACTGGCCGCAGCTGCAGACCCGCTACCCCCGAGCCGAGCTGATCGGGGCCGGCTCCAGAGCTGCGGTCGCCCCGGCCCAGGATGTGGCCCGATGATCCTGGTCACCGTGGGCACCGAGAAGTTTCCCTTCGACCGGCTGATGCACTGGATCGAGGAACTGATGGAGGCCGATCTGCTCGGGGAGGAGGTGGTGGTGCAGTACGGCACCTGCACGGTGCTCCCCGCAGGCTCGAAGGTGTATCGCCTCATGCGTGAGACAGAGTTCCGGGCCCTGATCCAGCAGGCGCGGGTGGTGGTGGCCCACTGCGGTGAGGGCACCGTGCTGCTGCTGGACGCCATGGAGACCCCTTTCATCCTCGTGCCCCGCAGCCAGCGCTACCGAGAGCATGTGGACGATCACCAGGTGGAGCTGGCCCAGGCGATGGCCTCCATGGGAGTCCCGATCGCCTGGGGGCCGGCCGATCTCGTGCGTTTCCTGGCGGAACCCCGCAAGGTGTCGATCAGCGATCTGTCGGTGGCCGCGGCCCAGGTGGTCTGCAACCGCCTCGAGCAGCGTTTCCCAGCCTTGGGCCCGGCATGAACACACCAACCTCCCAGCCCCCTTCGCCTTCCCCCAGTGGCGTGCTGGTGAGTGAACACCGCGGCGTGCTGCTGCTTTCGTTTCCGCGGCGGTTCACCGTGCAGGAGGCGATCCCCTTCCGCCGTTGCCTCGAGCGCGAGCTGCCGCTCCACCCCGGCACCCGCCGGGTGGTGCTGGATTTCAGCCGCACCGAACTGATCGACAGCAGCGGCCTGGGCTCCCTCATCCCCAACGTGAAACTGGCCCGCTCCCACGCGATTCCCCTGGTGGCCTGGAGCGCCGGCGCCCAGGTGAAGCTAGCCCTGTCCCTGGTGGGGTTGGAGCAGGCGATTACGGTGATGCCAGGCACCGAAGCGGTGAATCCCACCCGGGCGGTGAACACCAAGGAACGTCCCGCGACCACCCATCCCTCGGTGCGCTCGGTCCCGAAGCGGCTGCTCGACATCGTCGGTGCCCTGCTCGGCTTATCCGTCACGGCGGTGCTGTTCCCCTTCCTGGCGCTGGCGATCCGGCTCGACAGTCCGGGGCCGATCCTGTTCAGCCAGGTGCGGCTGGGCTGGATGGGCCGCCGCTTCCGCTTCTGGAAGTTCCGCTCGATGGTGGTGAATGCCGAAGCCCTGCGCGGCACGGTTGAAAACGAGGCCAGCGGCGCCTTTTTCAAGAACAAGAACGACCCGCGCATCACCCGGGTGGGCCGCTTCCTGCGCAAAACCAGCCTTGATGAGATCCCCCAGTTCTGGAACGTGCTGGTGGGGGACATGAGCCTGATCGGCACGCGACCGCCCACCCCCGATGAGGTGGAGCGCTATGCCGTGCCCAACTGGCAGCGGCTCGATGTGCGGCCAGGCCTCTCGGGGGAATGGCAGGTGAACGGCCGCTCGCAGGTGATTGATTTCGAGGATGTGATCCGCCTGGACCTTCGTTACCAGGAGAACTGGAGCCTCGGCTACGACCTGAAGCTGATTGTGCGGACCTTCACCGTGATCTTCAGCAAGGGCTCGGGAGCCGCCTGAACCATGCAGCACGGCGAGGGTGAAGCCCAGGCGGAGTTCCCCAGCACCCTCGACGCCATCGGCCAGTTGCTGGAGTGGTTTGAGCAGCACCGGCCTGGAGGCCTCGACGACATGGTGTGGATTCAGGCCCAGACGGCCCTGATGGAAGGCTTCACTAACGCCGTCCGCCATGCCAACGCCCTCCTGGAGCCCCCGCCGTTGGTGGAGGTCACCCTCGCCCTGGTTGCCGGCAGTCTGCGCATGGGGATCCGCGACCAAGGAGCTCCCTTCGATCTGGAGACGCATCTGCAGGCTCACGCAGCAGAGGTGGAGGAGCCCCCCGGGCTCGACGGCCTGCCCGAGCGCGAGGCCCACTGGGGGGTGATCATCCTCAGCAGGCTCCAGCGGGACTTCGGCTGGTCGATCCGTTACGAGCCGCTGGCGGAGGGGGGCAACCTGCTGCTGCTGGAGGGGCCGGGCGGCGATTCGTAGAGATCCACCCGGAACCGCTCGGGATGGCCGCAGGCCTCGGGGTGGAGCCAGGTCCAGCGGGTCCATAGCTCAAGAAAGAGGGTGGTGCCCTCCGGACCCGCCCCCCAGCCACTGCCCACGTGGTCGCCCCAGAGCACGGGGGCTCTGCTGCCGTAGGCGGGCACGCGGTCCAGGTTGTGGCGCTCACTCACGTGGAGGATGGGCTGACCCCGGTAGGTGAACACCCGCTGCAGATCCCGGGTGCGGCGGGTGTTGGGCAGCCGGAACCACACCTTCTTGCTGTGCTGAAAGTACCAGTAACCCAGCGAGCACCCGCGGCTGGGGCGATCGTGGTGGGTGCTGAACAGGGCCCCGTTTCTCTGCAGCACGGGAAAGGCGGGCTGAACCATCGGGGGGCCTGAAGTGAGAACACCCTGCCGGTGGAGACTCCCCAGGGCAAGGGCCAGCCCCAGCGGGGCCACCACCAGCAGGAGGGCAGCGGACCGCAGCCGGGCAGGAGTGCTCAAAGGGAGTCGGCCACCTCGTGAAGGGAGCGGAGGTGGAGGGCCCCGGAGGGGTAGGTCGTGCCGGTTTCTCCTGGAGGTGGGAGCACATGCACGCGGCAGCCGGCCGCATCGGCCGCCTGGGCGCCGGCGAGCGAATCCTCGAAGGCCCAGCACTCCCCGGCCGGCACCCCCAGCCGCGCCGCCGCTAGCAGGAACACATCCGGCGCCGGCTTGCCCGCCCGCAGCTCCGGATCGTCGCCATGGACGCGGATCTTGATCAGCTCCAGCCAGGGATGGGGAGCGGCCTTGAGGGCCACAGCGGCCCGGGAACTGCTGGTGGCCAGGGCCATCGGGATCGCCAGCTCGGCGCAGCGCCGCACCAGCTCGGGCGCCCCAGCCATCGGCTCGGCGTGCACCAGCAGGGACTCGGCGATCGGCTGGCGCACCGCCAGCAGGGCTTCGATGCTCGGGGGATCGCCGCTGGCAACAGCGCCTCCATGCTCGGAAGCTCCCGCGATCCACTCCCGCACCTGCTCGGCACAGTCGTGGCGGCGGCGGCCCCGCAGCTGCATCAGCTCGGCAGCGCTGAGCTCACGGCCGAAGTGGGCAGCGGCTTCGCGCCAGGCCCTGGCGTGTTGCGGCTCGGTGTCGAGCAATAGACCATCGAGGTCGAACAGGCAGGCGGCGGGGTGGGCCATCGAACCAGCATGGCGGGTCGCTGTTTGCTGTCTGGCGGCGATTCCCGGATCTCAGTCCAGATCTGAGTCGGGGACGTCCAGGCTCGTCTCCAGGGTGGTAAGAAGCAGCACCAATGCTGAGCGGTGGTCCAGTTCGGGGCTGTGCACCGTTTCGATCCACTGCTGGCAAAGCGCCTCGATTCGCAGCAACAGGTCGTGACCCTCGCGGAGGTCCCCCATGACCCGCTCAATCCCTTCCCCATCGGTGTCGGGGGGAAGACCCACCACATAGCGCCGCCCATCGTCTCCCACGTAGGTGAGCTGCCCCTCGGAATCCAGGGTCGGTCCGGCATGGGGCGTGATCGGTTGCTCTTCGGCCATCGCGTCTGCAGATGGGACCGCACCCTCCTTAACCAAGGTCGAGGCAACTGCCAACAATGGATCAGAAGGACTGATGGCGGTTCAACTTCTGCATCCGCCAGGTCACGAACGTGCCCACCGGGCTCCAGAGGAGGTACGGAACCAGCAGCAGGGCGGCCCGGCCCGAGAGGGGAGCCACGATGGCGGCCAGGGCCACGCCCCACACCCAGCCGGCAAAGCCCACGGCGGTGCCACTCTGCAGCCGGCGGGTGCGGCAGATCAGCAGGGTGTAGCTCTGCACCAGCACCTGCAGACCCAGGTAGCCCAGCATCGGCAACCAGCGCCCCCCCGCCTGCCAGGTGAGCAGGGCCGAGGCGTAGAAGCAGCCGTAGATGGCCATCCAGATCAGAGGGATCCAGCGCTCGAAGGTGAGCCAGCGGGGGCGCTGCAGCTTCAGGAACCAGGCGAAATCATCCCGGCCGGGGTTCAGCAGCACGGCCACCAGAACCATCACAGCGGCAATCGCCAGCCAAGCGGGCATCGGCTCGTCAGCGGAGGGAGACCACCAGCCTGCCGTCCCGCGGGCGCTCCCGGCTGGTCGGCCGCCCTTTCCGGGGTTTGAATGACCCCACAGCGGCTTCCACGACGCCAGCCCATGTCCCAGGTTCCCGGTTCATCCCCCGCCGCCCCGGCGGTGTCCAGCGGCGACACGGCTCCCACGATCGAATCGGTGCTGCAGGAGGGGCGCAGCTTCGAGCCCCCGGCCGAGCTGGCCGCCCGGGCCCGGATCGGTTCGATGGCGGCTTACCGGGAACTGGCGGCCCGCGCCGAAGCCGATCCCGACGCCTTCTGGGGCGAGCAGGCCCGCAGTGAACTGCACTGGTTCGAGCCCTTCCACACCGTGCTCGATTGGAGCAACGCCCCCTTCGCCCGCTGGTTCGAGGGCGGCACCACGAATCTTTCCTACAACTGCCTCGATCGCCACCTGGCCGGTCCCCGGGCCGACAAGACGGCTCTGATCTGGGAGGGGGAGCCGGGTGACAGCCGCAGCTTCACCTACCGCCAGCTCCATGCCGAGGTGTGCCAGGCAGCCAATGCCCTCAAGGCGCTGGGGATCGGCAAGGGCGATCTGGTGGCCCTCTACATGCCGATGGTGCCCGAGGCGGCCATCGCCATGCTGGCCTGCGCCCGGATCGGCGCCCCCCATTCGGTGGTGTTCGGCGGCTTCTCGGCCGAGGCCCTGCGGGACCGGCTGATCGATGGTGAGGCGAAGCTGGTGATCACCGCCGATGGCGGCTTCCGCAAAGACAAGGCCGTGGCTCTCAAGCCGGCCGTGGATGCGGCCCTGGCCGATGGTGCCTGCCCCAGCGTGGCGCACGTGCTGGTGGTGCGCCGCACCGAGCAGGAGGTGGGCTTTGAGGCGGGCCGCGACCTGTGGTGGCATGAGCTGGTGGCGGCCCAGGCCCCTGAATGCCCGGCCGAGCCGATGGCCAGCGAAGACCGGCTGTTTGTGCTTTACACCTCAGGCTCCACCGGCAAGCCCAAGGGGGTGGTGCACACCACCGCCGGCTACAACCTCTGGGCCCATCTCACCTTCCAGTGGATCTTCGACATCCGCGACGACGACATCCACTGGTGCACCGCGGATGTGGGCTGGATCACCGGCCACAGCTACATCGTGTATGGCCCGCTCTCCAATGGCGCCACAACGGTGATGTATGAGGGAGCCCCCCGGCCCAGCAAGCCCGGCGCCTTCTGGGAGGTGATCCAGAAGCATCGCTGCACGATCTTCTACACCGCGCCCACGGCGATCCGCGCCTTCATGAAGAGCGGCCGTGAGGTGCCGGACCAGTACGACATGAGCACGCTGCGCATCCTGGGCACCGTGGGCGAGCCGATCAATCCCGAAGCCTGGATGTGGTATCGCGATGTGATCGGCGGCGATCGCTGCCCGGTGGTCGACACCTGGTGGCAGACCGAAACCGGCGGCGTGATGATCAGCCCCCTGCCGGGCGCCACCCCCACTAAGCCCGGTTCGGCCACCCTGCCGCTGCCGGGCATCAGCGCCGACATCGTGGACCACGATGGGGTGTCGCAGGCGGTTGACCAGGGCGGCTACCTGGCGATCCGGCGGCCATGGCCGGGGATGTTCCGCACGGTGCACGGCGATCCCGAGCGGTTCAGAAAGAGCTACTGGGAGGAGATCCGCCCCGCCGATGGCAGCTGGCTCTACTTCGCCGGCGATGGCGCCCGCCGCGACGCCGACGGCTACTTCTGGGTGATGGGCCGGGTAGACGACGTGATCAACGTGAGCGGCCACCGGCTGGGCACGATGGAGATCGAAAGCGCCCTGGTGAGCCATCCGGCCGTGGCGGAGGCCGCCGTGGTGGGGGTGCCCGATGAGCTGAAAGGCGAGGGGATTGTGGCTTTCGTGACCCTCGATGCCGGCCGCAGCGGCGATGACGCCCTGGTGGCGGAGCTGAAGAAGCATGTGGGTCAGGAGATCGGCCCTATTGCCCGTCCCGACCGCATCACCTTCACCGATGCCCTGCCCAAGACCCGCAGCGGCAAGATCATGCGTCGCATCCTGCGGGCCCTGGCCTCCGGCCAGGAGGTGAGTGGCGACACCTCCACCCTCGAGGATCGCTCAGTGCTTGATGCCTTGCGGGTGTGAATCCCTCCGGAGCTCGCAGCCCTGATCTTCAAGCGGCGCGCAGCAGAGGCTTGGAGGGCAGGGTGTGCAGATAGAGCAGCCAAAGACTGCCAATGCCGGTAATGCCCACGAAGATCCACTGCCAATCCTTGCCGGCATCGCGGAGTCGGCGCACTGCCAGGGGGAGATGGGGCACGAGCTCAGCAATCAGATAAAGGTTGGCCAGCAAACCGATGAACGGCACGAAGCTGCCCACGATGTTCAGGAGCAGAAGAAGAATGATGCTCGCCAGCACAAACCACCAATAGTCGCCGCGATCGGAGCGGCCGGCGTAATCAAAGCTGCGCCTCCAGGCGGAGCTGAAGGCACTGATCAGCTTGTTGGTTTTCACGAATCGGTATCCCAAGCAACCGTTGCACCATGGCGAAAGGCTTGGGGGCGTCAAGGTGCTTGTGGCGGAACCCTTACCCGCTTCTTCCCGCCACGATCAAGGCTCCCGACAGCTCAGGGGGTGGCGCTTTCCTGCAGCGTCCAGCTGCCGATCGTGTCCGCCAGCCGCTCGAAGCGCCGCTGGCGGGAGGGATCGTCGGCCCAGTCGCCGAGCAGGTTGCGGCGCAGGCCGGCACTGGCCGGGGTGAGGTGATCGCCGGGCAGTTCGATCAGCTCGCTGGCATCGCCGCTCCGCTGGCGCAGGGCATCGAACAACCGCGGGCTCTGGTCGAGTTCATCGCGGCGGAAGCGCACCAGCAGGTTGCGGTTCTGGCGGTAGCCGCTGCTAACCAGCTGGAGCGTTTCCTGGGGCGAAGGGCTGAATTCACTGCGGAAACCGAACTGCTGGCCCATCTCGGCGAGCAGGGGCACCGAGCGTTCGGCCGAGAAGTTGTTGAAGCTGAGGGCCACCAGGGCGGCGCTGCGCCGGCCCCCATCCGGGGCGAGCAGATGCAGCTTGCAGCCCAGGCTGTGGCCGAGCCGCAGCACTCGCTCCCCCGCCGGCAGCTCAAAATCCCCCGCTTCCCGGGTGGTCGCCTCCCGATCAGCTCGAAAGGCGCGCCAGGCCTCATTCGCCTGGCTTTGGTGGTCGAAGCCCGGCACATAGCTCCAGGCCCGCACACTCCAGCCCTGGCCGGCCAGGGCTTCGAGCAGGCGGCGATAACTGAGCTGGGGTGTGGCCGCCAGATAGCTGCCGCCGATGAATTCGATTCGGCCCGGCCCAGGGCCTGGCCGAACCGCCCTGGAGCTGGCTGGATCGAGGCACCAGATCGGGCCCCGCTGCCGCCAGAGCGCCTCAGCCACCGCTGCCGGCCACCCTCTCGGCCCGGAGCCGCTCAAGGGCGGCGATCGCCTCGCGGCGATGGGCCGCCCCATCGAGCAGGTTGTTGAACACGTGGCGGATCACACCGTCGCCGTCGATCACATAGGTCACGCGGCCCGGCAACAGCCCCAGCACGCTGGGCACCCCGAAGGCCTGGCGCAGGCCATTGCCGCGGTCCACCAGCAGCGGATAGGGCAGCCGATGGCGGGCGGCGAAGCGCTGGTGGCTGGCGGCATCGTCGCCGCTCACCCCCCACACCTGGGCCCCGAGGGCCTGCAGGTCGGCGAAGCTGTCGCGGAAGGCGCAGGCCTCGGCGGTGCAGCCGGGGGTGTCGTCCTTGGGATAGAAGAAGAGCACCAGGGGAGCACCGCCGAGCTGGTCGCTGCGGCGCTCCACACCCTCGGCATCCGGCAGGACGATCAGGGGGGCACGATCGCCGGCGGCGAGGGCGGCAGCCATGGCGGGTGGTTCAAGCTTGGATCGCCACCCTAGGCAGAGCACCCCCCGCAGCCGGGCCGGTCGATCGATCCAGAAGGCGCGGATCCCCGTTCTCCCCCCTTGCCGGGTCTGGGAACATAGGGCCCAGGTGTTGGATGGAGATGGCGGAACAGCCTGGGCTCTGGGAACAGAACGATCTGCTCGGACTCTGGGCGTCGGGCCCGCAGCAGAGCAGCCCCCAGGGCGGCGATCCAGACCATGCCCGTTCGCTGGCGGCGGCCCCACTTCACACCAACGGCGCCCGCACCCAGGAGCAGCAACCCCCAGCCGCCAGCACCGCCTCCGAGCCAGAGGTCATTGATTCAGGGAATCCCAAATCCCCGCCTTCCCCATCCGGCCTGCCCCAACCGGCCCCCCAGCCAATCGCCCTGCCCAGCCTCGCCCCCCTCGCTCGCCGTTCCGGCTCCCAGGCGCCAGGGCGGATCCTGATCCTCGATACCGAGACCACCGGCTTGTCCCCCGAGCAGGGGGTCTGCATCGAGGTGGGGGCCGTGCTGTTCGATGTGGGGAGCCGGGCGGTGCTGCAGCAGCTCTCCTTTTTATTGCCCTGCCAGGCCAACCCGGCTGAGGCGATCAATGGCATTCCCGCCGCGGTGACCCGCCTGCCCCAGCCCACGGAGGCGGCCCTGGCCCTGTTTGCCGCGTTGGTGGCGGCCGCCGATGCGGTGGTGGCCCACCACGCCGCCTTCGACCGGCAGTGGTTCGGCCATGGGGCCCTCCCGGTTCTCACGATTCCCTGGATCTGCTCAATGGAGGACATCCGCTGGCCGGCGGAGCTGCAGCTCCGTGCCAATCCCTCCCTGCGGGATCTGGCCCTGGCCCATGGGGTGCCCGTCTGGGCGGCCCACCGGGCACTCACCGATTGCGACTACCTGGTTCATGTGTTCCAACGCTGCGCCCAGCTCGAGGCGCTGCTGGTGGCCGCGCAGGAACCCAGGGAGCTCTATCGCGCCCGGCTCTCTTATTCGGAGCGGCACCTAGCCCGCGAGGCTGGATTCCGCTGGAACGAGCCGGTGGCGGGGGCCTGGAGCCGGAGGTTGAGCAAACGAGAGGCGGAGGCTTTGCCATTCCAGGTGTTGCCCGTGGAGCGGGATGGGCTTGCGGAAGCCATGGCTAGTTGAAGCCCGACGTCAGCTGCGTGATTAAGGATGAGCTACGTCAGCTGCTTGACGAATCAATAGCCGCGAGTTTTCGGAATGAACATCTGGCTCATCAACTCTCGATGGTTGTAGAAGATGGTTGTAGAAGATGGTTGGTGAAGATGATCGTTGTATTGGCAAGCCACCTCCCGGCGGCTATGTCTTGTGGCGTGCTTGGACCTAAGCGGCGCTGAACTGCAGCCCCAGGGGGCGGCCGGCCCTCCTTAGGATTTGCAGCATCGCGAACTCTTATCGGCGGATCCGCCCATCAAACTCATCATGGCTCCGGGCTGCGTGAAAATGCATGGCATCGCAGGCGAACTCACAGGTGCCTGCAGCTTGGCTTCCGCTTATAGACGGCCAAGACGGCGGGGAGCATCACTTCGGAAGGGGCTGAAATCAGAAGGAAATCCCACGCCTCTCTGTGAGAGGCGGAAGTTGGACCCGAAGACACAGAACCGGGCGCATCCGCAGATACAATCTAATCCCTCAAAGTTGGGGGGAAGCGCCAGGCGTGGCAACACTTTGGCTGCTCTCCCGGCAGCGGCGCCGCAAGCGGCGAGCGCTGTGCCAGCCCGCAAGGAAGCCAGCGAGGGGAAGGGGCCCGGGGGTGGAGACTGGGTTGGAGTTCATGGTATTAAAGGTAATGAGGGTTGAGTCGAATATCATTGAGGAGCTAGAACCGCCAAAATACCAATAAATAGGCAAGCCTGGAGCGTCGATTATATAGGAGAAAATTGAAATTGGTGGGTCGATCATGCTACTCTCTGGCCATGGTCCCACGATCCCTGGGTCTTCAATGATGGGATCAATGATGGGTGGATATGGATAGGGATCTGGGTTGTAACCCAAATCGATCGGAGGATCTACGACGATGGGCTCGGGAGTCAAGTTGACAGGCAAATCTGAGTTGTATCGGATCGCTCCTTTGATCCAGGCATTGATACTTTCCTCGTCGTATTGTAAAAAGTCGACGGCGAAGGAGAAGGTGCCGTCGTCAGCAACGTTGGACTCCAAAATATTGAATGACCCCGTTAATCTGTTGTTGCCGCGATAGTTGCCACTGAAGGTGAGGCCTGGAGCCGTTGTCTCCTGAAAGGGCCACCGGGTTGCGTTGGCGTAGGAGCCCACGGAAAGGCTGGCGTCCTTGGGAGCTGCTAGTTCAAGGTTCCAATAGCGACTCAATCCCTCTGGCGTCCAGGGTTCGGCGATGCTGAAGCTAAGCATTGTGAATGGATCTCCGTGGACACCGATGTTGAAGCCGTTGTCTGGCCCCGCGGAAACCGTTTCTCCGCCACCCACGTAGCTGTAGGGGCTGCTGAGGAAAGACAGCGACGTTGCCGCCTGGGCCGGCTGCAGGGAGCCCGCCAGAGGCAGAGCCAAGGCCCAGGCCATCAGGCGGGCCCAGCGCTGACTAGGGGAGAGGACACGGTGGGTCATGAGGCTGAGATGGGGTACGACATGGGCTTGTAGTTCCGGGGGCTGGCCGTTGATTCACAGAGACATGTGCTTCAAAAAGGCATGTGCTTCAAAAAGGCCAATTCGGCTCGAACGTTAAGAGAATAGAGATTGAAGCTTTTTTCGCAAAGGTATCACGAAAAAATCGAATTCCAGCGGGGCGCGGCAATTGAGACTCATTCCCGCATCAGCCCCAGCTAGAGAACAAATTCTTTCGATAGCTGATTTTTCGAGGCGCCCATAATAGATTGCGCGGCCAAACCGTAGGTGGCTTTGCTCGGCCTGGGCAAAGCGCCCGCCGAATCGCTCAGCCTGCTCTGTGGGGTCAGGGTTGTGCAGCTGCTGCAGCTCGCGGTGGCCGCTGGCCTTGATGCGCAGCACGCTGAAGCCGTTCTCGGCGTTATGGAAGGTGACGCGCTCGATCCATCCCGCCAGGACCTCGGTGGGCTGCGGGCTGGCCTGGGCCGGATCGGTGAGAGACGGGGGTGCCACGACAGGGCCTTCCAGTGGGCTCACGCTTGCAGAAGCCAAGAGGATCGTGATGGTTACACCGGGTTCTTGGACAAGCTGACAGGGGTCACGCCATGCGGGATGCTGCTTGCAACCGTAGAATTATTTGAGCTTCTGATCTTGATTGTTAGGCAGTTTCACGCAGCCATATGTGCGCACACATACCTCTACTGGTTTTTGAGACTGCGTACCAGCGGTTTCGGCGCCTTCTCCCGGCGCGTCACAATCCCGAACTCATTGTCATCAAGGGTCATCTTCTAGTCGAGGCCGAGCTTACCCTTTCTTAAAGGCGGCCTCGCGGCACCCCGATCAGTTGAACGACGCTCGTCTCTCTTTCGTCCAGAAGACATGCCTCGTGCGAGCTTTCGGCGGGTGGCCCCCTAAAGACTCACTCTGGTTGTTCATTATTCAGCTCAACGTCTTCAGAAATCGGTTGGCGCATCGACTTGAGCCCGGAGACATTGAAACTCATATTGACGCCCTTCTTCGGATCTACTGGGCCGAAGAGTTCATCTTTTTAAACTCGCCTCGGCAGCGCTCAACGAGGCTTCGCCAAACGCTGGCTCTCGTTTTCGCCATGATGCACGGGTTTACCGAAGGGTACGCGATGACACCCAGCCAACGAAAGAGTGCACTAAGTGCCTAACTTCAAGATACAGAAGACGTGGGCGGAAACTTTAGGGTTTGCCAGGGTTTCTCCCCGCTTCTGAGCTTGGCTTTAGGCCCGGTCTTGATGTCGGTCGCCGAGATGATCTGCACAGCGCTCTTGATAACTCACTTCACCAAACTGCTAATCACACGGTTGAGAGTGATGTCGGGGCGCGGCAACCACCAGCGCGCAGACCCTGAGCGAGCTGGTGGTATCCAGCACCTGGGTCACCGGCACCGTGGGGATGAGGAGGTCGAGCTGACCTGTTGCTGGCCTTTGCGGAATGCGCAGATTGTCTTCCGATCTCCGAAGCCCTCCCGCAGTTCATTGCCGCCGCCGTGCCTGGGCGACAACCTGGAGAAAGTTGGTCGGTCTGCAGCATGCACGGCCCTACGCTGCCGCCGGATCGCACCCACCAGAGGGATCCCCTGCTGGATCGGTTGCGCCGTTGGCAGACCGCCCGCACCTGGGCTCGGCTGATCCGGGAGGCGGAGGCGCTCTGGCATGTGGATGTGCGCATCCTGCATCGCCTGGCCGCCATGGAGCTGGGCCAGTTGCTGGAGGAGGTGCCGCCGCGCATGCGGAGGCGGGTGAACCAGTGGCTTGAGCGCTTTCACACCGCTACGCGGCTTCGTTGAGCCTCGCCGCCAACACGCCACTCAGCCACAAAAAAAGCCGCCTTAGAGAGGGGCGGCATTCGGGAGGTTTCAGGCCGATAAAATCGGAGCGACAGGATTTGAACCTGCGACCCCCACTACCCCAAAGTGGTGCGCTACCAAGCTGCGCTACGCCCCGGCTGAATGAAGTTATCACAGCCCCTACCCCCTCCTGCCGGAACCCTTCTCGCGTTTCCGCAGTCGCCGCAGCAGACGAGCTGTGAGCCGATCGCGGGCTAGGCCGGCATAGCCCGGGAGGTGTTCGAAGCGGGCCAGCTGGCGTAGCTCCGCCAGATTCAGCGTGGCCAGGTGCAGTTCCGGCAGCCGGTTCCAGGCCCCGGAAGGCAGGGGTAGCTCGGAGCCTTCGCGCCCCTCGCGGAAGCCGAACAGGGCCCCCCCGGCCATCCACTCCGGCACGAGCACGAACAGCACGGCCAGCAGGCCGTAGAGCTCCACCAGCCCCCGGGGCAACGGGTGCAGCCGGCGGGGTCTGAGGTCGGCGGGCTCCTCGGCCATCAGATCAGGGGGCGGTTGCTGGGGGCGGCGGGGAGCTCACGCCACTGCAGAGGCCGGTTCTCAGGACCCGGAGCCAGCCGCACGCTCCAGAACACCAGAGCGAAGCAGAGCATCAGGGTGGCCAGCAGGCCCAGGATCACCACCCTGTCGGGGAGGGGTTCGGGGGGTGGACTCATACCTCTTCGGTGCGCAGGCAGGTGATCTGCCGGCTGGCCTGCTCCAGGGTGAGCACATCGCCCTGCAGGGTCACACGGAAGTCATCGTTGCGGAAACTGAGTTCGCTGCCGCTGGCGGGCTCCCGGAACAAGGTGGAGCGGAATCCGCCGCTGAGCAGGGAGGCCTGGCTGTCGTTACGCTCCAGCACCACCGTGCCACGGCCCGGGCAGAGGTAGCTCTGACGCTGGTCGTAGTTCTCCCACCAAGGGGAGCCCATCGGCCCGGGGGCCGCCCGCAGGGGAGCTATCCCCACCACGGCGAGCAGAAGGCTGGCGCCGGAGGCAAACACCAGAGCTTTCTTGCTCATCGCTCTGGGCTGGCGACCCGCCAGCCGGCTAGCTCGGGGGCACTCCACCGGGAGTTCACGCAGCTGAGCTGGATTCCGGTTCACGGCAGGGCGATCGGCATGTTGTCCCCCCGCAGCACGCAGTGGGCCACCGACCAGTCGTAGGACTGCCAGACCACATCGGGGAGGCGGTAGGAGGCGCCTGTGAAGGGGCCGAGGACCACCCCACTGGGTTGGGCGGAGCAGTAGGGACGGCTGCCGGGCTTGGCCAGGTATTGCTGGTGGTAGGCCTCGGCGGCGTAGAAGGTTCGATCCGGCCCGATCTCGGTGGTGATCGCTCCGTAGCCCGCTCCTGCCAGCAGGGCGGCGTAGGCCTCGCGGCTGGAGTGGGCCAGCGTCAGCAGCTCGGGATCGTTCACGAAGATCGCGGAGCGGTATTGGCTGCCGCGGTCATTCCCCTGGCGGTTGCCCTGGGTGGGGTCGTGGCATTCCCAGAACAGCTTGAGCAGATCGCTGAAGTCGATCCGCTCCCGGTTCCACACCACCCGCACCACCTCCGCATGGCCGGTGCGTCCACTGCAGACCTGCTGATAGCTGGGGGCAACGCCCTGGCCACCGGCATAGCCCACGGCGGTGGTGACCACGCCGGGCAGGCGCCAAAAGCCTTTCTCCGCACCCCAGAAACAGCCGCAGCCGAAGAGGGCTTCGCCTTCCCCTTCCCCCGCAGGCGCCCCGATCGGGGTGTGGAGCACGGCGTGACTCAGCTCCTGCGCCGGCCCCGGGCTCACCGGTTGGTTGATGCCGGAGCCGGCGGTGCCGAGCAGGTCGCTGAACAGGTTGTTGAACACGGTGGTTGTCACTGACGACACACTGTCGTCTGGGACAGCCTAGGTTGCCCCTCAGGCTTCTCGCTCCGGCACCAGGGCGATGTGGTTCAGCAGCGTTGTGGTGAAGGCAAACAACAGGAAGGGAAGCGACAGCACCAGGATCAAGCCCACTCCCACCAGGGCGAAGATCGGTTTGGAGGCTCCCATCAGGGCCAGGCCGGCCGCCAGGCTCACGAAGATCACGGCCATCCAGATCAGGATCTGGCCGTAGATGTCACCGAAGGTGAGGGTGCAGCGCAGGTTGTATGGGCGGATGCTGGGGCCTGGCGTGGTGGTCATGGGGGTGGTGGGTGGTGGAGCCCGGACGAAGGCTGATCGGCGCTCAGGCCCGACACGGTGCTTCCAGTGAAGCGAGCCCAGAGCCCTCTGCAGGGTTTGGGCAACATCTGTTCAGGCCAATGGCGCCCAGGGATCGATCAGGCCGGCACGGCCCATTGATTCATCCGGCCTGCATCTCATGCGGCCTGCAGGTCATGCGGCCTGCAGCCGCTCCGCCTGCTCCCGTTCCCACAGCCGCCGGTAGGGTCCGGCCACCGTGACCAGGTCGCGGTGATGGCCCTCCTGCACCAGGCGGCCCTCCTCGAGCACCAGGATGCGGTCGCAGGCGGCAGCGGCCGAGAGCTGGTGGCTGATCATCAGCACGGAGCGGCTGCGCTGCAGCCGGATCTCCGCCAGGATTCCCGCGGCGGTGTTGTTGTCCACGCTGGCTAGGGCATCGTCGAGCACCAGCAGGGGTGCCTCCACCAGCAGGGCGCGCCCCAGGGCCGTGCGTTGACGCTGGCCACCGCTGAGGGTGATGCCCCGCTCCCCCACCAGGGTGGCGTAGCCATCGGGGAAGCCCTTGACATCGGCTTCCAGACGGGCCTGGCGTGAGGCCTTCTCCACCCGCTCGATCGGGGCGCCGGGATCGCCGTAACGCAGATTATCGGCCAGGCTGGCGGTGAACAGAAAGCCCTCCTGGGGCACCAGGGCCACCTGGCGGCGCAGATCCTCCAGGGCCAAACGGGTGATGTCGATCCCATCGAAGAAGAGCTGACCAGGATCCACCACCACCATCCGTCCCAGGGCCCGGGCCAGGGTGGTTTTGCCGCAGCCCACCGGCCCCACCACTGCCACCAGTTCGCCGGCCTCGATCCGGAAACTCAGCCCATCGAGGCTGGGTCGCGCCGCCCCTGGGTAGCGCACCGTGAGGCCGCGGGCCTCGACCATCCCCCGGGCGGGCTCGACGGGGGCGATCGGTTCCGGCGGTGACTCCACCAGCGACTCACGCTGCAGCAGCGCCTCGATCCGATCCAGGCTCACCTGGCCGGTCTGGAAGCTGTTGAGGGTGAACCCCAGCAGGGCCGTGGGGAAGACCAGTCGCTCCACGAAGAGGATCAAGGCCACCAGGTCGCCGATCGTGAGCCGGCCGCTCTCGATCTGGCCGCTGCCGATCGCGAGCAGCAGCAGCAGGCTCACCGAGGCGATGCCCTCGAGCAGGGGAAAAAGAGTGGCGCGGGTGCGCCCGAGCTTCAGGGCGGCATCGCGGTAGAGGCGGTTGCGCCCCTCGAACGCCTCCTGCTCCATCAGCTCCTGGCCGTAGATCTTGATGGCGCCGATGCCGGAGAGGTCCTCCTGGATCAGGTCGCTGAGCTGGGCCAGTGCCTCCTGCTGGCGCCGCTGCTGCTTCATCATCCGGCCGCCGAACAGTCGCACCACCAGCAGCATCAGCGGATATAAACCCACCGCCGCCAGGGTGAGCAGGGGGTCGATCGCCAGCATCGCCGGCAGGGTGAGGGCATAGGCCAGGGCCGTGTTGGTGAGGCTGAGCACGGCAAAACCCAGCAAGCGGCGCACGTTCTCCACATCGCTGGTGGCCCGGCTGATCACCTCACCGCTGCCCGTGCTCTGCACCCAGCCCGGTTCCTGCAGCAGCAGGTGATCGAAGATCCGCTGCTTGAGATCGGCCTCCACCTGCCGGCCCACCCCGAACACCAGGATCCGCGACCAGAGCCGCACCAGGCCCATCACCGTGGCCAGCGCGATGATCAGGCCTGCTTTCTGGAGCACATCGGAAAGGGCGAAGCCGCCATGGAGGGCGTCCACGGCGTTGCGCACGATCAGGGGCAGGCTCACCCCGAGCAGGTTCACCACCACGAGGGACAGCGCCCCCATGAGCACGATGCGGCGGTGGGGTTTCAGATAATGGAGGATGCGCCGGAGCCGCGGTCCATCCATGCGATTCATTCCGCCAACAAGAGGCAACTAACCTACGCAGCACCCCGGAGAGCAAGGGCCATGCCGGAGATCCCCGCGCCCGACCAGAGCCACCCGCTGCATGCGATCGATCGGCAGGTGATCGATCAGCTGCTGGCGGCCGCCACCCCTGAGGATGGCCATTTGGTGGACGCCGCTCGCCTGCTTCACCGTTATGAAGGCTTTCCCGGTGCTGTCGACCTGAAGGACGATCTGGAGCGGGTGCTACGGCTCTGGGGGCTGGACCGAACCGCTCTGCGAGACCGCACCCGGGCCATCTGGGCCGCTGGCTACCGCCCAGGCCTGGCCGCCGGGGCTGAGGCGGTGGGCTCCGGCTTCGATACCGCCGACGCCGAGTCCTGAGCCGCTCGGGGGGATGCTGGCCAGAATCCGCCTCTCCGGGTGATAGTGGGGGGGTCCCCATCACCCGGCCCGGTGTGCCTGCACCCGGGCCTTTTTTCTGGCCCTGCCTTTCGGCCTGGCCATCACGGCTTGGCGGATCCGCTCAAGGCCTGGATCCGCTCCCCCCAACCTCCGATGACCCCATCCGTCCCTTGGCCCCGGCTTCTGGATCTGCTGCTTGAGCGGCGGGACCTAGAGCCCCAGCAGGCCAGCGCGTTGATGAACGGCTGGCTGTCCGGGGCCATCGAACCGGTGCTCACCGGCGCCCTGCTGGCCGCCCTGCGGGCCAAGGGGGTGAGCGGTTCGGAACTGGCGGCTATGGCGGTCGTGCTGCGGGAAGCCTCCCCCGTGCCCGCCGCCCGGCCCGCGCTGCCGCTGGTGGATACCTGCGGCACCGGCGGCTCCGGGGTCGAGAGCTTCAACATTTCCACCGCCGTGGCCTTCACCGCCGCCGCCTGTGGTGCCGCCGTGGCCAAGCACGGCAACCGCAGTGCCAGCGGTCGGGTGGGCTCGGCTGATGTACTCGAGGCTCTCGGGGTGGATCTGGCGGCGCCGCCTGAGCGGGTGCTGGCCGCCCTGCGGGAGGCGGGGGTCACCTTTGTGTTCGCCCCCGGCTGGCACCCGGCCCTGGTGGGTCTAGCTCCGCTGCGGCGCAGCCTCGGGGTACGCACCGTGTTCAACCAACTTGGTCCGTTGGTGAATCCCCTGCGGCCGGAGGCCCAGGTGCTGGGGGTGGCGCGGCCCGATCAACTCGAGCCCATGGCCGAAGCCCTCGCCCGGCTCGGCCCGGGCCGAGCCGTGGTGGTGCATGGCCATGGCGGCCTGGATGAGGCCACCCTCAGCGGCCCTAACGACCTGCTCCTGGTCGAGCGGGGTGAATGGCGGCGCCAAAGTCTCGACGCAGCGGACGTCGGGCTGGAGCCGGCCCCCCTCGAAGCCCTGCTGGGTGGCGATCTGGCCACCAACCGCTCCATTCTCGAGGCGGTGCTCCAGGGCGGCGGTAGCCGTGCCCAGCGGCAGGTGGTGGCTCTCAACACCGCCCTGGTGCTCTGGGCGGCAGGCGTGGCACCCGGCGTGGCCGAAGCGGTGCCGACGGCCCTGGAGGTTTTGGCCAGCGGCGCCCCCTGGCAGCGGCTCGAGCAGCTGCGCGCCGCCCTGTCGTCCCCCGTTGGGGGATGATCGGCCCAGAACCAGTTTTCTTCCTCGCCCATTCCCATTCCCCCGGCCATGGTCTCCTCCCCCGCCCCGGCGACTGCGACCCCCCTTCCCGGTCCGGAGGTTCCGGCTCAGGCCTCAGGCTCTCCGCCCCAAGAGGCTCTCCTGGTGCTGGCCGATGGCACCGTGCTGCGGGGCCTGGCCTTCGGGGCTCGGGGCACCGTGATCGGTGAGGTGGTCTTCAACACCGGCATGACGGGCTATCAGGAGGTGATGACCGATCCCAGCTACGCCGGTCAGTTGGTGACCTTCACCTATCCGGAACTGGGCAACACGGGGGTGAACGGAGAGGACGACGAAGCCGACCATCCCCACGTGCGCGGCGTGATTGTGCGCCAGCTTTCTCCGGTGGCCAGCAACTGGCGCAGCCGTGAGGATCTCGAGAGCTGGCTCCGCCGCCACGGCGTGGTGGGGATCCGTGGCGTCGACACCCGCGCCTTGGTGCGTCATCTGCGCGAAGGCGGGGCCATCAACGGCGCGATCAGCACCGATGGCAGCGGTGCCGCCTCGCTCCTGGAGCGGGTGCGCTGCGCTCCCTTGATGGATGGACTCAACCTGGCGGCCACGGTCAGCACGACCCGTCCATACGTGTGGAACGACCTCTGCAGGGCCGGATTCGACACCCGCCTTCAGAACCGGCCGGAGCGCCCTTTTCGGGTGGTGGCGATCGATTTCGGCATCAAACGGGCGATCCTCGAGCGGCTTGTAGCCCATGGCTGCTCCCTGACCGTGCTGCCGGCCGACGCCACCGCCGAACAGGTGCTGGCCCTGGAGCCTGAAGGGGTGTTTCTCTCGAACGGCCCCGGGGATCCGGCCGCCGTGGCCGGGGGAATCGCCCTGGCCCGCACGCTGCTGACCCATGCCGATCTGCCTCTCTTCGGCATCTGCCTCGGCCATCAGATCCTCGGGCTGGCCCTCGGGGGCAGCACCTTCAAGCTCGGCTACGGCCACCGCGGCCTGAACCACCCCTGCGGTTCCCCGGGTTCGGTGGAAATCACCAGCCAGAACCATGGTTTTGCCCTCGATGCCGCCTCCCTGCCGGCGGATCGCGTGATCGTGACCCACCTGAATCTCAACGACCGCACCGTGGCCGCCCTGGCCCTGCGCGATCAGCCGGTGTTCGGGGTGCAATACCACCCGGAGGCCAGTCCCGGCCCCCATGATGCCGACCACCACTTCGCCCGCTTTGCTGAGTTGATGGCCCAGCGCCGCTGAGCTTTCGCCCACGTTGTGTTGCGGTTGTGGCAATGGCGGTCGCGATCACTACACTGCCCGCGAAGGCTTCCGAGAGGGTTGGAGCGATCAACGACCTGCAGCGACTGACGGTATCCCTGCGGGGCGGCTACGAACGGCAGCCCCACTGCGTGCTGTTCCAATTCACCGGGCAACTGGATGCCTATTCGGACAAACAGTTCTCGGAGTTCGTGGCCGCCCACATCCACCGCGGCAGCCTCCCCCTGGTGATCGACCTGAGCCGGATCGACTTCCTCGATTCCTCAGGCCTCGGAGCCCTCGTGCAGCTGGCTAAGCAGTGCAACGACGCCGCCCTGAAATTCATGGTGGTGGGCAATGCCCGCGTGGTGCAAACCGTGAAATTGGTGCGGCTGGAGGATTTCCTTCACCTGAAGCCCGACCTTGAGAGTGCGCTTGGCCAGCTTGACGCCGCTTGATGCGGCGTCCGCCGATCCATCCGGTCCGCCATCCCCTGGGGTCTGGCTGCCCGTGGAGCCGCCCCTGCCCAACTCCGTTGACCTCGGTCCCCTGCAGCTGGCCTGGCTCGGGGATGCGGTCTGGGAACTCCACCAGCGCCTGCTCCACTGCCACCAGGCCACCCGCACCGCCAGTGCCCATCGGGCCGTGGTGGCGGCCGTGAGGGCCGAGGCCCAGGCGGAAGCCCTCCAGCGTCTGGAACCTCTGCTGATGGAGCAGGAGCGGGATCTGGTGCGTCGCGGCCGCAACCGGGCCGGCCGTGGACCCCGCCGCTCGGAGGCCGCCATCTATGGGCAGGCCACAGGATTTGAGACGATGCTGGGATGGCTCTTTCTGCGGAACCCACGGCGGCTGGCCGAGCTCCTGGACCACCTCGCGAAGACCGATCCACCCAACCCGTCGCCCCGCACCCCATGAGCCCGTCCCCTGATCGCCGTCCCGGAGGCCGTTCCCAGGGCCGTTCCACCGGTCCCACCGACCGTGGCCCCCGTCGTGGTTCCGGGGGAGATCCCCCCAACCGCCCCTTCAGCCGGCCCGCCGGCCGCCCGCCCAGGCCCGGGGCCCCGCGGCCTGAGCCAGGCCGTGACCGTGATGGAGGCCGCTATGCCGCCGAGCCCGGCGCTGGCCGCTTCGAGCGCCCGGGTGGAGAACGCCGGGCCTATGCCCCCCGCGACGGCCAGCGCTTCGAGCCTCGCCGCGACCGTGCCCCCTACGGCGGCCGGGACGGGGAGGGCAGCCGGGGCGCCGTTGGTCGTCCCCCCGAGGGGCGAGGCGCGGCCGACCGAAGGCCCCGCCGCATGGATGTCCGTGCCCCCTTTCAGGGACGGCGCGGTCCCGATCGCTTCGGCGCCGACCGCCCCTCTGCCTCGCGTTTTCGAGATGGGCAGCCCCAGCGGCGCGTTCCCTTCGGGGCACCGTCCGTCCGGCCCCCGGCACCGATGCTGTTCTCGCGCGGATCCGGCGCGGCGGCTCCCGCCCCCGCTGCCGATCGGGAGCGGAGCGAGGCCGAGAGCTTCGCCGCCGCCGCTCCTTCTGATCTGATCTGGGGTCGCCACACCGCCCAGGCCGCCCTCGAGAGCGGTCGGCCGGTTCACCGCATCTGGTGCACCCCCGAGATGCGCTTCAGCCCCCGCTTTCTGCAGTTGCTGCGGGAGGCCAAGGCCTCCGGTGTGCTCGTGGAGGAGGTCACCTGGGCCCGGCTCGGCCAGATCAGCGGCGGTGCCGTGCACCAAGGCATCGTGCTGCAGCCCGCGGCCGTGGACACCCTCGATCTGGCCAGCCTGATCGAGGGTTGTCGCGGCATCGGTGAGGCGCCGCTGCTGCTGGCCGTCGATGGCCTCACCGATCCCCAGAACCTCGGCGCCATCGTGCGCAGCGCCGAGGCCCTCGGGGCCCACGGCCTCGTGCTGCCCCAGCGCCGCAACGCCGGCCTCACCGGTTCAGTGGCCAAGGTGGCGGCCGGTGCCCTGGAGCACCTGCCGATCGCCCGGGTGGTGAATCTCAACCGTTCCCTCGACACCCTCAAGCAGGAGGGGTATCGGGTGATCGGGCTTGCCGGAGAGGGCACCGTAAGCCTGGAGGAGGCGGATCTGGAGGGTCCATTGGTGATCGTGACCGGATCGGAGGGAGACGGGCTCTCCCTGCTGACCCGCCGCAACTGTGATCAGCTCGTGCGCATCCCCCTGCGCGGTGCCACCCCGAGCCTTAACGCGTCGGTGGCCACGGCCCTGCTGCTCTACGAAGTGGCCCGCCGCAGCTGGATGAAGGGGCTCGCTGGCACCTCCCCCGCTCCGCGCCTGGTGAGGCCTGCCCTCCCAACTCCGGCTCCGGTGGAAGCGGTTCCCAGCCCTCTGGATCCCGAGCCGGCTTCCTCCAGCATCCCTGCTCCGGTAGCCGATGAGGTCATCGAAGACGGGGCCCTGGACGACGGGGCCATCGACGTTGTGGCCTTAGACGACGGAGCCATGGACGAAGGCCCGACGGACGATGGAGCCGCCAGCGCGGCTCCGGCGTGGCTGGCCCCTGATCTTGATCTGCTGCCCTCAGGCGAGGGCCCCTCAAGCGAGGTTAGTGCTGTAGGGGAATCCTTCGAAGGCCCATCCCCGGGAGGGGAATCCAGCGGTGAGGCTGTTGGGCCGCACCGCAGCGAAGCTCCCCACGAAGGAGCGGAGCTCCCGTGCGGAATCGAGGCTGCCGGAGCCCCAGAGGGCTCTCAGGAAACCTCCTGGCATGCCTCGGTGGCTCCCGAACCCAGCCTGTTCCAGGCCGATATCCGGCTATGACCCTGCTGGTGAGCGGGGCTCATGCCGGAACCCCGCCGTTGCCGGTGCTCGGCTCAGCACCGGGGCGGACGGCGTGGAGCCTGAGGTTCAAAATTAAACTCAACCCTTTCCCCTGCCCATGAATCCGCTTCTCTGGCCCGTGCGAAGCGTTGCCAACGGGTTGGGCCTGGCGTGGTGGGCTCGCGTCCAGACTCGCTCACCGGATGCGGTGTACTGGTTCGGTCCATTCGTGAGACGTTCCACCCTCGAAGCGGCCCTGGTTCCTTTTTTGGCCGATCTCCGCTCCGAAGCGCCGGCCTCCATTGAGCACCAGCTGCTGCGGACCCAGCGGGGCGAACCCCTCACCGAGGCGGCCGATCTCGGTTGAGCCCCGCGGAACCGCGTTCCCCGCTGCAGGGGGGTGGCGCCGCGGGGCACCGGCAGTGCTCCGGGCTCTGGCTGATAGCGTCGCCCCAGCTGGATCGATGGCTGGATGGGGATCGCCGAGTGGCGCGCGCAGCTGCGCCGGGGTGAGGTGTCCGCCCGGGAACTCACCGAAACCCATCTCAAGCGGATCGCGGCCGTGGATCCCACCATCCACGCCTACCTCGAAGTCACCGCCGAGCGGGCCCGTTCCGATGCCGATCGGATCGATGCCGCCCGGGCCGCCGGCACGGACCTTCCACCCCTGGCCGGCATCCCCTTGGCCATCAAAGACAACCTCTGCACCCTGGGCATTCGCACCACCTGCTCCAGCCGCATGCTGGAGAGCTTCGTGCCCCCTTATGAATCCACCGTGACCGGGCGCCTCTGGGAGGCTGGCGCCGTGTTGCTCGGCAAGACCAACCTCGACGAGTTCGCCATGGGCAGCTCCACCGAGACCTCCGCCTTTGGCCCCAGTCGCAACCCGTGGGATCCGGAGCGGGTGCCAGGCGGTAGCTCCGGCGGCAGTGCGGCGGCCGTGGCGGCGGGAGAGTGCATGGCGGCCCTCGGCTCGGACACCGGCGGCTCGATCCGCCAGCCCGCCAGCTTCTGTGGCGTGGTGGGGCTCAAACCCACCTACGGCCGTGTCAGCCGCTGGGGGCTGGTGGCCTTCGCCAGCTCCCTCGACCAGGTGGGTCCGTTCACCACGAGCGTCGCTGACGCCGCCGAGATTCTCCAGGCGATCGCCGGTGCCGATCCCCGCGATGCCACCTGCCTGAAGCTGCCTGTTCCCGATTACTCCGCCGCCCTGCACCAGCCTGTGAAGGGCCTGCGGGTGGGCCTGATCCGCGAATGCTTCGAGCAGCCGGGCCTGGATCCGGCCGTGAAGGCCTCGGTGCTGGCCGCCGCTGCAAGGTTGGAGGCCCTCGGCTGCGAGCTGGTGGACGTGAGCTGCCCCCGCTTCGATGACGGCATCGCCACCTATTACGTGATCGCGCCCTCGGAGGCCTCGGCCAACCTGGCCCGCTACGACGGGGTTAAGTATGGATTCCGCGCCCAGACCTCCGAAGGGGGCGACAGCCTGGCCACGATGACCGCCCGCAGCCGGGCCGAAGGTTTTGGCGCCGAGGTGCAGCGCCGCATTCTGATCGGCACCTACGCCCTCTCGGCCGGCTATGTGGACGCCTTTTACCGCAAGGCCCAGCAGGTGCGCACCTTGATCCGCCGCGATTTCGATCGCGCCTTCGAGGCGGTGGATGTGCTGCTCACCCCCACCTCGCCCACCACCGCCTTCCGCTTCGGCGCCCACACCAACGACCCCTTGGCCATGTACCTGGCCGACCTGCTCACCATCCCGGTCAACCTGGCCGGCCTGCCGGCCCTGAGCCTGCCCTGCGGCTTCGATGCCGAGGGCCTGCCGATCGGGCTGCAACTGATTACCGGGGTGCTGCAGGAGGAGAGGCTGCTACAGGTGGCCCATGCCTATGAGCAGGACGCCCAGGTGATGGCGAGCCGACCGGCGGCGGAACTGGTGGCCTGAGCCCGGCTCGCCGGATACCTGCCCAGATCCCTTGATCTTGTGGCCGTTTTCAGGTTGCAGCCGCGGCTTGCGCCCCCAGATCTGGTGTGCTGATGGCGCCTGGCCCCCTCTTCACACTGCCCCTTGCGTCCTCCCCTAGCCTGAAGTTGCCTGATCCCCGCCCCCTTGGCCTTCGTTCCGCTCCACAACCACAGCGACTACAGCCTCCTCGATGGGGCCAGCCAGTTGCCGCAGATGGTGGAGCGGGCGGTGGAGCTGGGCATGACCGCCCTGGCCCTCACCGATCACGGCGTGATGTACGGCGCCATCGAGCTGCTCAAGCTCTGCGGTAAGGCCGGCATCAAGCCGATCATCGGCAATGAGATGTATGTGATCAACGGCTCGATCGAGGATCCGCAGCCTAAAAAAGAGCGGCGCTACCACCTGGTGGTGCTGGCCAAGAATGGGGTGGGCTACCGCAATCTGGTGAAGCTCACCAGCATCAGCCACCTGCGCGGCATGCGCGGCCGGGGCATCTTTGCGCGAGCCTGCATCGACAAGCAGCTGCTGCGCCAGTACAGCGAGGGTCTGATCGTGTCCACCGCCTGTCTCGGCGGTGAGATCCCCCAGGCAATTCTCAAGGGGCGCCCCGATGTGGCCCGCTCCGTGGCGGCCTGGTACCAGGAGGTCTTCGGCCCCGACTTCTACCTGGAGATCCAGGACCACGGCGGCATCGAGGACCGCATCGTGAACGTGGAGATGGCCCGCATCGGCAGCGAGCTGGGCATTCCGCTGGTCGCCACCAACGACGCCCACTATCTCAGCGTGGGTGATGTGGAGGCCCATGACGCCCTGCTCTGCGTGCTCACCGGCAAGCTGATCAGTGACGAAAAGCGGTTGCGCTACACCGGCACCGAGTACATCCGCAGCGAGGCCGAGATGCTCGGCCTCTTCGCCGACCACCTGGAACCTGCGGTGGTGGCCGAGGCGGTGGCCAACACCGCCCGGGTGGCCCAGAAGGTGGAGGACTACGACATCCTCGGCCGCTACCAGATGCCCCGCTTTCCGATTCCGGAGGGGCACACAGCCGTGACCTATCTGGCCGAGGTCGCCCAGGCTGGCCTGCGCCAGCGCCTGGGCCTAGCGGCCAGCGAGGCCTTCGATCCGGCCTACGGCGAGCGGCTGGAGTTCGAGCTGCAGGTGATGGAGCAGATGGGCTTCCCCACCTACTTCCTGGTGGTGTGGGACTACATCCGCTTCGCCCGCGACAACGGCATCCCGGTGGGGCCAGGCCGGGGCTCGGCGGCCGGTTCGGTGGTGGCCTGGGCGCTGGGCATCACCAACATCGATCCGGTGGAGCACGGCCTGCTATTCGAGCGTTTCCTGAATCCGGAACGCAAGTCGATGCCGGATATTGATACCGATTTCTGCATCGAGCGCCGCGGCGAGGTTATCGATTACGTGACGCAGCGCTACGGCGAAGACAAGGTGGCTCAGATCATCACCTTCAACCGCATGACCTCCAAGGCGGTGCTCAAGGATGTGGCTCGCGTGCTCGATATACCCTATGGCGAAGCCGATCGCCTCGCCAAATTAATTCCTGTAGCTCGCGGCAAGCCCGCCAAACTGAAGGAGATGATCGGCGCCGAATCCCCCAATCCTGAGTTCCGCGAGAAGTACGAGAGCGATCCGAAGGTGAAGCACTGGGTGGATCTGGCGATGCGGATCGAGGGAACCAACAAGACCTTCGGGGTGCACGCCGCCGGGGTGGTGATCGCCGCCGATCCCCTCGATGAGCTGGTGCCGCTGCAGCGCAACAATGACGGCCAAGTAATCACCCAGTACTTCATGGAGGACGTGGAGTCGATGGGGCTGCTGAAGATGGACTTCCTCGGCCTTAAGAACCTCACGATGATCCAGAAGACCCTCGATCTGGTCGAGCAGAGTAGTGGTGTGCGGGTGGATCCCGATGCCCTGCCTGCCGGCGATGAGGGCACCTATGCGCTGCTGGCTCGCGGTGATCTGGAGGGCATCTTTCAGCTCGAATCGAGCGGCATGCGCCAGATCGTGCGCGACCTCAAACCCTCATCCCTGGAGGACATCTCCTCGATTTTGGCCCTCTACCGGCCCGGCCCGCTCGATGCCGGACTGATCCCCAAATTCATCAACCGCAAGCACGGCCGTGAGCGGATCGATGTGGCCCACGCCAAGCTCGAGCCGATCCTGAGTGAGACCTACGGGATCATGGTGTATCAGGAGCAGATCATGAAGATCGCCCAGGATCTGGCTGGCTATTCCCTTGGCGAGGCCGACCTGCTGCGGCGGGCGATGGGCAAGAAGAAGAAGAGCGAAATGGAGAAGCACCAGAGCCTCTTCGTGACAGGGGCCACGGAACGGGGCGTGGAGGCGAAGGTGGCCGAGGCGCTGTTCGAGCAGATGGTGCTTTTCGCCGAGTACTGCTTCAACAAGAGCCACTCCACCGCCTACGGGGCCGTCACCTATCAGACGGCCTACCTAAAGGCCCACTACCCGGTGGCCTACATGGCCGCCCTGCTCACGGTGAACGCGGGCGCCAGCGACAAGGTGCAGCGCTACATCGCCAACTGCAGTGCCATGGGCATCGAGGTCATGCCCCCCGATGTGAATGCCTCCGGTATCGATTTCACCCCCATTGGCGAACGGATCCTCTTTGGCCTCTCGGCGGTGCGCAACCTCGGTGAAGGAGCGATCCGGGCCCTGATCGAGACACGCCGCACCGATGGACCATTCCAGTCGCTTGCGGACCTCTGTGACCGCCTCAGCGGCCAGCAGCTCAACCGCCGCGCGATCGAATCGCTGATCCACTGCGGCGCCCTCGATGCCCTCGACCCCAGCTCCAACCGGGCCCAGCTGATGGCCGACCTTGACCTGATCCTCGACTGGGCCGCATCCCGGGCGAAGGACCGGGCCAGCGGCCAGGGCAACCTCTTCGATCTGTTCGCCGCCCCCGCCGCCGATTCCGCTGTGGCAACCACGGATCTCTCCACCGCTCCGAAGGCCGCCCCGGTGGCCGACTACCCGCCCCGGGAGAAGCTCAAGCTGGAGAAGGAGCTCCTGGGCTTCTACATCTCCGACCACCCCCTGCGCCAGCTGGGCAGCCAGGTGAACCTGCTGGCCCCGATCGGCCTGGGCAGCCTGGAGGAGCAGGCGGATAAGGCCAAGGTGAGCGTGGTGGCGATGGTGGCCGAGCTGCGCCAGGTGACCACCCGCAAGGGCGACCGCATGGCGGTGCTGCAGCTGGAGGACCTCACCGGTACCTGTGAGGCGGTGGTGTTTCCCAAGTCGTTTGCGCGCCTGGCCGATCACCTGATGCTGGATGCCCGCTTGCTGGTCTGGGCCGCGGTGGACCGCCGCGATGAACGGGTGCAGCTGATCCTCGACGACTGCCGCAGCATCGATGATCTACGCCTACTCGTGGTGGAGCTGCCAGCGGATCAAGCCGGCGACATCGCGATTCAGCATCGGCTGCGGGAGTGCCTGCTGCAACACCGACCTGGCCAAGAGGAGGTGGGGGTTCGGGTGCCGGTTGTGGCTCGGGTTCTCGACGACCAGTTGAGCCGCTACGTCCGCCTGGGTGCCCAATTCTGTGTGGCCGATGGGGAATCGGCCGTGGCTACCCTCACCTCCGCCAGCTTCAAGGTGAGCCTCTGCTCCCCTTTGGGGGCGGGCTGAAGCCCGATCAGCGCGCCCGATCAGCGCGCCCGATCAGCGTGACAGTTCGATGGCGTGTTTTGCGATCCTGATCACCGCGTCGTGGTCGACTTGGTAGCTGTAGAACCAATCGGCCCTTTTAATACCGCCACTGTCCAGATCGCGTTGGGAATCCTCGATGACTTCGGCCATGATGCAGCCGTAGAGGTGGTTGAAGTTGGCCGAACTTCGGTAGATCCAGCTATGGGCCGCTGGCGGTGGCAGGATCTCTACGACGCTGCTGCCCGGGCCGGCCAGCCCACTCAGCGCGAAGGCTGAACCCACCGGTCCGAGAATCACCCGGGCCTGGGCAAAGAGTGCGACCTGCTCCGCCGGAGTCAGCGCCTCCGGCGCTACGGCGACATAGCCGATTCGCTCGAGTGCGGCCACGAGGTTCTCCTCATTCACCAATGTTCGATGAGAGGCTTCACCTTGTCCGAGCCTAGAAAGGTATAGGTAGGGGCAGGCAGGCCCATGGCTTTGACCAAGGTGGCGGAGCCCATCGATCAGAGCAACGGTGTGGGGGCCGGGATAACGGACGTTCTGAATAGATAGGCTTGAGGGGACAATGGCATGCCGTGCTTTCACATATCCATAGCCAGCTTCGATGATCGCCTTCTCCGGTACGCCCAGCAGGTCGAGCCAGCTTCGTTGCCATGCTGTTGGTTCAGGCATCACCACTCGGAGTCGGCCCGAGCGGATAGGCTCGATGAAGGTGTTGATCGCCGTCAGAGTGTCGTAGATCCAATGACCGAAAGCGCGGTTCCAGCCATTGGTTGGAAGTAAAACCGGGTCGTCGATAACCTTCGCATCCTGCAGTGTGCGCCGATCGAACACCGTGCGCAGCCGCCGGCGCTGTGTTCCAGTCATAGCGGTGAGATCGGGACTCCGTTCCAGGAGGGTGAAGGCGGATTCGTTGATCACCTTGCCCGATGTGGTCATGGCGATGCCATCGAACAGCCAAAGGATCGCATCATTGATTCGCGCGAACCTCACAGGCGGTGTCCAGCAGCCCGAATCGATGGTCATCCAGTTTGGTACTGGTGCAGCGATAGTTTCGTGGGATAGGTCTTGGCTGAATCCTTTGTGTCGGGGGAAGTTCATTTCCGGATAGGCCTCCCAGAATGCGGGATTGCCTGGGCGGAAAAGCAGCTCCGAATCACTCACCTGAGCGAAGTCGCCCATGGGTGTCAGCGTCAATGCTGTGGTTGATTGAATGGCATCGAGCCGGCGTGCCAGGGCCCTGACCGGGGCCATGCATGT